>DATCIR010000247.1:0-12666 GCA_036507695.1 Gammaproteobacteria bacterium
GGTGCGTTGCTGCGCAACATACCCTGCCACACTAGGGTTCGCTCCGCGCACCCCAATGGGCTGCTTTGTCGGGGTGTAACTGAACACCCCAAAGTGCAAAGGGGGGCGAGCAGTTACCTATAAACAATATAATAATTAATAGAGCCGGGAAGCCTGTTACGGTATCACCCGGATAGCTGAATGGGGGTAGTTTGTGTTGCAGCGTTTCACAACCAGACATTTACGCGGCGCGGGCGCACTCCTGTTATTCGTGTTGCTGTATGGTTGTGCGGGAACCGCCGGTAATGTGCAACCCCTGACAGAAAACAGTCATGACTACGGCGCAACTGAAACAGAACTTTCCCTCCTTAGCAAATCCACTGCGGCTCATCAGGAACTGGAAAAGAAAGGCTTAATTCTGTCTGACGAATTCATCAATGAATTCGTCAGACAGACTGGCGCCCGCATAACACCCGGCATTTATGGGGAGCAGATAAAAATCCAATTTTATGTATTAAAAGATTCTACAGTAAATGCAATGGCTTTCCCCAATGGGAACATTTACATCAATGTGGGGTTACTGGCGCGACTGCATAACGAGGCGCAGCTGGCGCACGTATTGTCGCATGAGGTTGCCCATGTCGTGCAGCGGCACAGTTTAAAGCGCGCGGTCAATCGCTCATCGACGATTGTCGCGGCGCATATCACTGATTTATTGCTGTTTGGAACAAGCATTGGGTACCTGCCGTACTTGAGCAGTTTGTCCGGATTTAGTCAGGAACAGGAGCTGGAGTCTGATCAATACGCGTTAAAATATATGTATAACGCAAGTTATGACACCGCGGAGTCGGTAAACGTGTTTAAGATTCTCCAGGAAACCAGCGCGGCCGAATCGATAAAGGGATCTATTTACAGCAGCCATCCAACAAATAAGCTACGCATACAACAGTCTGAAGAATTAATTCAGCAGCAATACTCCACGCAAGCACATGCGCTGCAAGATCAAGAACAGTTTCTGCGCGTACAGCGCGCTATTGAGAGGTTGAATTTAGAGCTGCAACTGACCAGTAGAAAATACCAAATGACAATACAAGGCGCGGAACGGGCTATCGCGAACAATTCAAATGATCCTTGGATTTGGTATTACAAGGCGGAAGCTTACCGGCTTATGGCCAAAAATCCAAAATCGGCGGCGCTTGAGCGCGCCTGGATCAAAGGCGAAAGTCAAAGCGCCGAAAAATATGAGCAGGAAATACAAGCGCAAACTCAGGAGTTGCTCAATAAGGCGAGTGAGACTTTGGCAGAAGGTGTGCGCCTCGCAGGCAATATTCCCCAATTTCATCGGTGCAGGGGCTTAATCGCCTACGATTTAGCGGATATGGCAGTTGCCAAAGAGGAACTAACAAAGTATCTGCAGAGCGGATCAGATCTCAAGGACAAGCTTTTTATTGAGCGGCAATTAAAAAAACTGGGTGGTTGATATGATAATTAAGAAGTCGGGGTTAGTTTTACCAGGAATTCTCGTGTTGTCCATTTTGCAGGGTTGCGCCTATACCGCTGTCCGCCAACACAAGGATTACCACGAGTATGTCAAAGATGTTGAATATATAGTAATTGCGCCGCCTGCTGTGACGGTGGAGGAAGTGACATTTACGGGTGAAAATAACCAGTTAACCGACAAAAAAGCATTAATTCAAAGTCAACTAATAAATCTCGCGAAAGCAAAGCTCAAAGAACGTGGTTTTAAGGTCGTGGATTTTGATATTGATGCGGAAATGGAAAAGGATAAGGATTTCGCATTTGAGGTTAACCAAGTCGAAGAAGCGTTTAAGCAAACGCGCCAGGAGCTGTATGATGGACAACAGGTTGCCGAAGAGGAAAAAGCAAAATTCAATTCCTCACTGGGGCCCGTTGTGAATACGATTGCAAACCGTGCGGGTGCTGACGCCGTATTATTGCTGCATTACTATGGCTTCGAGAAATCCTCAGGCATGGTGGCCAAAGATATTGCCGCAGGCGTATTATTGGCATTACTAACTGGCACAGTCGCGGCATCCACTACCCAAGGATCACAAGTGGAAGTGGCGCTGATTGACGGTGATACAGGGGCGGTTCTATGGGTCAATTCGCGCGCGGCGCCAACCCTTTCCGCGGATGTAACATCTATTGCCATGAGTGAATTACCCGGTACTAATGCGGTGGCGCAAAATACTTCAACCGTAGAGGATAAACCGGAGAATACAGCGCCTCCCGCGCCGGATAATTATTAGATTCCTTGTAATTTCGCCCCGCTTATCTTTGTTCCCACGAACTGCGCACTGTGTTGGCATCGATAGTACTGAACATAGGCACTCCGGCTGTGTCCCGGGGTAGAAGCGGCGTCTCGCCGCTTATTCGTGCGCGAACGCTGCCGGGGAGCAGCCCACGCCAACCGGCGCTGGGATACCTGCTGCACGGCAAAAGCGGCGGGACGCCGCTTCTACTGGCGACCGCGAGTGGCCTATCCTGGGGTGCTAACCGTAGTGCCAAAGAGCGTCGCAATTGGGTGTGAGCAGTGCGTAGGGTGGGCACCGCCCACCAATAAAGCCTGTCAATACGCACGAATGGTGGGCGATGCCCACCCTACGCGCTGGCCTGACTTTTGTTTAAAGCCCGAGATCAACAAAAATACATATTAAATCACGAATCGAAAAGCGGGTGCGTCTCGATAGATCGCTGGCATTTTCCATGAAAAATACGCCTCAAAAATACTCCACCACGGAATGGCTTGTATCAATTATCGCGTCAAAATAACGGCCGGCACTCCATTTTGAGTAATGCACGCAAGGTCACCGCCGGCGCGGGAAAAGATTATACGTGTGTGAAAAATATTCCGGTATAATGCTCCGCTATTTCCTTGCCGGATTGTAATTGCTTCCATGTTGCTCGCCAAACTCACCAACGCCTGCCTTGCTTACGGTCTTCACCACCTGCTGGATCATGTGGAACTCCAGGTGAATGACAACGAACGCATTTGTATTATCGGACGCAATGGCACCGGTAAAACATCATTGCTGAACGTGTTGGCGGGCCAGGCCGCCGTCGACAGTGGCGAGGTGTGGTATCGCACCGGCCTGCGGATTGCGTATTTAACCCAGGAAATTGCCGCGCATCCCGGCATGGATGTCTATGCCGTGGTGGCAAGCGGGTTGCCGGAAGCGGGCGGGTTGTTGGCGGAATATCACGCGGTGTCGCATCGCGTTGCCATCGCGGGCGGTGACGAAACCGAGTTGAAAAAACTGGCGCGCTTGCAGCAACAGCTCGAACACCATGACGGCTGGAGCCTGGATCAGAAAATTTCCACGGCCGGCACGCAACTCGATTTGCCGATGGATGACCAATTCGCGGATCTGTCGGGCGGAACACAACGCCGGGTACTGCTGGCCAAAGCCCTGGTCAGTGATCCCGGTTTACTTTTGCTGGATGAACCGACCAATCATCTCGATATCGAGCGTATCCAATGGCTGGAAGATTTTTTAATGAATTTCCGCGGTTCGTTGATTTTTATCACCCACGACCGCTTGTTTCTGCAACATCTTGCCACGCGCATCGTGGAACTGGACCGGGGAAACCTGACCAGTTACCCCGGCAGTTATTCCCATTATGCAATCGCCAAACAGAAAGCCCTCGAAGAAGAACAAATCCAGAACGCCAAGTTTGATAAAAAACTCGCGGAAGAAGAGCGCTGGATCCGTCAGGGTATCAAGGCGCGCAGGACCCGCAATGAAGGCCGTGCGCGCGCCTTAATAGCCTTGCGCCGGGAGCGTTCGCAGCGCCGTGATGTCATCGGTAACGTCAAGTTGAACCTGGAAGCGGCGCAACAATCCGGTAAATTGGTTACCGAGTTAAACGATGTTAACTTTGCTTACCCCGATGGCCAGCCGGTCATAACCCATTTTTCCACGCGCATCATGCGTGGTGACCGCATTGGGATAATCGGGCCCAATGGCTGCGGCAAAAGCACCTTAATAAAATTACTCATGAACCAGCTGCAGCCCCAGTCCGGCACGATTGATTCAGGCACTAATTTGCAGATATTGTATTTCGATCAACAACGGGAACAATTGGAACCGGATAAAAGCGTAATCGATAACCTTGGCTTGGGTACCGACTTTGTGACGGTTAACGGCAAATCGCGCCATGTGATCGGATACCTGCAGGATTTTTTGTTTTTACCGCAACGGGCCCTATCACCGGTGCGAGCCTTGTCCGGCGGGGAAAAAAACCGCCTGTTATTGGCGCGCTTGTTTACCAAGCCGGCCAATTTACTGATCCTGGACGAGCCGACCAACGACCTGGACGTGGAAAGCCTTGAGTTACTCGAGGAGTTGATCAGCGAATTCGCGGGAACCATCGTGCTGGTCAGTCATGACCGCGCGTTTCTGGACAATATTGTCACCGGCGTCTGGGTGTTTGAGGGTAACGGAATTATTGAGGAATATGTTGGCGGCTACAGTGACTGGTATGAACGTCACCGCAAGCGCGCGGTGGTCGAAAACAACACGAGCGCCGCGCCCAATCCGGAAATTAAAACGAAAACCGGGCAGTCCGCCAAAGCCGCTCCAGCCAAAAAGCTTTCCTATAAGGAACAGCGCGAGCTGGACACCTTGCCGGGTGTGATTGAAACTTTGGAAACCGAAAAACAGCAACTGCAACACCAAATGGGGCAAGCGGATTTTTACCAGCAGGAACAAACGCGCATCAAATCCCAGTTGCAACACCTGGAGGAAATCAACGCCCGGCTGGATCAGGCTTATCAGCGCTGGGGGCAGCTCGAGGACCGTGCTTAGGTCACATTTTTCAAGTGAGCAATGAATAACCAATCCTAGTTTGGTTTTCAAGATTAAGTAGTTACGGGTTAAAATGTGGCTAAGCTGTATCTTTAATGTTTCCTTTCTGTATAAATTTTGTATCTGTACTAAAATTAAGACCATGTATATCGCGATAATCGAAGACGATCTCAGTCAGGCCAAACTAATTTCAGTTTGGCTGGAAAAAGCGGGTCACGCCTGCAAGGTTTTTCCGCGTGGAAAATCGTTTATCGACAATGCCGGCAATGAGGAATTCGATTTGCTGATTATTGACTGGGTGCTGCCGGATATTAATGGCGATGAGGTGTTGCGTTGGGCGCGCAACAACCTGGGATGGGAAATACCCATCGTCTTCATGACCTTTCGTGATGCCACGGATGATATCGCCAAGATTCTTCACCTGGGTGCGGACGATTATATTTCCAAGTCGGTCGACCGCAAGGAGTTGCTGGCGCGAATCAGTACCCTGCAGCGCCGCGCAAAGTTTTCACCCCAGTCGAACAACATTATTAAAATCGGCGACTATGTGGTCGATAACTCGCAACATAAGATTGTTTACCGGGGCGAGGAAATCAAACTGACACCCAAGGAATTCAAGCTCGCTTATTACCTGTTTAAAAACGTCAACCAATTACGTACCCGCGCCGATTTGCTGGCCAATGTCTGGGGCCGTAATGCCGAAATCAGTACCCGCACCGTAGATATCCATATCAGCCGCCTGCGTAAAAAATTAAAAGTCGACGAGGACGCGAACTGGAAACTGGAAGCCGTATCCAGCATGGGATATCGTTTGTCTTATGATTCGAGCGAAATCAGCTCTGCCGCCAATTAACCTATAACAAACCTAATCAGTTTTAATTTGGCTTTTCAGTAACACCGGGAATTGATAACAAACATTCGTTGTTCGCAATTCGCTGCTATTAAAAAATAAATCAGGAGGACCGATGAAAAAGCCGCAGCAAGGCTTGTATGTCGTTCTTATCAGTATTCATGGGCTGGTTCGAGGCAAGAATCTGGAACTGGGCCGTGACTCGGATACCGGCGGGCAAATCAAATACGTGGAGGAACTCGCGCGCGCCTTGGGTAAACACCCGGCCATTGATCGTGTCGACCTGATAACCCGCCGCGTCATAGACCGGAAAGTTCATCCCGATTACGCCGAGCAGTACGAAGTTCTCAGCGACAAAGTGACTATCGTGCGTATGCCATGCGGACCACGGCGCTATCTGCGCAAGGAGGTGTTATGGCCTCACCTGGATGTCTTCGTCGATAATGTGTTAAAGCATTTGAGTAACGTGGCGCGCGTACCTGATATCGTGCACGCGCACTATGCCGATGCCGGCTATGTGGGCGCCCGCATGGTGCAGTTGTTAGGGGTGCCCTTGATCTTCACCGGACATTCCCTGGGCCGCATAAAAAAACAACGTTTGCAGGAGAAAGGCAGCAAAGCCGCGGCCATTGAAGCCCAGTACAACATCTCGCAGCGTATCGAGGCGGAAGAAATAGCCCTGGGTACCGCCAACCTGGTCATCACTAGCACCCGCCAGGAAGTCGAAGAGCAATATGAATTGTATGAAAACTACCAGCCGCGCCGCATGCTGGTGATTCCGCCCGGTGTTGACGTGGAGCGCTTTCATCCACAGCAAACCGGCAACACAAAAAATGCACCCATCAAGTCCCAGTTGGAGCGGTTTCTCAAACATCCCGGCCGGCCGCTGATTCTCGCTATTTCCCGTCCCGATGAGCGCAAAAATATTGCCGCCCTAATCCAGGCCTTTGGTGAACAGCCGCAGTTACGGGAACTGGCAAACCTTGTCATCATAGCAGGTAACCGGGATGACATTACGGTTATGGATAAAGGATCGCATGCCGTGATGTCCGGCATCCTGGAGTTGATCGACAAGTATGATCTTTATGGCCATGTTGCTTATCCCAAGCACCACCAGCCGGAAGATGTTGCGGACTTGTACCGGCTTGCCGCGCAGTCAAAAGGTGTTTTCGTGAATCCGGCGTTTACCGAACCGTTTGGACTGACATTGATAGAAGCTGCGGCCAGCGGCGTGCCCGTCGTGGCAACCCACGACGGCGGGCCGCGGGATATTCTCGGTGCTTGCAACAACGGCTTGTTAATTGACCCGCTCGATACCCGCGATATCGCCGGCGCATTATTGAAAATCCTGACGAATAAAACGCAATGGGAACTAATGTCCAACAACGGACTGTCCGCTGTGCGCAAGCACTACACTTGGGACAGCCACGTGAAAAAATATATCGACGCTGTTGAAAATGTGCTGGACAATTCCAAACGGGTGACGGATATAACGGCGAGCAGGAAGAACCGCTTGCCAACGGTGGACCGCCTGCTGATCTGCGACATCGATAATACCTTGGTTGGCGACCAGGACGCTTTACAGCGGTTGGTCGATACCATTCAGAACGCCAACGGCAAGGTGGGCTTTGGCGTGGCTACCGGGCGCAATATAGAGAGCAGCGTTAAAGTGCTGGAAGAGTATAATGTGCCAACACCGGATTTGCTCATAACATCGGTCGGCAGCGAAATTCATTACGGCCACCGCATGGTGGAAGATACCGACTGGAAAAAACACATTAACTATCTCTGGAATCCCGCGGTTATAAAAAAACTGATGACCCGATTCCCGGGATTAAAAATGCAACCTGCAACCGAACAACGGGAATTTAAAATCAGTTACAACGTTAATCCTGACAAGGCGCCGCCCCTGCGCGAGATCAGCGCGTTCCTGCGGCAAAACGATATCCATATCAAAATGGTTTACTCGCACCAGGCCTTTCTTGACCTGATGCCGATGCGCGCAACCAAAGGTCTGGCGGTGCGGTATATTGGACTGAAATGGGGCATTCTGCCGGAACGCATCCTGGTGGCGGGCGATTCCGGCAACGACGAGGAAATGCTGAAAGGCAACACCCTGGGCGTTGTGGTCGGTAATTACAGCAAGGAGTTGGCGAAGCTCAAAGACCGCGACTTGATTTATTTCGCACAGCAGCCCTTTGCCAGGGGAATCATCGAAGGCATACATTACTACGGTTTTCTCGATGATCTGTTTCCCCCGGCGGATGACCAGGGTGAGTTGCAGGAATGGTCGGTTGTTGATGAGCTGTCTGAATAGCCGGATTGAGTGACCATCGAGTAATCGCAATCAACCACTAACCACTAACCAATAGCACAGAGAAAATCAATGCTGGAACTGCTAACTGATATGATTAAGCAACATCGGGAATTTCAAGAATGGCCCGTTGTTGATGAGCTGTCTGAATAGCCGGATTGAGTGACCATCGAGTAATCGCAATCAACCACTAACCACTAACCACTAACCGCTAACCACTAACCAATAGCAAAGAGAAAATCAATGCTGGAACTGCTAACTGATATGATTAAGCAACATCGGGATCAGATTTACCAATTGTTGCGCGCCTACTTCGCACTGGGCCGGCCGTTTTTATTGCGTTCCGATTTGTGGGATGTGTTCGAAGCCCATTGTCAACAAACCGGGAAAGGCCAGGGTATCTGTACGGAAACATTCAGGCGATTTATTGCCTGTTGTCAGGAGGCCGTGCTGGAAGACCCCTGGATTTACTTTGCCGTGCGCGAGCGTATCGGCCGCTGGGTGTATGTGCGGATTCATGTTGAAGCATTGGAACACCAAGCCGTGTCAGTGTCGCAGTTTCTTGCCTTCAAGGAACGCATTGTCAATGGCGGGGATAACGCGGCCAAGTGGCCGCTGGAACTCGACCTCGGTCCTTTCAACCGGGAATTCCCCAAATTAAGCGAGCCCCGTTCCATCGGGCGCGGCGTGGAATTCCTGAACCGCCGCTTATCCAGCCAGTTGTTTCAGTCCCTGGGCCAGGGTGATCGAAAGCTGCTGGATTTTCTCCGTGTCCATCAATTCAAGGGCCAGCAGCTGATGTTGAATGACCGGATTGCGGATGTGGCGGCATTGTCGTCGGCGCTGCGCAAGGCGGAAGAGTACTTGTCCGGCTATAGCGATGACGCAAACTGGGATAACGTCAAGCATGTGATGCAGGGCCTGGGTTTTGAAGCGGGATGGGGTAACAGCGCCGCGCGCATGCGCGAAACCATTGTGTTGTTGTCCGATATTCTCGAAGCGCCGGCGCCCGCGAATCTGGAAAGATTTCTCAGCCGCGTGCCGATGATTTTCAGTCTTGCCGTTTTGTCGCCGCACGGATTTTTTGGCCAGTCCAAGGTGCTGGGGCTGCCGGATACCGGCGGGCAAGTGGTGTATATCCTGGACCAGGTGCGGGCGCTGGAAAAGGAAATGCGCCAGCGCTTGTCCGAACAGGGGCTGGATATCGAACCGCAAATCGTGGTGGTGACACGCCTGATTCCCGAAGCACAAGGCACCACCTGTAATCAGCGTATGGAATCCATCATCGGCACGCAAAACGCCCGTATCCTGCGCGTTCCGTTCCGCTATGAGTCGGGCGAAATAATTCAGCAATGGATATCCCGCTTCGAAGTATGGCCCTACCTGGAACGATTTGCTGAAGAAGCGGGTAATGAATTGTTGGCCGAACTGGGCGGGCGTCCGGATTTGATTATCGGCAACTATTCCGACGGTAACCTGGTGGCCACGCTGCTGGCGCAAAAACTCCATGTCACCCAATGCAATATTGCGCACGCTCTGGAAAAAACCAAATACCTGTATTCAGACCTGTACTGGCAAAGTAATGAAGCGCAATACCATTTTTCCTGTCAGTTTACCGCCGACCTGGTGGCGATGAACGCGGCGGATTTTATTATTACCAGCACGTATCAGGAAATCGCCGGTAACGACGATAGTGCGGGGCAATACGAAAGTTACAGCGCGTTCACCATGCCGGCCTTGTATCGCGTGGTTAACGGCATCAATGTCTATGATCCCAAGTTTAATATTGTTTCTCCAGGCGCCGACGCCGATGTTTATTTTTCTTTCCGTGACACTGAACGGCGCTTGCACGGCCTGCACGCGGAAATCGCCCGCTTGGTGTTTCATGATACCGAAAACGCGGACATTCGAGGACAGCTGGCCGATCCGGAAAAACCCATTATCTTCACCATGGCCCGGCTCGATACCATCAAAAACATTACCGGCTTGACGGAATGGTACGGTCAAAATGAAATGTTAAAAAAGCATGCAAACCTGGTGGCGGTGGCCGGTTACATCGATGCGTCGAATTCGGCGGATGAAGACGAGCGCGCGCAAATCCAGCGCATGCATGAGCTGATGACGCACTATGATCTGGATAAACACATGCGCTGGATCGGTATGCGCCTCGATAAGCAACTATGCGGTGAACTGTATCGGTATATCGCGGACCAGCGCGGCGTGTTTGTGCAGCCAGCCTTGTTCGAAGCCTTTGGTCTGACCGTCATTGAAGCGATGAGCAGTGGCTTGCCCACTTTTGCCACCTGTTTCGGCGGGCCTCTGGAGATCATTGAGCATGGCGTATCCGGGTTTCATATCGACCCCAACCATGGCAATATTTCAGCGGATATGCTTGTGGATTTTTTTGAAAAATGCAGTAATGATGCATCCTATTGGGACCGGATTTCCGAAGGCGGACTGCGGCGGGTTGAGCAACGTTTTACCTGGAAATTGTATGCGGAACGCATGATGACCCTGTCGCGCATTTATGGTTTCTGGAAATATGTCACCAACCTGGAGCGGGATGAAACCCGCCGCTATCTTGAAATGTTTTATGCGCTGCAGTACCGGCCGTTATCGCAAAGTATCGGGCAAGCGAAAAGCCGGTTAACTGGTTAGAGTGTTCATGAACGCAGCCATTAAAAAGAGGGAATTCCTGTGAGTATCATCGAAGGCACGCAGCCGGTTATCGCCGGTGAAGTATTATTGGACTGCTTCCCGGACGGTGCGGTGGTCCTGGGTGGAGCGCCCTTCAATGTTGCCTGGCATTTACAGGGCTTTGGGTTGCCGCCCTTGATGATTTCCGCGGTGGGCAACGATGAGCATGGCAAAATGGTGCTGGAAAATATGCATGCGTGGGGAATGGATACCCGCGGCATTCAAATCGATCATCAACATCCCACCGGGCAAGTGACCGTGCGTTTCGACCATGGCCAGCCCGCTTATGATATCCGGGCGGAACAGGCCTATGATTATATTGACGGCGAGCGTGTGCTGGCCTTGCTGGGCGCCAGTGATTACTCGCTGCTTTATCATGGCTCGCTGCTGACCCGCACCCGCCGGTCGCGTGACATGTTGGACCACTTGCTGGCAACGAACGCACTGCCTGCGTTTGTCGACATCAACCTGAGAACGCCCTGGTGGAACCGGGACGATGTGCGCCACTCACTGCGCCAGGCGAGCTGGGTCAAGCTTAACGAAGATGAACTGCTGACCATCATGGACGTTGACAGCGGCAGCACCACGGGTTTGTTTGAGCATGCCAGGGATATGCTCGACAGGTTTAACCTGCAACTTCTTATCGTGACGCAAGGTGAACTCGGCGCGTTTTGTATCACCCCGGATGACATGATCAGCGGCGCGCCGGTCGCAGCCAAAGTCGTGGATACCGTGGGCGCGGGCGATGCGTTTTCCGCGGTCACCATCCTGGGCCTGACCCACCGCTGGCCGTTGGCCGTTACCCTGGAGCGGGCGCTGGAGTTCGCCGCGGCGGTGTGCGAACAGCGCGGCGCAACCATCAGTGATAAAACGTTTTACGCGCGCTATGCCAAGCAATGGCTGACATAAGTTGTTGACATAAATTGTAGCGCTGAAATATGAATCCCCCTCGTTCCCCCTTTAATAAAAGTGGAGGTGATGCGGTTCGTTACTCGCCCGCATACTACGGGGCTACGCATTTTGCCAGAAGCTCTTTTAGGGGGCGCGAATAGGTTAATATTATGGGACACTTCCTGCTTACCCGTCTCGTCAGCGCCGCGATTGTGGTGTTTGGCGTCACCAGCCTGGTGTTTTTCATGATTCATTTCATACCCGGTGATCCGGTGGAAGTCATGCTGGGAGAGTCCGCGCGCATGGCGGACCGGGAAAGCCTGCGCCAGGCGCTCGGGCTCGACCGGCCGGTGCTGGTGCAATGGTTTGACTATTTGTATCACGCCGCGCAGTTTGACTTCGGCGCTTCCCTGCATTCCAAAGAACCGGTCGCCGGCATTCTGCTCGCGCGCCTGCCCGCGACCCTGGAGTTGACAATATTGGCGTTAGTGTTCGCGCTGGTAATTTCCCTGCCCTTGGGAATACTCGCCGCGCTGCACAAAAACACCGGCTGGGACCGCACCGCCATGACGGTGTCGCTGCTCGGGGTATCCATTCCCAATTTTCTCATGGGTCCGCTGCTGATTTTATTATTCTCCATGTATCTCGGCTGGCTGCCCGTCAGTGGCCGCGATGCGCCGGAATCGGTGATCCTGCCGGCCCTGACACTGGGTACGGCGATGGCGGCGATCTTGTCGCGCATGGTGCGCGCCACCCTGTTGGAAGTGATCCACGAAGATTATATCCGCACCGCGCGCGCCAAGGGCCTGTCCGGTTTCAAGGTGATAATGCTGCATGCCATGCCCAATACCCTGTTGCCGATTATCACCTTGCTGGGCTTGCAACTCGGCGCCTTACTGGCCGGCGCGGTGATTACGGAAGTGGTGTTTGCCTGGCCCGGCATCGGCCAGCTCACCATCGACGCCATTCACAAACGAGACTATCCCCTGGTGCAGGCGTGCGTGCTGCTCATCAGTCTTAGCTATGTGCTGGTGAACCTGGCCACGGATATTTTATACAGCGTGCTCGATCCGCGCATCCGTCTTGGCCAGCAACCGTTATTGGTG
>DATCIR010000248.1:0-12862 GCA_036507695.1 Gammaproteobacteria bacterium
TTTTTTATTACTGACCGGAACCTGCGGCCACGTGCTCATCGTGAGTCGCAAGCCAATCGCAATGCATGCAAGCGGACACTTGCAATGCTCAACGCACATGGATTCCTGATTATATACCTGCCTGCGGCTAATCACCGCTCACGTAAATGACCAGACATGCGCCGCTTATTGTAATGTTCATGTTGCAGGAATGGATGGTGTATCATGCAGGCTTTGTTGAATGGACGGGAACACCGGAAGTTATGTGGCTTTTCTGGCTGGCGATTGCGGGCGGCTTGGTGATGCTGGTATGGAGTGCCGAACGGTTTGTGGTCGGTGCGGCCGCGATTGCGTATAATTTGGGCATTTCAGCGATTATCATTGGCATGGTCATTATGGGATTTGGCACTTCAGCACCCGAAATGTTTGTGTCAGCCAGCGCGTCGTTGGGGGGAAATACCAACGTGGCGGTGGGCAATGCCATCGGTTCTAATATTGCCAATATCGCCCTGGTGCTGGGTTTGAGCGCGCTAGCATCGCCACTAGTGGTGGAATCTCAAACACTTAAACGCGAGTTCCCGGTGTTGCTGTTGATTTCAACGGGTGTGCTGGCTCTCATCTGGGACCGCGAATTGGGCCGGATCGATGGCGTGGTTTTACTGGCGGGCATATTGGTGCTGGTGCTCTGGATGCTCTGGCTGGCGCAAAAAGAACGGAGTTTTGGCGACCCCCTGGAAGGCGAGTTTGCGGCCGAGCTTCCGCACGGCATGTCGACCAAGGCCGCGTTATTCTGGACAGCGCTAGGGCTCATCGTGCTGGTAGCCAGCGCGCAATTGCTGGTCTGGGGGGCTGTCAACGTAGCCCAGGCTTTTGGAGTCAGCGAATTGGTCATCGGCTTAACGATTGTCGCGGTGGGTACCAGCCTGCCGGAGTTGGCGGTTTCGGTAACCGGTGCGTTGAAAGGTGAAGACGATATCGCTATTGGTAATGTTATTGGCTCCAACATGTTTAATTTGCTGGCGGTACTGGGTGTCGGCGCGGTCATCCACCCGGCGGCTTTGCCAGAACCGGTCATATATCGCGATTACGCGACTATGTTAGTATTAACCTTTGCCTTATTTGCCATGGCCTACAGTTTTAAGCGCCACAAAGGTTATATTAACCGCCTGGAAGCTGCACTACTATTACTTAGTTACATTGGCTACGTGGCCTGGCTGTATTTCTCGGAAGTGCAGCACGGCGCCGGATCCCTATAGATTATTTCCATTCCATGAACCGGGACAAAATCAAAACACTGGCGCAAGCCGTCTTGCACAACGAAGCCGACGCGATAAAAAAGCTGGCGGAACGCATTGATGACGCCTTTTTTCGGGCTTGTGAATTAATGCTGCATTGCAAGGGCCGTATTGTCGTCATGGGCATCGGCAAATCCGGCCATATCGGCGGTAAAGTCGCGGCAACCCTGGCAAGCACCGGCACACCGGCGTTCTTTGTCCATCCTGCCGAAGCCAGTCATGGTGACATGGGTATGATTGTTTCCAGCGATGTGGTGATGGCGTTTTCCAATTCGGGCGAAACGGAAGAAATCAAAACCCTGCTGCCGTTAATTAAAAGGCTGAACGTGCCGTTAATCGCCTTGACCGGTAATCCACGATCAACCCTCGCTAGCATCGCGGATGCGCACATCGATGTGAGTGTGGAAAAAGAAGCGTGCCCCCTGGGCCTGGCGCCGACCACCAGCTCCAGCGCGGCACTGGCCATGGCGGACGCGCTGGCCATTTCATTGTTGGAAGAACGGGGCTTTACCGAGGCGGATTTTGCGCTGTCTCATCCCGGCGGCGCGCTTGGCAAACGATTATTGTTACGCATTTTCGATATTATGCATGGCGGTGACAGCGCGCCGCGTACGTTACATACCGCGAGTTTGAACGAGGCCTTGGTTGAAATGTCCAAAAAAGGCCTGGGCATGACCGCGGTGGTGGACAAACACAACACCTTGCTGGGCATTTTTACCGACGGGGATTTGCGCCGCTTGCTGGATCATGGCCAAATCAATGTGCACACCATAAAAATCGCCGACGTGATGGTAAAAAACTGCAAGTATACCCACGCAGACACCTTGGCGGCTGAAACCCTGGCCATGATGCAGCAATATAAAATCAATTCGCTCCCGGTGGTGGACGACAAGCATCGGCTGGTCGGCGCCATCAACATGCACGACTTACTGCGTAATGGCGTATATTGAGTTCGGGTTAATAGCAATGGAAGACGCTTTTAAGAAAGCAAAAAATATCAAGCTGGTCATCTTTGACGTGGATGGCGTTTTGACGGACGGCAGCCTGTTCTATGGTGATGACGGCCAGGAATATAAGGCTTTCAACTCCCGTGACGGACACGGCATGAAGATGTTGCAGGAAACCGGGGTGCGGATCGGCGTTATTACCGGCCGGACTTCGGAGGTGGTATTACACCGGATGAAAAACCTGCAGGTGCAGCACATCTATCAGGGCCGGCTGGAAAAACTGCCCGCCTTCGAGGAACTCATTAACAAGCTGGGCATAACACCGGAACACACCGCTTATGTGGGTGATGATGTGGTGGATTTACCCATTATGCTCCGGGTCGGGCTGGCCATTACCGTACCCAATGCGCACGATCTGGTAAAACAGCACGCGCACTGGATAAGCTCCAAACCCGCCGGGGCAGGCGCGGCCCGGGACATTTGCGAAATGATAATGAAAGCGCAAGGCACCTATGACGCGGCCATGGCGAAATACCTGGTTTAACCGGCGAATCAGCCATGCTTAAATTCTCCGGGCAAGCGATTTTTCTAATGGCCCTGCTAACGGGCGCCGCGATCAGCTGGTGGGCCCTGTCGCTGTCCGAGCCCGACCTGGATGCGTTCACCGCCTCGAAAGAAGGCCCGGACTATTTTATGGATAACTTTATAACCAGCAAGTTGAACAAAGCGGGTAAACCCATGCATCGCTTGAGCGCCGAGCGCCTGACCCATTATCCTCAACAAAAACATTCGGATGTCATTAAACCACTGGTGACTTTTTTTAAAGAAGACGGCAGCATCTGGACCGCCACGGCGAACCGGGGCAAGGTGATGGGCGACGGCAAAGAAGTGTATATGATTGAAGACGTGACTATTGTGGGTCCCGGCACACCCGAAACGCAACTTAGCATCAATACACAGGACCTGCATATCGTGCCGGATAAGAACTATGCCGAAACCAAAAGTACGGTTGTCTTGCAACAGGATCAAAACACGGTCACTTCCACCGGAATGAAGGCTTATTTTACTATCGGCAATATTGAATTCTTGTCAGACGTCAGGGGCTGGTATGTACACTAAACGCGGAAACTACAGAATACAGCTGTTTGCCGCGTTGCTGTTGCTGGCGCCACTCGCCGTCCCGCCGGTTTCATCGGCACAAACACTACTGCCCGCGGAGCCCATTAATATCGAGGCGAATAACGCCAGAATAATTGAGAAAGAAGGTAAAAGTATCTATTCAGGAAATGTGGTGTTGCTCCAGGGAGCTACCCGGGTAACCGCCGACAAACTAACGGTATTAAGCCGCGATGGAAAACTTTTCAGCATTACCGCGGAAGGCAAACCAGTTACCTATGTTCAGAAAAACCAGCCAAAATCCGCCGACATAACGGCGCAAGCGGAACAGGTTAATTATTTTGCCGAGGAAAAACGCGTCGTGCTGTTAAACAACGCCAAGTTAACCCAAGGCCGTACGGTTTTTAGCGGTAACCGTATTGAATACAACGCTGAAACGGAAGTTGTCACCGCCAACCAGTCGGAGTCGGGTAAAACACGCGTACAGGTAATCATCCATCCCGAAAAGAAATCCGATTCACCAAACCAGCCCGCCCTGCCGTAACGTTCTTATGAGCCGACTTGTTGCCACTGATCTTGCCAAGCGTTACCAGTCACGTGATGTGGTAAAACAAGTGTCCCTGGAAGTTACCAGTAGTGAAGTGGTCGGACTGCTGGGGCCGAATGGCGCGGGTAAAACCACCTGCTTTTATATGATCGTTGGTCTGATACCTTGCGATAAGGGATCAATCAAACTGGATGACCGCAAAATTACCGACCTGCCGCTCCATGCGCGCGCGCGTTTGGGTATCGGTTATTTGCCGCAAGAGGCCTCGGTATTCCGCAAATTATCCGTGCAAGACAATATCCTGTCGATCCTGCAGACTCGCTCAAACCTAAGTAAAACGCAACAAAAGGAACAGCTCGAGCATCTACTGGAAGAGTTTAAAATTCAACATATACGCGATTCATTAGGCATGAGTTTGTCCGGCGGTGAACGGCGGCGGGTGGAAATTGCGCGGGCTTTGGCGACCGAGCCGAAATTTATTTTACTCGATGAACCGTTTGCGGGCGTTGATCCGATATCTGTAATTGATATACAGCGCATAATCAACCAGTTAACCCACCGCGGCATCGGAATCCTTATAACCGATCACAATGTGCGGGAAACCTTGGGTGTTTGCGAACGCGCCTATATTATGAGCGAAGGAAATTTACTGGCCCAGGGTACACCGGAAGAAATCTTGCAAAATCAACAGGTAAAACAAGTTTATCTGGGCGAGAGCTTCCGGCTGTGATCTAAGGCACTATACTAACTATGGGCGCTTGCAAGAATCGTGCGGGCGATATAAGTTTAAGTAAGACATCTGGTAAAAAAATACGGTCTAACAACACTGATTTGTATTAACTGGAAAATATAATCCGCGCCTCTGCCTAAAGCGGTAACATAACTGGCAGTAATACTGGTAGTAATCTCTCACTAATCATTGAAATGAAACAGACACTGCAGCTTAAGCTGGGTCAATCCCTGACGATGACCCCTCAATTGCAACAGGCGATTCGCCTCTTGCAGCTCTCATCACTGGAATTACAGGCGGAGATTCAGGAGATTCTTGAATCCAACCCCTTGCTGGAAGTAATTGAAGACGGAAATAACGATGCCGGCGATAATGAGGCCACAGAAGCAGCGGCATCCACCGACAGTAACGGTGCTCCAGGAAGCGAGAATCATACTGAATCCACCGGCGCGGAGGAATTCAGTGACAGCCAGCTTGCCAACGAAGCCGTTGACCGGGATATTGACCGCGGTTCTGATATTGACGGTATGCCGGATGAGCTGCCCGTCGACAGCTCCTGGGAAGACACCTTCGAAAGCTTCCAGCCTACCCGCGCCGCCAGTGACGACACAGACCAGCGTAACTATGAACAGCCCAGCAGTAGCGGGGAAAGTCTGGCGCAGCATCTCGAATGGCAAATGGTGTTAACACCGTTCAGCGAAACAGACCTGGCCATCGCCACTGCGATTATCGATTCCATCGACCATAATGGATATCTCGCCACCAGCCTCGAAGATATATGCGACAGTCTCAACGAAAACACGGGTCCCGGTGAAGAAAAAGTTGAACTGGATGAAGTCGAATCGGTTTTAAACCATATACAGAATTTTGATCCGCCGGGTGTGGGTGCCCGCAATGTTCGAGAATGCATGCAGTTGCAGTTGAATAGCTGCGATCCCGCTATACCATGGCTGCAAGAAGCGAAAACGATCGTGAATGACTATTTTGAATTCTTGGGGAATCGCGACTATGCGGTGATTATGCGCCGCATGCGCCTCAACGAGGATCAACTGCAGCAAATCATACTGCTAATTCAATCACTGAATCCCCGCCCCGGTTCGCAAATCACCGACAGCCAGCCGGAGTACGTCATTCCCGATGTCTTTGTGCGCAAGGTAAAAGGCATCTGGCGGGTGGAGTTGAACCCCGAGGTTACGCCGCGGCTCTCGATCAATTCGCTTTATGCGGGAATGGTGCAAGGCAACAACAGCAGCAGTGATACCTCTTTCCTGAAAAATCACTTACAAGAAGCGCGTTGGTTTCTGAAAAGCTTGAAAAGCCGTAATGAAACCTTGCTCAAGGTTGCCAAAAACATCGTGGAGCGCCAACGGGCGTTTCTGGAATATGGCGATGAAGCCATGAAACCGCTGGTAATGCATGATGTCGCCGAAGTGGTCGAGATGCATGAATCCACCATCTCCCGCGTCACCACCAAAAAATATATGCACACTCCCCGGGGAATTTATGAATTGAAATACTTTTTCTCAAGTCATGTGAGCACGGTCAGTGGCGGCGAGTGCTCGGCGACCGCCATTCGTGCCATGCTGAAAAAACTGATAGCGTCCGAAGAAGCCAGCAAACCACTCAGCGATAACAAACTGGCGAGCCTGTTGGCCAAACAGGGAATCAACGTGGCCAGGCGCACAGTGGCTAAGTACCGTGAGGCTATGGCGATTCCGCCCTCCAATGAACGCAAGCGCTTGATGTAGATCTTGATACTGCTAGAACCCATCTCAAAATCAGCGAGCGTAGGCGAGACAAGGCAAAAATGAACGAAAAAGCGGAGTTTACACGGTAGTAAATGAGCATTTTGAGTTCATTTTTAACGCCGTATCGGCAAGCGCAGCAATTTTGAGATAGGTTCTAATATTGGCCCAACTATTTACAATGACATATTTATGCAGTAACAATTCAGGATTTTGGTAGTTGGTTTGTTGCGTTATTTGACGTGAATAATTGACCCAAGTCATCGTCTTTTGTGACGGATTCGATAAGTTTTACACTAAATGACAACAAAATTTCCACATCTTCCATTTTCTACCCGCAGTGAGCTTATTCTTTCACTGTTTTCCATTGAACATTTAGCCGTATGGCGATAGGAGACTTTACTATGCACATCAATATTGCTGGACATCATCTGGATATCACCGAAGCTCTCCGTGACTACGTTACCTCAAAGCTGGAAAAATTAGAGCGTCATTTTGATCAGGTCTCCACGATTGATGTGATTCTGAGTATTGATAAACTGGTGCAAAAAGCCGAAGCCACGGTGCCCGTGAATGGCCAGAATCTGTTTGCGTTTGCCGAGGATGAGGATATGTACGCGGCGATTGACGCCCTGGTCGATAAACTGGACCGGCAAATTATTAAACGTAAAGAAAAAATAACCGATCACCATCGCGGCGCCGGCAGCAATAAGCGGGTCCAGATCTAGAATTAGCATTAACGGTGCGATAATAACGCCGTTAAATTATCTTCGATGATTATGTCGGCAGGGTGGCCCAAAACAATTTACGCTGTGGAAATTTTGAGAGAAATTAATGCGCAACCCGGCTTATGCCGCCCTGCTGACCATACTAATGCTTAAATGCCTGCTGTAATGCCGTTAATTATCGATACCGCCAGTTCGCTAATCAGCACGTTTTTTAAAGAAACAGTCTAAAGAAACAGTCTAAAGAAACAGTAAGTTCTCTGAAAAACAGCCAGTTGAAAGTTATTATTTACTAAGTCAGCGAAGGAATAGCGGTTGTTGTTCGTTTTTGTTAGACGTTCGATAGGGTATTTATAAGTGCGCTGAAAGTCCCTATAAAAAAATACTGAATCCAGAAGGGTAACAGCGTTCTTGTTTATTAGGTATTATGGGCTATAAATCATGTTCTATAGATATAATGCCCCAAACGAGTGGTTGCCAAGTCCTTTTGCTACGAAGTTCGTTAGGTATGAAGTAAATTGATGTGTTATTAAGAAGTTGGTTATGAACATTTCCGATATCATTTCCCCCGAACGCGTCGTATGTAATCTCGACGTTTCCAGCAAAAAGCGAGTTTTGGAACAACTCAGCACTATGCTTGCCAGTAATTCGTCCTCCGCCCTGGTGTCACAGGAAGTGGTCGATAGTCTGCTGGCCCGCGAACGGCTGGGAAGCACCGGCATCGGTTGTGGCGTTGCCATTCCGCATGGACGGGTGAAAAACGCCGATCACGCCATCGCTGCGTTTGTCCAGCTACACCACGGCGTCGATTTTGACGCCACGGACAACCAGGTGGTGGATTTGCTGTTTGCCCTGCTGGTTCCGGAGGAATCCACCAACGAACACCTGCAGTTATTGGCCCAATTGGCAGAAATGTTTAGTGATGAGGAATTTCGGGCTCAATTACGTGCTACTAAAGACAGCCAGGCTATCTATAATCTATTAAGCAGTTGGAAAAAAAAAGCTAGCTAAACGGCAATCTTAACGCGTGCACAGTCATGCCAGACAGAGTCACAACTCAAACCCTATTTGAGTTTCAACGCCATAAACTTTCGCTGAAATGGATCGCGGGCCGGGACGGCAAGGAACGCGTCCTGAAGCGCGAGGAAACCGCGTTGGCGCATGCGTCACTGGTGGGCCACCTGAATGCCATCCACCCCAACCAGGTTCAGGTGTTGGGTCAATGGGAATTCAAATATCTCAAAGGCTTGGGCAAAAACTCCTACCATGACGTCATCCAGCAGATTTTCGCCAATCTTCCCGCGGCCGTGATCATTGCCGACGACCTGACGGTCGATGAAGACTTTGTCGCCAAAGCGGAAAAAACCCACACGCCCTTGTTCTATTCACCACTGGATAGCCAGAAGGTGGTCAACCGCCTGCACTATTTTCTGGAATACAAGCTGGCCGAATCCTCCATCATGCACGGTGTTTTCATGGAGGTCCATGGACTAGGCGTATTGCTGACCGGCAAAAGCGGTATGGGTAAGAGCGAACTGGCGCTGGAACTAATCAATCGCGGCCACCGCCTGATTGCCGATGACGCACCGGAATTCGCGCGCATTGGACCGGATACCATTCGTGGCCAATGTCCCGCAATCTTACGCGGCTTTTTGGAAGTCAGGGGCCTGGGTGTGATTAATGTACAAAAAATGTTCGGTGATTCCGCCATAAAACCCTCGAAAAATCTGCGGCTCATTGTGCGCTTACAGCCCATCGAAGATGAAGAAATCCGTCAGTTGGACCGCCTGGTCGGCAGTTACGATACGGTCACATTACTCGATGTGGAAGTACAGGCGGTGGTGATTCCCGTAGCGCCAGGCCGAAACCTGGCCGTGCTGGTGGAAGCCGCCGCCCGGCAATACATTCAGCTGCAGTCCGGCTATAATGCGTCACTGGATTTCATACACAAACAACAACAACTCCTGGAATCTACAGAGCAATGAAGTTAGTGGTTATTAGTGGTGTTTCCGGCTCGGGGAAAAGTAACGCCCTGCATGTTATGGAAGACCTTGATTATTATTGCATCGACAACCTCCCCGTGGGTTTGTTGCCGGCCTTTGCTGAACAGGCCCAGGCGTCCACGGATACCATCACCCACGCCGCCATCGGCATTGACGCCCGGAATTTACCCCACGAACTGCACCGTTTCTCCTATATTCTGGGGCAGTTGAAAAATAAAGGGGTCATCGTGGAAATCATTTTCCTGGATGCTGACGACAATATCCTGTTAAAGCGCTTCAGTGAAACACGCCGCAAGCATCCACTGACCGAAGATGAAATCCCGCTGATCGACGCGATTCAAAAAGAACGCAAACTGCTGGAACCCATCGCCTCACGTGCTGACTTATATATCGATACCAGCCGCACCAATATTTACCAATTGCGGGACTTGATCAAGGAACGCATCACCGGATCCACCAGCCAGAACCTTTCCTTGTTGTTTGAATCCTTCGGCTTTAAACACGGTACGCCCACCGACGCTGACTTTGTGTTTGATGCGCGCTGCCTTCCCAACCCGCATTGGGAACCGGAGTTACGCGATTTTACCGGGCTGGATCAGCCGGTGATTGACTACCTGAAACAGCACCCGATGGTGGATGAAATGTTCGAGGATATTAAAAACTTTATTCTCACCTGGATACCCCGCTTTGAAGCGGAAAACCGCAGTTATTTAACCGTGGCGATTGGTTGTACCGGGGGACAGCACCGGTCAGTCTATCTGGCGCACCAATTGGCCCAAACACTGAAACAGACTCATCCCAACACACACATACGCCATCGGGATATGGAATGACTGTCGGACTGCTGCTGATTACGCATGAAAATTTCGGTGATTTGTCGCTGCAAATTATCAAAACCATACTTGGGGTGTGTCCGCTGGAAACCCAATCCCTGAGCGTCCCGTTTGACGCCAATCCGGATACCATCTTTGCGGAAGCCTGGCGTTATGTGGAAATGCTGGATCATGGCGAGGGTGTTTTGATTCTGACGGACCTCTATGGCGCAACGCCCAGCAACATCGCCCATCGTTTAGTAAAAGAAGGCAAAGTGGCGATTGTCACCGGACTGAATCTTTCTATGTTAATGCGCGTCTTGAATTACCCGAACCTGAGCCTGGACGAATTGGTCGAGAAAGCCGCGCGCGGCGGCCGTGAAGGGGTCGTGGTCACTTCAGGCAAGAATGAGAAATAAAAAATAATTATTTGGCAATGCTCAGCAAACAATTAACGATAATCAATAAACTGGGATTACACGCGCGGGCCGCGGCCAAGTTTGTTTCCTTGGCGTCCTCGTTTGACAGTGACATCTACGTGGCCAAGGACGGGAAAACCGTGAATGGCAAAAGTATCATGGGTGTGATGATGCTGGCCGCCAGCCAAAACAGCCAGATTACCGTCAGCGCCAGCGGCCGGGACGAAAAACTTGCACTGGAAAAAATCCAACACCTGGTTACCGCCCGGTTCGGCGAAGTAGAATAGCCGTTCCAGCAGGCGCATTTTCAATTCAACGCCCGGTTATTTTTACGCGCCGCCACATCGGTAAACAATCCGTTGAGCGATGCTTTTATGAACCCGATAAGGTAAACTCGCTGCTGATCAATTCGGGGTCCCGCGATGCCAGAAACCAGTAGCCAAGAACAAAGTCCCGAGCGACTACAGGCTTTTTTCGAGCTGATTCGCGAAGGCGACGCGGCGCAATTGACTGAGAAGCTGGACGAACTCCATCCTGGTGAAATCGCCCATTTGCTGGAATCCCTGCCACGCCAGGACCGCGAAAAAGTCTGGGCGCTCGTGGACCTTGAGCAGAACGGCGACGTCTTACTTTACGTCAATGATGAAATACGTTCCCAGCTCATCAAGGAAGCCGACAACGATCAGCTGGTTGCCGCCGCACAGTCTTTTGACACCGATGACCTGGCCGACATTATTATCGACCTGCCTCAAGACGTTACCCAACAAGTACTGCAATCGCTGAGCGAACAGCATCGTCTGCGCCTGGAAGGCGTGCTGTCCTACCCGGAGGATTCCGCCGGCCGCCTGATGAACACCGATACCATTAACGTGCGCGAAGACCTGACTTTGGATGTCGTGCTGCGTTACTTTCGCTTTTTAGGCAAAGTACCCGAGATGACGGACAATCTCATTGTAACCGACCGGGACGGAAAATATCTTGGCACCATGCTGTTAACGGACCTGCTAACCAAAAACGCCAGCCTGACGGTCGCCGAAATCATGTCCCGCGATACGGACGCCATTCCCGCCACCATGTCAGCCCGCGAGGTCGCCAAGCTGTTTGAACAGCGCGATTTGGTATCAGCGCCGGTGGTGGATGAGAACAACAAGTTACTGGGCCGGATCACCATCGACGACGTGGTGGATATTATTCGTGATGAAGCCGATCACTCCCTGATGAGTATGGCGGGCCTGAGCGAGGAAGATGACATGTTCGCCCCGGTGGTGCGTAGTTCCCGACGCCGCACCTTGTGGCTGGGTATTAACTTGCTCACGGCGTTATTGGCGTCGTGGGTAATCGGTCAATTTGAAGCTACCATTGAAAAACTGGTTGCCCTGGCGGTGCTCATGCCCATTGTCGCCAGCATGGGTGGTATCGCGGGCAGCCAGACGCTGACCCTGGTGATCCGCGGCATTGCCATCGGGCAGGTGGCGAGTTCCAACGCCCGCCGTTTACTCTACAAGGAATTCGCGGTCGGTATATTGAACGGTATGGTCTGGGCGCTGGTGGTGGCCCTGATTGCCTTGTTCTGGTTCGACGATGCGCAACTGAGCATCATTATCGGCATCGCCATTCTCCTGAATTTGATCGTTGCGGCGTTAGCCGGCGTCACTATCCCGATGGTAATGAGCAAAGTCGGCATAGATCCGGCGTTGGCGGGCGGCGTGGTGTTAACCACGGTAACGGATGTCGTCGGTTTCCTGGCGTTTCTCGGCCTGGCCGCGATGTTCCTAGTCTAGATCGACAATCACAGTATTCGTAACGCTGAATAAAATGTCCAAACCATTTCGCCCGGTAACCCCCTTGCTCACTGTCGACATCATTATTGAAATGACCGACCGGGCTGAACACCCGATCGTGCTCATCGAACGCAAGCATCCACCGCATGGCTGGGCGCTGCCGGGCGGTTTTGTGGATGTGGGAGAAACCGTGGAATCCGCGGCGGTGCGCGAAGCCAAGGAAGAAACCAGTCTTGATGTTACGCTGACGGAACTACTGGGTATTTATTCCGATCCGCGGCGTGACCCGCGCGGTCATACCGTGAGCGCGGTGTACATCGCACAAGCCAGCGGCCACGCCAAAGCCGAAGATGACGCCGCCAATCTGCAACTTTGCCGCGCAACCCGGCCGCCTGGCATACTGGCATTTGATCACCAGAAAATTCTTGATGATTACATCCGCTTTAAAACCAGCGGAAAACGCCCGCGGCTGCAGCTTTAGTCAGTGTGCAATTAACCCGCATTTCTCACCAGGATCGCGGGAGCAGGCCGCTCTAGCCCATCCATGGGCTCCGCGGCACTCGTACATCCTGTACATCGCGCAGGATTCGTGTTCGTAGGCGCCGCTCTGGAGCGAAAGTCATAGCCGTAGCTATGGCTTGGGCGCTCACGCCCATCCCTGGGCTTCGCGCCATAAGTACTTCCTGTACAAAAGTGAAGAGCAAGCGTACGGACGCGAAGACAAGCCAGAACCGCGATAGGTCGAAAGTTGAAACAGAGTGTT
>DATCIR010000249.1:0-2192 GCA_036507695.1 Gammaproteobacteria bacterium
ACGTGGGCATCGTCTGGACCACGGAAGTGGTGGAAGCCAAAGCCGAAGGCCGCGCGGTGGAAGGCGTTGCCATTGAAGCGCCGCACAACAAGCAAGACAAAGCCCTGTACGCCATCGGCGCGCTGAAAACCGGCCGCAACCAGGACAACGCGAAAAAGTACCTGGAGTACCTGGCGACGGACGATGCGCAGAACATTTATGCCAAATACGGGTTTGTAAAAGCCGCAAGCGACGAGCTTGCGATGAAACCGCTTTAAGTCGCCACACGCGTTTTATTAAAACAGATGTAAACGAAAAAGAGCAGGCCGGTTAGCGGTCTGCTCTTTTTTTTTGCCGGAATTCACTGAGCAGCTCGAAGCAAAAAAAACGCGAAAGTCGATTGACAGCGCCATATCAAGTTAGCCCGCATTTCTCACCAGGATCGCGGGAGCTGGCGCAGGATTCGTGTTCGTAGGCGCCGCTCTGGAGCGAAAGTCATAGCCGTAGCTATGGCTTGGTCGCTCCCGCCCATCCCTGGGCTTCGCGACACCTTTACGGTCCCTGTAAAATGAGTGAAGAGCAAGCGTACGGACGCGAAGACAAGCCAGAACCGCGATAGGTCGAAAGTTGAAACAGAGTGTTAAAGGATTAAATTGCATAATCGTTTGTATTTCCATCTCATCTTGGCTTTTGGTGACCGCCTGGTGAGAAATGCGGGCTAGCTCTGGTATGTATCTAAAATGTAAATAATGAATCAAACAACGGGGCTTAAAAATCCGCCTGCTATACTTAAGACGTTGTATTTATTTCAAATTCGAAAAAAATCCAAGCCGCGCGCACTCAAGTTAAATGCCTAGGGAGCCGATGAACAAGAGTCATGCAAATCTTGGCGGTAGAAATAATGAATGCCTATCATCAGTAACCATCCATGGTGGCGGACTGTGTTTGATGTAACAAAAGTCAGATCCAAAACCTTAGTTACCACCGGTTTCATTACCATGCTGCTGTTTCTCGCGGCATTTGTGGGGCTCTGGATCAGCAATCTCTCGAATAACAAACAGATTGTTCACCAACTCGATAGCGAACAATCCTATGCCCGGTCCGTTCTTACTCTTCATTATATTATTACTAATCAACTTGGCTTGCTGGAGCCATTCAGCGGTTCCCAGGATGTCCAACACCAGGAACAGCGTTATGTTGAATTCAAGCGACAAATGGGATTGTTGGAGTCGGCGGTGTCTGACGCAGATGTTACGAATGACCGGTTCGGCGTTGCGATTATCCATGCCAACCTGAAAACCATTATCAGCCGCCAGATTCAGATCCTGGAATCCGTGGAAGAGTTGTTGAAGCAGGGTAGTCACGCCGCGGCGATGCGGCGGCTAACCGAGCAGATGAAACCGGTTGTTAATGAACTAAAATCCTTTATTGAAGAAACCATAAATTTTGAATCCATTATCAATACCAAAAAAGATATTAAATCCGTTTTAAAAAAATCAGAGCAGAATTATCAAAGCGCGCATTATCTCATCGTATTCCTCAGCACGTTTGCGCTGGCCTTGGGTGTTTTTACAATCTATGTCGTGCGCAGCACGGGTAGAACCGAAGAAGCATTGGTGGAGCAGGGAGGGCGCATACGCGCCTTGCATGAAATTATCTCCCGGCCGGATTTAACGTTCGACCAGCAAATTGACGAAACCCTGCGCCTGGGCTGCCGGCTGCTGGGCACGGAAATCGGCAAAGTGGGCAGGCAGAATCCGGAAAAGAATACCTCGGAATTCCTAAATACGGTGGTCATGAGCGACCTGCCGGCCAGGCGTGGCATAGTATTGCCGCTGGATAAAACCTACTGCAACGTGACGTTTACATCCCCGGAAAGTATTGCGATCAGTAACGTGGCGGAATCCGAATTCAAAAACCACCCTGCGGCAAGTTTTCTTGGCATGCAATCCTATATCGGTTGTTCCATCAATGTGCATGGCAAAAAATTCGGCACGGTGAATTTTTCCAACCGTATCCCGGTAACAAGGCCGTTCACGGAAACGGATAAAGACCTGGTCAACCTGATGGGCAGCTGGATCAGTGTGATGATGGAACGGCAGCTGGATGCGGAGGAATTGCGAAAATCAAAAGAAACCGCGGAGAACGCCAACCAGGCGAAGAGCGCGTTCCTGGCCAACATGAGTCATGAAATCCGCACACCGTTGACTGCC
>DATCIR010000250.1:0-17450 GCA_036507695.1 Gammaproteobacteria bacterium
CCGTTTTGAAACGGGCGGGCTTCGTCTTCATCCCAGTACGGGAGCGCCATGTCCAGGTTATAGGTCCCGCTGGCGGTAGTTACGGACAGCGCGTAGGTGTTGCTGTTCAGCTCGCGCTCGGTGAATTCCAGGACCGCTTCATAAAGGCCGCGCGGATTCACCGGTTCCGAATTCGGCGTGTAGGTGAAGGGCGGATCGCTGGCTGGGTCTTCGAAAAAGCGCGCCTCTGTGTGACCGCTAATGGTAATTCGCGTGTCGCGGAGCAGGTGGTTATCCAGCAACACCGCGCGCAGGTCACGCGGCGTTACCGGCGCGCACGGTAATACGCGGTGCGCCGGCGCCAGATCGGGCGGGGCGTGCCGCGCGCCGCTTTGCAGCAAGTCGGGTATCTCGAGCTGGATACGAAAACCCAACTCGGTCATCGCATAGCTGAAGGCTTCGAGCAGGGTAATGCCGGGGTCGTGGACGTTGTGATCGGTCCAGCTTGCCTGCGCCAGTTCCCGGATCAATTCCATGCCGCCGTCGCGCAGCGCAGCATAGTTCATGCTGGTCCGCTCAGGCGCAGTGCTTGAAATTTTCAAGGTTTCTATCATGCTGTGTCGGGCACCGGAGCGTGCGGGTCATTGTGCGTTTCCGCGAGCGCGGCTTCCAGTTTCTGCACCTTCGCCGCGAGTTCCTTCACTGCATTGACCAGGACATAGGTAAGCGCCGAGGCGTTGTACACCAGCAAATCATCGCCTTCGAGTTCGCCGGGATTTGGGTTCTCCACATGCTGCACCATGTCGGGGAAAATTTTTTCCATTTCCTGACCCACAATACCCACGCCCTCGCCGCCGGGCATGGTGCCCGCCTTGCCGTTGTAGCGGAAACGCACCGGGCGTACCTGGACCAGCTGTTGCAGGCCTAGCTCCAGGTCGCGGATATCTTCCTTGAGCCGAACATCGGAAGGTATGGTCCAGGCGCTGGTACCGCTGCTCTTGAAGGCCTCACCGGCGACTTGCAGCGCGGCGGCGCCGGCACCACCGAGATCGTTTTCAGAGCCGACAACAACACGTCCTGTTGCAGTAACACCCAGGCGAACCTGATTGCCATTTTGGCGAATGCTCACGGTCTGGCCGCTGGGAGCGTTGATGTGCACGTTGCCCTCGGGAGATTGGCGAAGTGCAAAGGCGGAATTACTGGAATGATTGCGATGTGAGAAGCAGGCAAAATCGGCCGATGCCCCCGCGCCGTTACTGCATACTGCATTGCCAAACCGCGCGCGTTGGGCCTCGCCCGTGTTGGCGCCCAGTTCAACTTCCAGGCGGTAAGCGGGCGGTGTGGCGAAAGCGCCGATGCCCACGTTGCCGGCGGAATAGGCGACGGCGGTGCTTGCACCCACGGGCTGGAAGGCGCCGCCACTGCCGGAGGCAATGTCCACCCAGGTTGTTCCGTCGTGAAATTGCACTTTGTTATCGCGAAAGCGCAGCGCCCCCGCCAAGTCACTATCGGTATTACCCAGGCGCATACCGGCCGAGAGCAGTACATTACTGTCGCTATCCACCGATAGACCATCGTCTGTAATGTTGAGAAAGCTCTCTATCAAGTCCGCGAAATCCTTGCCCGAGGGCCGTTCGCCGTCCTTGAACTCCTGTTTCAGATCGTTTCTGGTTTGCTTGGTCATATTGGTTTCTTCACTGGTGGTTGAGTGTGGATTGTCGGAGCACGTCAGGCATACTCCGGTTGTACTTTGAAATCGAGGCTTACTGTCATGTAGCCGATACCCAGTTGCTTGACGCCGGTGCAACGATCCTCGCCCGGGCTGATGGGCGTGATGAGGTGTTGGGGATGCGAGACCAGGATGGCGTGGGGCTGCGTGGCGCGGGCGGCTTCAACACCGCGCCCGACGATGAAGTCATCGCCCACGACCATCTCCGCGACAGCCGGGCGCGGATCAGGCCGTATGATGAAGTCCGATCCGATGGTCATTTGTCCGATACCTTCGCGTGGCGGGCCATCGTAGCTGTGATACAGATTGAAATCGGTTACGTAATCGACGTAGACGCGGCTCTCAAGAAATGCTAGGATCTCGGATTTGTAGATGCGAGCGCCAAACACGATGTCTTCGCCCTGACTATAGGCCCACGG
The DNA here is from genome assembly GCA_036507695.1 of Gammaproteobacteria bacterium. Lineage (GTDB taxonomy): Bacteria > Pseudomonadota > Gammaproteobacteria > SZUA-152 > SZUA-152 > JAKEGK01. Next base: position 2,128 of record DATCIR010000250.1, read on the forward strand.
CGAGAGAAACCGCCGCAGGTCTTCGTTGAGCACCGCGGTATACCAACCGGCGTCCAGGCCGGGCTGGAATGCCACGTGGATATCGACGCGGATACGCTCATAGACCGGATGAATCACGTGCACCGTCGAAAACGGCGTCGTGAGATTGGCCGCCACAAAGTCCTGGACTTGCCGCATCAGCACCGCGCCGGCGCGTGGCTCCAGCGGATTGAAGCTTTGTATGCTGCGCAGATCCGGCACGATCACCAGCGCTGTTTCGCCGGACTTGGTGTTGCCGGCGGCGTCGCTGTGGGGCAGGCACTTGACCTTGAATACTTCAGGGAAGCCCTCCAGCACCAGCCGCTCCAAGTCCCATGGCGTGACCGCGCGATTGCGGTGGCGCAGGCGTTCGCTGCAACGGCGGAAGTAACCGGTGTCACTCTCCTGGCCGCGTCCATTGAACGACACGGCGGGCTGAGTCACTTGCTTGATTGCGGCATTGCGTTGCTGCAGGCGGGTAATGGTTTGCGCGGCCAGGCCATCGTGCATGTGTTGCTCATAGTCGTTTAATTGTTGCGGATCCACGGCGAATTTGGCGGGCGCGGCCTGACTATGCAGGGCCAGGGTGCGCGACGCGCTTTCAGGTACGCGGTGAATGTGGGCGCGAAGCCAGACCAGACTGGCTGGCATTAAAGTGTGCTGCGTGGTTGCTTCTTTGGGTACGGAAACAACCACCACTCCCGGTTTTTGGAATCCGTACGTGCTGTCGTTCAGCACCGCCGTGGGCGGCAACGTCTGCCACCGGTTGCCGCGCAAATAACTCCAATGGGTTTCACCCTGCTGCAACACCGTGGTGGCGCTTGCCGTGCCGGTGTCGATTTCAAACAACAGGGACAGGTTGGCGGGCGCCTGCAGTTTTTCGATGCCCAGATAAAGCGCCGCGACTCCCTCGAATTCCGGTACCAGGCGCGCCGGCACCGCACCGCCGGCCTCGGTGTAACCGAACGGCCCGAGCACATACAAGGTTTCGGGCGTGTGTATATCACCTGGCGTGAGTTGCGCGGCCGCACGGTAGTCCAGCGCGAGGCTGGCCAATACCGGTGTGTAGGGTTCGTTGGGCAACAGTGGTTTCTCTCCGCTCTCAGCCTCGCTTTTCCATTGGGAAAGTGCGATGGCCCGGCTGGCATAGCGGCGTGCGAAGGCCTGGTGACCGAAGGCCTCGAACGGTGTCTCGACCGCGTATTCGCTCAGGGAACTGCGCGTCGGTTCGCGCAGTGTGAGGCGCGCAAAACCGTTCTTACTGGCGGCTGTGTAGGGTTGTACCTCGGTAAGCTCGGGCTGCGCATCGTAGCGGTGGTTGTGGAACGCGGCGCCAAAATGACTGGCAAAGACCTCGATGCGATTCGGCGCACTTAATGTTGTCGCGAAAAGGCGTTTGTATGTGAGTAACTGATGTCCCCATGTACGGTCGTAGAGCATGTCGACATCGGCGAGAAAATAGCCGCGAAAGTTGTCAGTCAAGTCACTGTCCGCGGTATCGAAGTAGGCCCGGTAATGGCCGTACAGGTTCTCAGGCGGCGCCTGCCATTCCAGGTTGAACGCCAGATACGACAGTTTTTTACTGAACACTTCGGCGCTGCCGATATAAAACGGCGAACCGATGCGCGGCTGGGCGCCGAACAACGGTATCGGCTTGCTGGCATTGAGCGGGCCATCGCCGTTTTGCACTACCAGATTACGCACGCCGTTTGCGCCGGCCTCGACTGTTGCCGATTCCACGGTGAGGCCGTCGAGCGTTTCGTAAATACCCGACTCGCCTTTAATCAGGCAGCGCAATACCGGCCACGGCGAGGCCGGACCCGCGCCGTGCAGAGCGCTATCGAAAGCCACGATAGCCGGTGCGGCTTCGCCGACGGCGAGGTGGAGTTGCAGAGTAAGCGCGCCTGCCGTGGTGGTCAACTCGGCGGAGAAACTATCGGGCGCAAGCCAGCCTTCGGCGCCGGTGAGCGCCGCCTCAAGTGCATAACTGATCCCCTGCGCGGATGGCGGTTCTTTACCGCTGACGGCGCGCAATGTGGCCGCTATATTGACGGTGCGGGCGCCTTCCGCGAGCCGCAGTACAGGCGAGGCGATGGCAAAACCAAGCGCGGCTTCGGTCATAGAGCGCTGGCTCGAGTCGAGATTTAATTGCGTGCCGCCAAAGGTGTTCCAGCTATTGGCTTCGCTTTCGGCAACGGCGTCGGCGGTGAAAAACCGGCGATTACCGCGGCGGTCCATTTCCACTACCGTGCGCCGGATACCGGCGACCGCGGCAGCCGACACAACCAAGTCATTCTGCGTGGCATAGCTCAGAGTTTTACCCTGTTGGTCCTTGCCGGCATCCAGCACGGTGCCCGCCGGCAACAGCGTGGCGGCGGCGTTGCGCGCCAGTTCGAAGATTACATGCACTTCATCGGCAGCCGCGCCCCGGCGCGGCAGCCCGAGTTCCGCTTCGTAGTAGTGGCGCAAGTGCCGCTGTGGTAATTCGTTCAGATCGTCCTGCAGGTGGCGGAACAGCTTTAAGAACACCAAAAATAGCGCGAAATGCGGCGGCCAGTCGCGCCGCGTGGCCAACGCTGCGTCCAGGGCTGTACGGTCAAGAACGCGGCCGGTGCTGGTATCGATTAGCGTTTCGAGCAGGGGGCGCCAGTCGCCGGCGCTTTGTCCGGTCAGGCCGTAGAAGCGTATTTCGGCCGCCAGCTGTTGCGCGTAAGCCACCAGATCGGACAGGCTGCGCTCATCCGGAACGATATAACCCGGCTCCAACGCGGGCAGGGTGCGTTGCAGCTGATTGGTGCCGTCAAATTGCAGCAAATTTCCGTAGCGGCGAAACAAGTCCATGGTTATACGCTGGTCGCCTCATCAAGATAAAAGGGATAGACCAGGTTGCTGCGCGTATTGGTGGTTCTCACCGTATAGTCCATGCGGATCTCAATCAATCCTTCGGTGCTGGTTGTGTCGAAGTTCAGTTTGTTAAGCTCGATACGTGGTTCATAGAACAGAACCGCGGTCTCGATTTCACGCGTGAGATAGGCTGCGAACGAAGTGGACAGCGGTTCGAACAACAACGCGTCGCGCTTCCAGCCGAAGGTGGGGCGCATCACGCGCTCGCCAACATAGGTGGACAGCAAGATTTGCAGGCTCTGGCGGATATCTTCCTCACCTTCGGCCATGCGCACACTGCGTCCCTGGTTTTCAAACGTGGGGGGAAAGCTCCAGCCACGGCCGAGAAATTTCTGGTCCTGTGTGTCGTCACCGACATCCGTCATTTCAACCTCCAATTATTACTGTCATGCAACCGAGAATGATGCTGCCGCCATGGGCCGTGCTGTCGCCCAGGCGCGCCGCCGGTGCGCCGCCGATCATTACCGTGGCGCTGCCCATAATTACCGTGTCCGGCGGGCCGGTGCAGGTTAACATGTCACCCAGCCGCAAGGCCGGCATGCCGCCGATCAATACGGTCGGTTCGCCGGGCGGCAGGGCAGGCCCGCCGACATGCGGCACGGCGCCCGTGACCATGGGGCAGACGTGCATATCGCCAACGCGCGCGGCAGGGGGCATGATCAATGTCTCCTCGTTGTGTTGCGGAAAACCTTTTGCCTATGTTCCCGGTTTGCCTATGTTGCCGGTTTGCCTATGTTGCCCGGTCAATTAATTTGTACGATCCCGCCTTGCAGGGCCAGCGCGCCGCTGCTTTTGAGTTCCGCGGTTGCGCTGCCTTCGGCTTTAAAGCCGGAAGACGCTTTGAGTTCGGTATTGACTCCTTCGACTTTAAAATCCATCGCCGCTTTCAAGATCAGGTCTTTGGCGCTGGATAGTTCGATACCGTCGCTGTTCAGGGTTATTTTGTTGCCGTTCTGGTCTTCCAGCACGATGGCGCCATCGGCGTCGGAAAGTGTCAGGCTGTTGCCTCCGGGCGTCGTCAACGATACCACCGTCTGGTCGTCATCAAACAGTAAGGCGATGCCGCTGCGGGAAACGTAGGTTTTTTGGTGGTTATCCTCGCTGGCTTCCAGCGGCGGCGCTTTGGCGCTGCTGTGCAGCATGCCCAGCACCACCGGCTGGGCGGGATCATCGTGAAAAAAACCCAGCACCACTTCGTCATCGACTTCGGGCCGGAAAAACGTGCCCCGGCCGGCGCCGGCGTCCAAAGTAGCCACGCGTGCCCAGACACCCTGTTCGTCCATGCCGGCGATGGGCACCTTGACGCGAATGCGGTGTTCGCCGGCGGGATCACCGGCCAGTTGGGTTACGATCCCCACCTGCAGGCCGCTGACAAAAGGCGATAATCCAGCGGCCGGTAAATGACTGACTTCGAACCGTTGCGTATGCGTCTGGCGTGGGTGGCCGAATTCGGCGTCGGTGAACCAGTCATTGCCCGTAAACTCGTGGCGCACGCCGGTGACATAGACATTCCCGTTAAAGCGTTCGCTGAGGCTGGATAATTGCAGGACGCGGCCGGGCTGTAAGGCGGGCAGACCCTGGAAACGCGCGCGGCCGCGCGAGGCGGCGAGGCGGGCGCTTAACAACTCGCTGTCGGCCCAGGCTTGTAACGCATCGGCGGCCAGGCTGCCGCCGTGCCATACGGCATCTTCGTTACGGCCGGTGGCGTTGGTCATGTCATCGGCGCTCAGATCGCCGTTGCCTTGCCAGTTGGGATCGGTTGCTTCGGCTTCCGCTAAAGCTTGTTGCGCGGGGTCCCAGGAAAACGCTTTTATTGAGCCGCTTTGGGTGCGGGCGTCGAATTCGGCATCCAGTTCCAGCAGGGTGGCGCCGTAAAGAATCTCGGCGTCCGGCGCTTCGTCCAGGGCTGGTTTGACACTGCGTACCGAACCGTTCCCGGCCAGTAACACCTGGCCGCTGGCTTCCAGGCGGCTTAGCATAAAATCCCAGTCGCTGGCCTGATATTGCAGCAATTGCGGGTGGGTCACATCGGTGGCGGTAATGTCGGCACTCAGGCCGTATTCCGCCAGCAGTGTTTCGGCTACGTCGCTGTCGCTCATTTCCTCGAAATACCGGTTGCGGCGGCTCAAGGTCATCTTAAATGCCGGATCGCGGCACTCGACTTCCAGCCAGGAGGCGTTGCGGCGCACCACAATGCGCTGGCGCAGCACCATGCCGCTGAACACTGTTTCTGTTTCACCATGGTAACCGGCGTGCAAGGTGAGTTCGTTGCCGGGCAGGAAAAACTCACCGCTGCTGTGCCGGAAATCGCCCAAGGCGGCATCGCCGTCGCCAATGCGTAACCGCGCATAGGGCACGCGGTTAACCTGGTGAAATATCTCGACCCCCAGGATGGGCACGGTGCGCGGCAGTTCATCGCCGTTGACTTCAACGCTGAGGCTCACCACATCGGTGGCGCGTTCCAGGGGCAACAGCCGGCTCACGATTTTGCTCCGTTGTTTTTCGCCTGAGACTTGTTCGGGTTTTTATCAATGGGCGGAAAAGCCAGCCGCGAGCCGGCGCGCAAGCGGCGGAAGTTTACAAGTTTATTGACGCGCGCCACTTCCAGATACATTGCCGCGTCGCCGTAAATGCGGTATGCCATTAACGACAATGAATCTCCTTCCCGGACGGCGCGCAGATGTGTCAAATCGGGTGAGCTGGAATTATCCGCGCGCTCCCGCTCGGCATCGGACACCGCTTCGCGGAAACTGCAGGATGCGATGGCGCGCAGTGGGGTGCCGTCGGGCTTGAATAATGTAAAACGGTAATTCAGCGAGGTCAGCGCGCAGGGGAACACCAATGTGCCCCAGACCAGCAGCAATTGCCGGGGGCGGTGGATTTCCCCGGCGTAGTCGTAAACCACGCGGTTAAATTTTTCAATTTCGTCCTTTACGTTATATTCGGCGCTGCCGGACAGCGCCGATGCGATGGCGCCGATCAACGGCACATCACCGAGTTCCGAGGGCGCGGGCACCACGCCGGTGGCGTCGAACAGGAATTCGAAGGACAGGGTGGTGGGTTCACTGTTATTGTATACGGCTTCGCTGCCGGAAAATCCCTGGCCTTGGCGGTAGCTGTAGTTCAGCAAATGGTTCAGGGTGTAGCTGCTCGGATTGACCTGAACCACATAAGTGTCCGCAGGCGCATCGGAGACTTGTGGCGGCTCATCAGGATTGCTCTGCGGCAGAAGCGCGCGGATAGTCATTTTTTCGAGCTTGCCCTGATCAAACAGCATATTATCGCTCCCGCTTGGCTTCCAGGACGCGCAGCACTTCTTGAACACAGGCGCGGATGATGTCGTCTTCGCGGCTCACTGCCGGCGTTGCTGATGCGGCGGACGGCAAGCGGGGCCGCTGCTCACCGGGATCGACGTGCGCGCGGATGACTAATTCTCGAATTTCAATGGGCATGATGCATCACTCAATAGGCTGGCGTTTATAGGCTAATGTTGACGCTGGCGGATAATCCGGCCGCTGCATCCAGCGCAATGCTGGCGGGATCATAATATTTAAAATACTGGTACGTGAGCGTTAACGACTCCACCACCACCTGCCCGGTCATGGCGTTAATGCCGCTAATCGCCAGGCTTTTCGGTACCGCGTTGACCACGTACCAGTTGTAAAGCGGCAAATGATCTTCGTTGAGCAGCGAGATCAGCAGATTCGTGGGTTTGAATTCAAAGTTCTCCACGGCTTTGCGCGCCCAGTGTAAGATTCCTGAACCCATGAATTTGCCGCGTTTGAGCACCAGGTCGGTGAACTGCAATTGCTTGGGAAGCTGGTGGGTGAAGCGGTTTTCCCCGCCTTCCGCCCAGGGTTCGAACTGGGTGCTGACCGTCAGGCCGGTGATTTCCTGAAAACGGATGTCGTTGGGAAATTGCGGGAACAGTTCAAACACCACCAGGAAATGAAAGCCCGCTTGCGGATAATCGAACGCCATGGCTTAGCCGTTCTCCATGGTCAGGCCTTCGTGCGCCAATACCAGGGATTCCACCGCGACGTCGTTGCCGGAGGCGTTCAAGTCGGTGGAGGTCACTTTCATCGGCCAGGCGTTTTTGATTTTCCATACCACCACCGGCTCGTGATTTTCGTTGAGCAGGCTGATGGTGATGTCGCGGCGTTCGATGGTGTTTAACGCCACTGAGTTCCACCAGTCATAAAATTCATTGTCACCGGCGAAAATACCCCGCTTTAGGGTGAGGTCGCCGAAGGTCTGCATGCCCGGCATTTTGATTTTGCTGTATTCGGGACTGGCGCCGTCACGGTATTCCAGTTTTTCGGTGCTGACCTCCAGGCCGGTTACCTCGGTAAATCCGATCTTGGTGCCGCCCCAATCCACTTGAAAGTGAAACTTCGGTAAGGGATATTCCGCCATGGTTTGTTCGCTCCTCGTTGACGGTTGAATGTTTATTTAAAAAGTGCCGGACGTGTAATCTCAAACATGTTAAGAAACCTGCATTTTGTGCGCGAATTTCAGAATAATGAACTCGGCGGGACGCACCACCGCCATGCCCACTTCGATAATCATGCGTCCTTCCAGGATGTCCTGCGCGGTCATGGTCTCACCCAGGCCCACTTTTACGTAATAGGCTTGTGCCGGCGCCGCGCCGGCCAGCGCGCCCTGGCGCCATTGAATCGTCAGGAAGTTCTCAATCATGGCGCGCACCCTAACCCAGGTGTTGGCGTCGTTGGGTTCGAACACGAATGGCTCGGTCGCTTTTTTGATGGATTCTTCCGCCATATTAAAGAAACGCCGCACCGGCACGTAGCGCCATTCGTTGTCATTGCCGGCCAAGGTGCGGGCGCCCCACACCAGGGTGCCCTTGCCGGCGAAGGCGCGAATGGCGTTGACGCTTTTGCCGTTGCTGTTGACGTTGAGATCGGCCTGTTCTTGGTCGTTGATTTTCACCGTGGGTCCGACCACATCGGCCAGCGAAACATTGGCGGGCGCTTTCCATACGCCGCGCATCCGGTCGACTGCGGCATACACGCCGGCCACCGCGCCGCCTGCCGGCAGCAGACTCATGGTGCGTTTGACTTGTTCCGCGACATCGCGCAGCACCGGATGTTGATTGAACAGCCGCTGTTGAGTCTCGTTAGCCAGAAACCCGGCCGCTTCAAACAAGGACAGCGTAGCCGCGGCCAGAATTTCAAACAGCGGCTGCAATGCGGAAGCGGCGTTTAACGCGGTTTCGCGTTGATTGGCGCCGGCAAACACCGTGGCATTGGCGCTGATGGCGGCGACAGTGGCGTGGGGCGCAATCCAGCCGGTGCCGTTTAAAGCTGAGTAATCGTTTTCCACATCGGTCACCGCACGGCTGGAGGACACCGAGCCCATGACGTCGGAGTTCTTTTCCAGCGCAATCAATGCAATGACGGTATCGATCAGGTTGCCGTCCTGCTGCAAGCCGTTGATCGCCTGGTTGAGTTCTTCCGGCAAGCCGGATGCGGCATCCAGGGTTTGCATGGCCAGCGCGATCGCGCGCGGTAACAGCAAAAGATTGCCGAAGCGCTGGCGCACCGTGGCGACAGGCGTGGCTGTTGTCTGGCGCAGTAGTTCGAGCAGATTCGCGAAATGGTCCGCCAATTCCGCAAAATTCCCGCGGTTCAGGGTGAGCGGATCGGATCCGGCCATGGCGCTGATATTGACAGCGCTGATGACGGTTTGCACCACGCCGTCCGCAGTCCGCGCCGCGGGCACCAGATCATCGATCGCGGAATCGCCGATTAACGTGTCCAGTGTGCCGCTGGGAATGGCGGCATGGGAAGTGTCGAAAAACGCCAGGTCGCGGAAATTGACGGCGGGGCGGTAGATGGTACGCACCCAGGGGTAGTACGCCGCGCCGTATTTCAAACTGTTGATGCCCACTTCCTGGCGAAACGCCGCGACCGGATCGCTGCTGATGGATGCGGCCAGGAAGCCGTCCCGCAGGTCCATGATGGTGAAGCGGTCCTGCAGTTTTTCGCATTGGGCCAGCGCGGCCACTTGCAGGGAACCCAGTTCGGAAGCGGATAAGGAAACACCGTCCGGGAACAGCAGCAGTGTTGGTTCGTCGAGGCGTTCCAGCCGGGACAAGCCGCCCAATAAACCGGCCGGAGTAGTGGTGTCGCCCAATTCCGGCGCGCCGCTGTATGAGCCGGCGGAAACAATGTAACAAGGGCCGCCGCCGTTGGCGTAAAAATGCCGCAAACATCCATAGAGATAATAACGGCGTTCGTTGCCGGAGGCGTCCACCGGGGTGATGGATTCCACCGCGTTATCATTGCCGGTATCGAGTTCCACTTCGTAAGCCGCCGGACGGTAATCGCCGCCAAAGAAAGTCTCGAAATCCAGCAGGGATTTAATGCGCGTGGGAACAAACTGCAAACTCCCGCCGTCGCTGTCCAGCGCCTGTTCGGTATAGCCAATAAAGGCCGGAATCGCGGTTTCAACCGGAACGACCGACGGCGGGAAGGTTGTTATTTCCTCAACATATACACCGGGTGTTTTGTATGCCATGGCTTTCTGTTTCTCGCAGTTGTTGGGTTAACGAATCGGTCCATTTTTAGCGCCGACTTTATGGTTGCTAATGGTTATCCACTAAATCATTCAAGCTAGGTGTCTGTTTGCCAGCGCTCACCGCCTGCGCGGCGCAGCACGCATGCGATAGCGGATACGGCAAAATCCTTTGCGCGCAGCCTTGTTATGCTTCCTGCATCTTGTGTGAGAAGCGCAGAATGATGAATTCCGCCGGGCGCACTACCGCCATGCCTATTTCCACGTTCATGCGGCCTTCCAGGATGTCCTGCGCGGTCATGGTGGTGCCCAGGCCCACGCGCACGTAAAACGCATCCTCCGGTTTGGCGCCGGCCAGCGCGCCCTGCCGCCACTGAATAACCAGGAAGTTTTCGATCATGGCTTTCACCTTGATCCAGGTGTTGGCGTCGTTGGGTTCAAAGACAAAGGGCTCGCTGGCTTTCTTGACGGATTCCTCCACCATGTTAAAGAACCGGCGCACCGACACGTAGCGCCATTCGTTATCGTTTCCGGCCAGGGTGCGCGCGCCCCACACCAGAAAACCTTTGCCGCTGAAATAGCGCAAGGCATTGATGGACTTGCCGGTGGTGCTGACGTTCATGTCGTCGTTTAAATCCTTGTCGATGTCCACCGCCAAGGAACGCACGGAACTTAAGCTTTCATTGGCGGGTGATTTCCATACGCCACGGGTTCTATCGACCGTCGCGTAAATGCCCGCCACTGCTGCTGCGGGCGGAAGCACCACATTAAAGCGATCCAATTCCCTGCGCACGTTCGCATAGATCGTGGTATTGGAATTGGCGGCATCGGTCTTCAATGCCGCCAGGCTCATGCCGTTATGCGGGCTGGGGCGGGTAATGCTGCCGTCGTCATTGCGCCGCGCCAGTTGCGAAATGGTGATGGTGTCTTCGTCCCAGCGCCAGGCCAGCGTGGTCTGGATATAGGGATGATATACCGCGCCGTATTTCAGGTTGCGTGTGCCGATGCCGTTGCGAAACGCGTCGATGCCGCTGCTGCCGGCATCAGCGCCGTTCCATAAATCGCAAATTAAAAACCGGTCACCCAGTGTGGCGCATTGGTTCAATGCCGCCGTTAACACACTGTGATAGCTGGCAAGAGTGGCTGCGACATCATCGTCATCTTCAGGGTCCGCGGGCGCCATGCCGCTGAGATCGGGGAACACCAGCAAGGTTGGTTCGTCTTCTTTCGCCAGCGCATTAAGCCCGGCAAGATGCGCGTCCACGATATCCGAGGAGGAATCGCTGGCGGTGTAATCGCCGATGGAGACGATGTAACACTGACCACCGCCATTGGCATAGAAATGGCGCAGGGCGTGCGCCATGCGAAAACGCGCCTCAGTGCTATTGTTGGGATCGATAACGCCGCTGAGGACTTTGCCGTCGGCGTCGACCACCACCGTGAAGCCACCGACAAGAGGCGCCAGCCCGAATATTTCCTCGAACTCCAATAATGAGCTGACAGCCGTCGGGTGGTTAACCAGGTCCTCGCCCCGGTAGCGGGTTCTCGCGGTATAGCCGGTAAACGCCGGTATCGCCGTTTCGACCGGCGCCACCGAGGGCGGAAATTTGGCAATCTCTTCTATGTATACACCAGGTGTTCTGTAATTTGCGGCCATAGTCTTCGTCAAAGTGGAAGGTTGGACATATGTATCTCGGAATACCATTGTGCATTCTGGCGCCGGATACGGTTGGTTTCTGGCTCCGGCAGGAGCACTTCCTCAGAAATCGTTTCGCTGAGTTCATCATCTGCTTGCAGGCGCAGGCCTGTGCCAAATCGGGTAAGCGGCCGGGGTTGCGCGGTGACTAAAATGCGATTGTCAGCGCCTTCGGGCGCAACCTCGGCGCCTGAACCAAGGGCCTGATCGGCGGGAAAGATATAGCGCCAGCGGGTGGCGCGGTTAAGAAACCGCAGCGTGTAACGGGGTGAGCGCAACGCACCGCTGCCGTCGAGCAGCGCCAGGCCGCCGCTGCCCAGTCCTATTTCAATCACCCCAAACCAGTTGTCATTGATTGCCGCGCCGTCCAGATAAAAACTAAATCCAAATACTGGCAGTTCCGTGAGTGCGCCGTCGAGAACTATCAATTGGTATACGCCAGGCGCTAAAGCTCGCGCGTCTATTTGCAGGTTCTCCAGATTGCCTGTTGGCGCCTGGTAACTTTGTTCCCAAACGGTTGAGGTTTCGCCGGCGCGGCGCAGGCGAACGGTTATCTGCGGCAGCGCCGCGCCGCTGACATCGACGTTGAATAGCGGTGGTTTCGCCGGTAAACGGTCAGCAGTGCTGACATATTGGTTAGCCAGCGTGGCGAACATTTCCCACTCCGTGGCGTTGGTAAGATCATTTCCCGGACCATCGATTAACGCGCGGTACAACCGGTTGGCGGCCAGCAACACCGAACCTTCGGTGTACGTGGCCGCGGCGTCGAATGTGTCGGCGGGAATGCGCGACCAATCGGCCGCAAGCGGGATGGCGGAAGGTCCGGTGTCGCGCAAGGCGCGAAACAGATTGATGACGCCACCCGAGCTTTCGCTGTATAGCTCATCGGCTTCATAGGCGCGGGCGGCATTGAATGCAGGCACAGCCGCTGACAGGAAGCGGCTGCCGGCCGCTTCATTACCAGAGCGATTGTTGAAATAGTATATTGCTGCCGCTTCAGCAGTGAGTGCCGTATAGTTGAAAAACCGCGGGTCAGTCACACGCAATGCGAACGATAACCGAAAATCCGCCGCCAGGGGTATGGCGGGGCGGACATCCGGCGCCGCGTCATCGGTTTTCACCGCCACTAAAAAACCGGCAGCCGTGGTTTTAAATATCATTTTGTGGCCCGACAAGGTGCGGCGTGTTTGCGCGGTTGGGGCTATGCTGAGAAACGCCTCATGGTTGAATTGCTGCATGAGTTGCGCTTGCTGCCCATCGTTTAACGCTTCAAATACCGTGTCGCCACGGTTCAACAAATAATCGTGTAAAACCTCCGCTTCCAATAAAACGGCGTAGCGCGTCATGCTGTGGCATCCCGTCCGCTGACTTCGATTTCGCGAATATTGCCGCCACCTTCCAGCACACGGCGGTCACGCAAGGTGATCAGGCGGCCACGGTATGCGGCAAACGGTAACTGTTTTCCACCCAGCGAACCCCAAAGATGGTTGATTTCCTCAAAACTCAGCGACAACAAATCAATGGTTAGGGAAAAATCCAGCAATGGCGTGATGTTTGGTCCCGGGGAATTGGCCTGTGTGAATTTTTGCTTACCCTGAAAGAACGTCATAACCTGGCTTAAACGCTTGAGCGCGGTTTCATAGTTGCGGTAATTCGCGGTAAACAGCAAAAACAAATTCAGGTGCAGCGGCGCGTTGTGATAATCGACCGTGCCGTTGGCATTGGTGGTGAACGTGCGGCCGTTTTTCAGAGTGGCTTCTTCCGAAATATTGACCAGCGTCAGTACCAGGTGGTTATCCAGATCGGTTGCGGTTTCAGGAACATCCAGTTGTGATATGTTACCCATGACGGCTGGATTAGCCGAACCCATCGGGTTGCCGTCCAGCTGGTGCAGATACTGATTTAATTGCGCAAGCAAAAGCGATACTGCATCGACTACCATGGATTAGCCTCCCATTCGGACAGGGCCTAACGTAAGTTGGTCATGACTGATGCTTGGTTACGATGTACTGCAAAGGCGGGGCGCTGAGTCCTTGCCGGGCGCGCTTTTATATCATAACGTGTTTATAGTTCGTGTTTAGTGTTACGTCACAATACCGGGTATTTAATAGCGTTCGTCATTAAAACCATTAAATACGCGTTTTCAAATGTTCGTTATCAAAACTGTTTATAAAACTGTTTTGTTAAAATTTTTTTATTGAAACCTTTTTGTTGAAACTTTCTTATTGAAACTAAAGTGTAGCTAAAAAATTAGTTATTATTGGCTCGGTTATTCATTAACGTGCTTACCAACTGTTATGTATATGGGCGCTGCTTATCCTTTTACTAATATGCGTATGCGCGCCTGTTATGCTTGTATAATATTTGGGTGTCAACGGCGCTATTCTTGCACGCAACATACTTGATAAGTATTTCACCGTGAGCTATTTCGCCATGTTCTAATCAACTAATCAACTATGATCAAATCAACGATCTAACCAAACAGAGCGCAAATATTCAACAATGTCTCGTTCTTCAAGTCCGTAATAAACTAACATAATAAATAACTAATTGTATAGCGCTAATTTAATAAACTATTTGATGCATGTTAATAACATAATTCAATTACTGTGTGTTTACCGCATTTAATTTATTTAATGATTCATATGTATGCTCTTAACCAATGTGATTTTTGAGTTGAGTTTTTTTTAAACAAATATTATTTTGAATCGTCAGGCGGCAGCATGGATGAAGTTTGTGTCTTCGGTGCAGTAAATCATTTTGAACACGGGAAATATTTCATCGTGTACTGGATGAAGACAACGTGGCCTCTAAAAGCATTGGGAAGATTAAAAATGCACGCCTCAGGTAAAACATATGACGCAGGCTTTGTGGATTGCAAAATTGCCACTGGACTTTCCCTTTCGACATGCATTTCCTTCTTCGAAGCCATCAGGCTGTTGTTTAATCGCCGCGTGGGTTTGACCGCCAGACTGTCACACGCTTAAACAGGGGGTAGACAGAATTGAATTGGATAAGTAAGTGTTGTGCAGTGAAGAGTTATCGGGATTGGCGGGAGTCGATAACCGGACCACGGCAGTTTTTTTGCTGAAATATCATTTTGAAATAGCTTCCATCCATTATGAAAACAGCAGTTACTCTAACGGAATAAATAAAGCGCGAATGATTGCGCGGGATGGCGTCAGGCGGTTTCGTCTTCGCGAGCTGGTTTTTTTATTTTAAGATGCGCTACTGGCCGGCGCCGGGATGTCAGGGCTATTGCGGTAAACGCTCATCGACGGCGGGCCGCAGGCGGCGGCGCGTCCGTCCGCAGCCGAAACACCCCAGCCGTAACAAAGAAAAATGTATGTCAGCGGCTTGTTCAGTGAATAGCTGTTACTGCGCTGGTTCTGCGCCGTCATCAGGTTGCTTTCTGCAGCTACATATACTTTCTGCAGCTATATATATAAGTACGCTCACAGAATCCCGGTGGTTTTGATCGCCGCATTGGCGGGACATTGTGAAGCGGGCGGGCGCAACAATCCTGTCATTTGGGGTGCTGGCTGCTGCAGGCTATGGAAAAAACACCGGATAAATCCCGGCAAACGCCAAAAATCGGTATTCTCCCGCGGGCCAGTTGATGTACAATTTTCCGCTCAAATTACCGGGAGTTATATCTGTTGGATACCAATAACGCTGCTTTGATTTCATCGAGTTCCTCTGTCCGCCGTGTATTGATGTGGTATGGATTTGCGATATTTTTAAGTTCCGCGATATTGTTAGTGCTGGAAATCGTCGCCGGACGCTTGATCGCGCCTTATGTCGGGGTCTCCATCTATAGTTGGACATCGATCATCGGCGTCATATTGGCCGGACTATCCTTGGGTAACTGGATCGGCGGACGTTGGGCCGACAGTGGCGGCAGTGAAACCAGTGCGGGCATTGTTTTGTTGCTTTCCGCGGTGTTCAGTGTTGCCAGCCTGTTGTCGCTGACGATTGTCGCGCCGCTATTGCAGAATAGCAACCTCGACCTGATTAGTTCCAGTTTCTTTTATGTATTGTCCATGTTCTTCGTGCCGGCGGCATTACTGGGGATTGTCACACCCTTATTAACGACCCTGGCATTGCGGCTCGATACGCGCGCGGGCCACATCGTTGGCCGCATGCATGCGCTGGCGGCATTGGGTAG
>DATCIR010000251.1:0-8693 GCA_036507695.1 Gammaproteobacteria bacterium
CTACTTTGTTACTTTAAATGGCCGCATGCACAGCGCGGGAGGCGGAGGTGTCTGGCAAGACCGTTGGCGGCAGGGAGAAGGTGAGACCCGGAACGGGTCGAGAAGCTGGCCTGGGCCATGCCGCCATCGAGCCTGCATGGACGCATTTACGGCGTGTCTTGCCAGACGCTTCCGCTTCCCGTGCGGGATTGTTCATAAACATAAACTAAAGTAACAAAGTAGAGTTAGTTGCTCTATTGATTCATCATGACTTATTTAATTGTTTTGACGCATCAGCCGGCTTGGGCTTGTCATCACCAGCGTGGTTTTTCTTGCCATCCGCGGAAACAACTTTTACCTTTTTGCCGGGCGCCAAATCGAGAAATCCCTTGGTTACGATCTGCTGTCCATCCTCAAGCCCTTTCAATATTTCAATTTGTTCGCCGATGCGCAATCCAACCACCACCGGCGCATGCTGTACTTTGCCTTCCGCATCCAGTGTAACCACGTACTCGCCTTTTTGATCCCTGCGCAAGGCGCCAAAGGGAATCATCATCCGTTCCGCCGCCAGGGTTGTGAGTTTGACCCTGCACAATTGGCCGGGGCTCGCACCTTGTGGCACCGGTTTTAGCTCTACTTCCACAGTGCCCTGCCGAGTCACCGGATCCAGGTTAGGGAAAATACGGACCACTTTACCTTCGAAAGTCTTATCCCCCAGGGCATCAACGGTAACTTCCACCGGATGATTCAGCGACAATTGTGAAATCAGCAGTTCCGACAGGGTCACCTCGGTGATCAAGGAAGTCGGATCGGAAATTGTCAGTAGGTGCGTATAACGTTCCGCGATGTTACCGGGTTCACTGAGGCGGGCGCTGACAATACCATTCATGGGACTCGCAATCGTGGTATAGGAGATACGCGTTGCCAACACCTCTTCGTCCGCCTTGGCAACTTCCAGCGCCGTTTCCGCCCGGTTTAGCTCCTCATCGGAAACCAGTTTCTTCTTGAACAAATTCTGAATACGCTTGAGGTCCTGATCCGCCTGGTTCCGTGTTGCCTTTGCCCGGGAAAGTTGCGAGCGCAGCAGCTTGTCATCAAGCCGCACCACCACATCGCCTTTTTTAACCAGGTCACCTTCAAAATACGGAAGTTGTATGATTTCACCCTCTTCCTGGTTGTGCATCGCCACTTCACGGCGTGCGCGCAAGGTCCCGGTGCGAAGCCATTCAACGCCCAATGAAGAACGCGCAACGACAACTGCTTCAACCAGATGGTCCCGGTTTTTCTTTGCCGGTTTTTCAGCGGCTTCCTTTGAACAAGCCGTGGCGGTTAGTAACACCAGCGTTACCAACAACCACAAGGATCGAATTTCTAGCCCGTACATAGACTCACTTCTTATAAAATTGGAATTATTATTAGCAGACCTTAAAAGCACACTTTATACGCCAAAGATCCGCTGAATAGCAATGTTTTTCAATATGCCGCTGTTATCAACTATTCCAAGCCAAACAATGCCAATACAGTCGCAGGTTCTTCGTCGTCATCATTATCGGCTTCACCGGTTACTTGCTGCCACATCCAGTAATCGAGTTCAGCTTGTGACTCGATGCTTTGTGGTTGCAGGGATGACGACTGATGTAAATCGGTAATTGATAGTGTAATTACGAATACCGCAACGCTTGCCGCAAGCATGCCTGTCCAGCCGCTAAACTCAAACAGCGAGCGTTTGGCGACTGTGCTGCCATGCCGCTTGCCACTATTTTTTGCTTTGTCCTGAACCGGCAGGTTATTCACGATGCGGGACACCAGTTCCAGATCAGCCGGTTCTTGCATGCCGGCATTCGTTAGAAACTTGTCCAGCTGGCCGGCTTCACGTTGCAAATTTTGCAGCTCCGTTGAATGCTGTATTAGCGCCAGCGCCGTCGTCCGCTCATCATCAGGCCATGCTTCCGGATTGGCGCCATAACACTCCAGTAATTCTACAACACGTTCGGGACTGATCAGTTTTGCCATTTTGCTATTCATTGTCTGTTTCCACCATTTTGTTGCGCAAGGTGCGCCGGGCCCGCGCCAACAGCGACTCAAGCGCCTCCACGTTAATTTCCATGACTGCCGCCGCATCCTGATTGGACAGCCCCTGATAAACGCATAGCATCAGCGCCGTGCGCTGCCGTTCCGGCAATTCGCCTAGCGCTGCTGAAACACGAGTTTGCTGTTGGCTACGATATAATTCCGCATCAGGTTGCTCGCCTGACGTTAATGATACTTCATCTTCAACGGGTGTGACCGGTTTGCGTTTTCGCAATTCATCAATGCACAGGTTATAAGCGATGCGGTAAATCCAGCTGCGCAGACTGAATCCTTGGTCTTGCCAGCTGGAAGCATGATTCCATAACCGGATAAACGCTTCTTGCGCCACATCTTCCGCGTCCGGACGGCGTCCCACATAACGCAGCGCGAAATGAACCAGCGGGGTCAAGTGACGCGTGACGATTTCCGTAAACGCGCCCTTGTCACCCTGGGCGACAGCCATCATTAATTGGCCATCCTCTTGCGTCGCCCAGGTGTTGCGTGACAGATACGGGGAAGTCGATTGTTCCATGCGCGCTGGCATCAATCCGTCATTCTGAAACCGGTAATTACTTCCAGGAGTCCATTTTCTTGCTGCGGAATTCACGCACTTCTTCCCCGGTCACTTGCTGGTCACCATTGGCATCAAGACGCTTGAACCAGTTGGTCCATGCGGTAACACTTTCTTGGCGGGTTAGTTGACCGTCTTTATTGCCATCCAGTTTGTCAAATATCTTTCCTTTATCTTTGCCATCACCATGATGACCGTAGTAATTGTGCCCGTGCCACTGAGACTTGCGCGCGTCAAACTCTTCCTTGCTGATAACACCATCATTATTGGTATCCATACCTTGAAAACGCTCTTCAGCGCGTGTTTGCTTGTAACTTAAATATTCTTCCCGGCTGACCTGGTCATCGTTATTACTATCCATAGACATAAACTTCTTATCATGCCGCTCATCACGTTTTTTCGCGACGAAGGACTGAAATTCTTCCCTGCTAACCGTGCCATTTTTGTCGGCATCCATGACATCGAAACGTTTCGCGACCGCGTCGTTGAATTCATCCGTGGTCACGACATTATCGCCGTTGGTATCGAAAAAGCTCATAAACCGGCTTTTTCCATCACCATAGTTACCGGAATCCGCCAGGGCCGGAACCGAAAAAGCAACTACGCCGGCCATAAATAAATTTTTAAACAATTGATTTTTCATCACTTTTATCCTTTCGCAACATTGGCTTCATGTTTCATACCCGATTTTAGGCGCCTCTTAGACATTTAAAACGGGTGAAACAAAAATTTCCGTCGCCACTTCTTAAAAGTTCTTTGCAGTCACCATCCCTTTTGGCACAGCAACAATTATAGACCGGGCCGGCCCAGCAGCGCGTAAGACTTATAACGGCGTATAATTCAATAACGTTGCACGATGGGGCATTGCGCGATCACTATCATGCAATATACCCTTTGCCAGGTGAAATGGCGTTAGACAATAAAACCACCACCGCGGTTTTTCAGGATACAGGGTTTGTTTACAGCAACGCCAGTTACGTATAAAAAACTTCAGCAAATGTCGAGCGTGCGACCCAGGACGGATCTACTACTTGAAAGTCACACCTACCCTGGATTACCCGCAGAAACGAAAATACAGGCACACAGATAAAATAAGCGGGAGTTTTGTTTCAGCAATAGAGCATCAAGTTGGCGCCGGAAATACCGGCAGGTTCCGGGGGTAATCAAAGTCGATTCGTTTCGAGCCTGTTAAAATGATTTTTAACAGGCCATCCGCAGGCAAGGCGGTAGAAATACGCGCTATGCACGTCATTTTAGGCCGCTGTTGTCCAGCCAGTCACAGGCTTTTTTGTAGCCGCCTCTGCAGGATTTTTGCAGATAGTCTAACCCGCGCGGTATATCCGTAGGAATAATTCCACCTTCAAAATACAACACGCCCAAGGTGTAACAATCTTGACTGTTGCCTTTACTGCAACGCTGCTCACCCATGCGCAACCCATCATCAATGAAAATTCTCGCCTGTTGCGGATCTTTATCGACTTTATTGCCCTGTAATTCGCCCGCCGTATACGCCACGCCAACATTGAGGCAATCCTGGGTATTGCCTTTACGGCAACTATCTTTCAATTTATCCAGCCAAGCCGGTGCCGCAACCGCCGCTCCAGTGCCGAGCGCAAAGAATATAATCGCAAGCAACCCGCATATTAGGTGATTTTTGACTACGCTTGCCGGAACCTGCGCGCCGGTTGAATCCTGTATTAACATGTCCGTTTTCCTTTGATGCTTTTTCCACGGGTTCTTAATCATTCACTTCAACGCCGATAGCAATCATGCACATAAGCGTATTGTTAAGTGTGACGCTGCGGGAACCAATTTATTGCTCAGGTTCCGGTAGGGCTTATTTATATCTTATTTATATAAAAAAGCCGCCCGCATCGCAAATAAATTTATCGCGAACGGGGAAAATCAAGCTTTGTTACGAAAAAAAATGCCGAAAAAGAATGATCGATAAGAAAAAGCCACAAACCGCATACCAGTCTGTGGCTAATGAACGGTGATTGGCGCCAGGATCAGTGCAGGTCCTGACTCAAGGATTTACGCACCTTATCCGCAATGCGATCGACGGTATAGCGATAGTTGACGTGATCAATGCCCATGGCAAGCCTCGCGCCTTCCCTCACCGCGGCATTCATGGCAGCGGTCAATTCGAAACGCAGAAAATGCACCGACGAGGTTTTGTCCTGGGTGGCGCGTTCCAGATCTTCATCGGCAACGGCGAAAACCTTCTCGTAGCCTTCCACCTTCACCCACACCCGGTCTTCAATCCCCACCATGCGCTGCAAGGCTACTTTTCGCTCCTCCGGATCACCGTATTCAATCATAAACGTGGCTTTCCAGTTGCTGCCATCGGGAATCAGTGGATTGTAAGCGCTCAGTTCTTCCTCGATACCTTTCGCTTCAAAAATACGTTCGATGCGCAGCATTTCCTGCACCTGGTATTGCATGGTTAACGCGTCCTCGAAGTACAGGGTGGCGTGCGGACCAATCTGCACCTGACGATCTTTTTTGTGCTCGATGACTTTCTTGCGGAACTCAGCGCGGATATTACTGTATTGCTCCAGGCTATAAAGTGAGTTGCGTGTTAACTTTTGCATAGCAATTACCTCCTCACAAAGTGCATGTCCGTTAAAGCCCGTATGCTATCTTCAGCATACTTAGCGGATGCGTGGTTGGTTTGGCCGCCGGATCGGACTGTTCAAGGCCGTTTTCAATCTGGTGTCCCGCCATTGGACAGTCGCTGCCGTAATAGTCCGCGTTAGCCTGCTTTACTTTTGTCACTACCGGACGGCAGATTTTCATGGATGTTTTATGAAATTCACTTTTCACCGCGTAAGTACCATCGTGACCGGAGCAACGTTCCACGATTTCGACCTCGGTGTTCGGCACTAGCTTCAGCAGCTGACTGGTTTTGCTGCCGATATTCTGCACCCGCTGATGGCAGGCCGCGTGGTACACCACCTTGCCCAATGATTTTTTGAAATCGGTTTTCAGTTTGCCGTGCGCATGACGGATCATCAGGTATTCAAAAGGATCATAAATCGCTTTGCGGATTTTCCTCAGTTGCTCGTCTTCAGGAAACATCAAGGGCAGTTCCTGCTTGAACATCAGCACACAGGAGGGTATCGGCGCAATGATGTCCCAACCCTCATCCACCAGTTTGGCCAGTACCGGCACGTTGGCGCCCTTGGCCCTGGCCACCGCTTCGAGGTCACCCAGTTCCAGCTTGGGCATGCCGCAGCACTGTTCTTTTTCGGCCAAACGCACCTGTATGCCGTTATGCTGTAATACAGCGACCAGGTCTTCGCCCACATGCGGTTCGTTGCGGTTACCGTAACAAGTGGTAAACAAGGCCACTTTACCGGTGGTGGCGCCGGCTGCTTCCGGTTGAATTTGGGAGTTATCAATGCGGCTTAACCGCTTGCGCAGCGTGTTGCTGTGATACTCGGGTAACTTGGCGTCCGGATGCACGCCCAGGGTTTTATCCAGTAATTTACGCGCCGCCTTGTTTTTGTTGGCGGCATTAACAACATTCACCACAATGGGAATGCCGGCCAGCGAACCGACCTTGTCGGTGCTGGTAAGAATTTTGTCGCGGGTTTTGCTCAGGCCTTTTTTGAATTTCACCGCCTTAGCCTGCAGCATTAAATGGGGGAAATCCAGGTTCCACTCGTGGGGCGGCACATAAGGACACTTGGTCATGAAACACAAGTCACACAGGTAACATTCATCCACGACTTTCCAGTAATCCTGTTTCACGACACCATCCACTTCCATGGTCTTGGAGCCGTCGACCAGGTCAAACAGCGTGGGAAAAGAGTTGCATAAACTCACGCAACGCCGGCAGCCGTGGCAAATATCAAACACTCGCTCCAGTTCCTTGAACAGCGCTTCTTCATTATAAAATTCCGCGCTTCGCCAGTTCAGCGGGTGCCGCGTTGGCGCCTGCAGGCTGCCTTCCCTGGGTTGCTGCAATTGCTGCGAAGCTTGCTTTGCAGACGGTTGCGGGGGTGGCTGCGTTATCGTGGACATGGTTTGTTATCCTTGTTTTTTCCGTTGAACTACCGGGAACTATGGCAATAGTCCCCGGCAAGTCACACACCTTACCTTAAGCGATTTCATCCAGGGCTTTTTGGAACCGGTTGGCGTGAGAACGCTCGGCTTTCGCCAGGGTTTCAAACCAATCCGCAATTTCCTCAAACCCTTCATTGCGCGCGGCTTTGGCCATACCGGGATACATGTCGGTGTACTCGTGAGTTTCACCCGCGATGGCCGCTTTCAGGTTGTTCTGAGTGCTGCCGATGGGCAGGCCAGTGGCCGGATCACCGGATTGCTCCAGGTATTCCAGATGACCATGCGCATGGCCGGTTTCACCCTCCGCGGTGGAACGGAAAACCGTAGACACATCATTGTAGCCTTCGACATCTGCTTTTGCCGCGAAATACAAGTAGCGGCGATTGGCCTGTGATTCACCGGCAAATGCGTCTTTCAGGTTTTTCTCGGTTTTACTGCCTTTTAATTCCATTGTGGTGCCTCCTGTTATGGGTTTAATTGATTGCTGGTTAACTGGTTAGCGGTTAACTCTACAGATTAAAAAGCATGATTACAGCTTTCGACAACGATAAGTCTGGATTGACACGAATGATATATCCAATCGATTAAATAAATTGATATAATAGCTTTTACCTATCGATAACTGCGCCAGCATTCCTTAGTGCTGATGCAGGCCGATTCCGCTGACCAGGTAATTAAAGACTGCATAATCGAACATGCTATCAATTATAAAACATAGATTTTGAAATATTAACAGATTTTAATATATAAGCTTTTTCTGAATATTGCTTTGACCCGGATCATAGGTATCTGTTTACATGACACCCATCAAATACAACGCTGCGTTTTCATATTATTTTTGTGGAAGTTCAAACCTTAGGCAGTGAGATGCTTATCGCAATTGGCGCCATGAGCGGCTTGATATTGATACTGACGACACTATTAATCGTGGCCAGTAAAAAACTCGCTGTTGCTGAAGATCCGCGCACTGACATTGTTGAAGGCATGCTGCCGGGAGCCAATTGCGGCGCTTGTGGTTATATCGGCTGCCGGCAGTTTGCGGAAGCCCTGGTCCGGCAGGAAACCAGTCCCGCCAAATGCACGGTGAGTTCGGATACGGAACGGCAACACATCGCGCAGTTTCTCCGTGTTGAAGTGGGCGAAGCGGTCAAGCAGGTGGTGCGAATAGCCTGCGCCGGCGCCAACAATGTGGCCCGTCACCATGCGCGCTATAGTGGTATTAAAACCTGCCAAGCCGCAACCCTGATTGCCGGCGGCGGTAAAACCTGCAGCTGGGGTTGTCTGGGATACGGTGATTGCGAAGCAGCCTGCGACTTTAACGCCATTGTCATGAATGAACATTCATTGCCTGTGGTTATCGAAGCCAATTGCACCGCATGCGGTGATTGTATTAAGGCGTGTCCCAAGGATTTATTCAGCCTGCATCCGGTTAGTCACCGCTTATGGGTTGCCTGCAAAAACCTTGAGTTTGGCGATGGTATTCTCGATTATTGCGAAGTGGCGTGCACCGCCTGCGGCCGCTGCGCCATGGACGCCAAGGGCGGCCTGATCAAAATGAAAAATAATCTGCCCGTTATCGATTACACGAAGGATCATGGCACCCGCATTCCCATTGAGCGCTGCCCCACCGGCGCAATCATCTGGCTGGAAGCCGATGGCACGGTGATCAAGGGTCGTGAAGCGAAAAAGATTTATCGTCAACAGGAGATGTTGCCGCAAGCAACTTAGTTTATTAAAGGCTAAAATTTATAAAAGCGAAGACTCATATAATCCAAGACTCTATCTCTACTTTAGTTATTTTAGTTTATGTTTATGTTTATGTTTATGTTTATGAACAATCCCGCACGGGAAGCGGAGGCGCCTGGCAAGACACGCCGTAAATGCATCCCTGCAGGCTCGATGGCGGCATGGCCCAGGCCAGCTTCTCGACCCGTTCCGGGTCTCACCTTCTCCCTGCCGCCAACGGTCTTGCCAGACACCTCCGCCTCCCGCGCTGTGCATG
>DATCIR010000252.1:0-19989 GCA_036507695.1 Gammaproteobacteria bacterium
TTGTTCGTTCTGGCATAGTTTCATGCCGATACCGCCACCGCCCGCAGTGCTCTTTAACATTAGCGGATAACCGATCTGCGCCGCACTTGCTAGCGCGTCATCGTTGGACTCCAGTAAACCGGTACCCGGTAACAGCGGAACCTGGTTGTTTTCGGCGAGATGGCGCGCGGTGTGCTTTAAACCAAAGGCGCGCATTTGCGCGGCGGTGGGGCCGATAAATACGACGCCGTCGGCTTCGCAGCGTTGTACAAATTCGGGATTTTCACTCAAGAATCCATAGCCGGGATGCACCGCTTGCGCCCCGCTTTGGCGGATGGCGGCAAATAATTTATCCTGGTCAAGATAAGTCTCGGCAACGCGCCCTTTGCCCAGTGAAAACGCCTCACCAGCGTTTATTACATGCAATGAATCCACGTCGGCAGCGTTGTATACGGCAACAGATTCGACACCGAGTTTTTTAAGCGTGCGGATAATGCGAGTGGCAATGGCGCCGCGGTTGGCAATGAGGACCTTGGTAAACATACTGGCTTTTATCGTCGTCGCAGTGGCAGGCCGTCCTGCTGTGTAACGGAAATCGTACGGGCCGTCCCGCAGATCCAATGTAAAATATTAGTCCCAAACCAGCACTTCGATCGGTGTCGGGTTATACCCATTGCAGGGATTATTCAGTTGCGGGCAATTGGAGATCAACACGATGGTATTCATACAGGCTTTCATTTCCACGTATTTGCCCGGCGCTGAAATGCCGTCTTCAAACGTCAAGCCCCCATCCGGCGTGATAGGCACGTTCATGAAAAAATTAATATTGTGGGTAATATCGCGTTTGCTCATGCCGAAGGCGTCGTTTTCTGCAACGGCCAGCATCCAGCTGTCGCGGCAGGCGTGCATGCATTTTTTCTCCAGCGCGTAACGCACGGTATTGCTTTCCGTGGCGCAGGCGCCGCCCAGGGTGTCGTGACGTCCACAGGTATCGGCAATAATTTCCAGCATCACGTTGCCCAGGTTGGAAATGAGCCGGGTGCCGGCGCTGAGATACACGTTGCCCTGTTCGCGTATCGTATCCATGGCGCTGTAACGTTCCGCCGGATCAGCGGCGTTATAGAACAAGGTATCCGCCGCCTGGTTGCCTTCCAGATCCAGGATGCGAATGGTTTGGCCTTCAGTCACGGTTTTCATGAAATAATCACCGGCCGGCACAATGGCGCGATAAACCGCGCTATCCGCTTGCAAAGCGCTCGCTTTTATCATGGCTTAAGCCTCCACGCCCAGATGATAGACGTCATTGTTTTTAAAACCGCGCCGGTTTTCCGGCCGGAAGTTTTTGCAATAGTCATCATCCGTGACCGGCGCCGCTTTACGAATCTGATAACGGACTGGTTTTCGAGGGTAGTCGTTGGCATTCGTCAGCGGGTGCGGGCAGGTGTGCAGTAACACCAGGGTGTCCATTTCAAAACGCAACTCCACGTAATTACCGGCCTGGCTGTTATTGGCGGCGTAACGCAGGCTGCCATGATCATCGACAGCCACCTTGCTGAAGAAATTAAGGTTGGCCGCCATGTCTTCGATGCCAAGGCCATACTTGGCCAGTTCCACCAGAAAGCTATTATGGCCGTTTTGATACCAGTCGTTACGATAATCCTGGTAGGAGTGCTCGCCCCATTTTTTGTTAACCATGGCTTTGGTCAGGTTACCGCACACGGTGTCGTGCCAGCCGGCGGTGTCTTCCACAATCGAGCAAAAGATCCTGCCCATATCCGAATACAGGCAATTGCCTTTGGTGAGCTTAAACGTATGCTGGCACTTTAAGGTATCAGGCGCGTTGTAGCGTTCCAGCAAATTCACGGGATTGTAAAACAACATGCCCACATTGGCGCCGCCTTCTTCGTCAATGAGACGTAGCGACGTGCCACGGCGCATTCGCAGTGACCAATGACATCCGCCGGCGAGGCGGTCTTCATACAATAGTGCGTTGTTGTCCGTCATGACGGTCTCCCTTTAGGCCGCATGTTCCTTGCGGCTCTGTGCGAGCGATTGATCAATTCCATTCAGCGTGGACTTATCACATTTATCGACCGGAATATCATAGGTGATCGTGGCGCCATAGGCATTGGGCGCCTGGGCATCGTGCCGGATTTTATCAAACACCCACAAGCGCGTGCCGAGGTAAAAGCCTTCTTTCAAATCATGGGTGATCATGAAGATATTGATTTTGGTTTTGTTCCAGATTTTCAAAATCAATTCGTGCATGTCGGCGCGGATGCCGGGGTCCAGGGCGCCAAAAGGTTCATCGAGCAGCAATATTTTAGGTTGTTTCATCAAGGCCTGGGCGATCGCCAGGCGCTGCTGCATGCCGCCGGACAGTTCATGGGGATATTGGTGCGCCGCATGTTGCAGGCCGACCATGGATAACATCTCCCGGGCCAGTGCCTCCGCCTGCCGGCGTGCCGCGCCAAACAAATGCGCGATGAAGCGGGATTGTTCCAGCTCCTTGGCCAATAGCAGATTCTGCAGCGCGGTTAAATGCGGGAACACGGAGTATTTCTGAAACACAATGCCGCGGTCTGCGCCCGGTTCCTGCGGGATGGGTTTACCGTTCATTAAAATTTTTCCGCGCGTCGGGAATTCGGTGCCTAACAGCATTTTCAGGAACGTGGTTTTGCCGCAACCCGAGGTGCCCACAATGGTAATGAACTCACCGGCCTGCACTTTGGTTTTCACGCGCTCCAGCACCACGTTGCCGCCGTAGGTTTTCCAGATATCGTCGACCTCGATAAAACTCATGACTTGTCTCTCATCTGGCCGTGGAACCAGGGAAAGGCGCGATAAGAAATCTGGCGCAAAACCCAGTCAGTGAGGAACGCCAGGAACGTAATCCATACCACGTAGGGAAGAATAACGTCCATGGACAAGTAACGCCGCACCAGAAAAATGCGATAACCCAGTCCTTGCTCCGCCGCAATAGCTTCCGCCGCAATGAGGAATAACCAGGCCGGCCCCAGCGACAGCCGCACGCCTTGTATCAAGCGCGGCAGAATTTGCGGCATGATGACTCTGAGTATGACTTGCCAGGTGGAAGCGCCCAGGGTTTGCGCCTTGATGAGTTGCTCCGCTGGCAGTTCCATGGTTCGCGCCTGCAGATCGCGCATGATAAACGGCGTAATACCGATCACGATCAGCATCACTTTGGACAATTCACCCAACCCGAAAATAATAAACAGGATAGGCAGGATCGCCATCGGAGGTATGAGCGACAAAGTGGTGATATAAGGGGATAGATTAGCGCGTACCAGCGGTAGAGCGCCGTTCAGTATTCCTACCACGAGTCCAAGCAGGGCGGCGATCAACACACCCAACAATAAACGCTGCAAACTAGCGGTGGTGTCGCTCCATAATTCATAGTCGCCGGTGCGTTTGCTGGGTTCAAAGGCCATGCGTTCAATGGCGTCACCGATCGTGGCAAACGACGGCGTTAGTTTATCATTGGGATTAGCTTCCAAGCGCGCGCCGGACGCCCAGAGATACACGATAATGGTAAGGATAAAGGGCAGCATGCCCAGCAACACCTTGCCCACCGTGCCCGGATGGATGTTCATCACACGTTTCATGGTCCCGTTCCGCAGGAGGAGGGGCTCGTGCCAGCAAGCCCCTCGTGTAAAAACGCAGCTGGTTCTTTTGTTTATCTACAGTTGTTTAGTTACAGTTTGCCATCCGCCGCCATTTTCATATACGAAGGGTCAAAGCGCAATTTCACATTGCCGGAACTTCCGTAGACTCCGGCGGGCATCTCGATGCCGATAAATCCGGCATCCGGCGCGCCTTCACCCAGCAAGCCATGGGCAAAACTGAACTCGGCCACGTATTGCATGGTGGTCTTTAACTTGGGGCTATTGGTAAATGCAACGGCGTTTTTAGCGTCGTAAAACATTTCGGTGGTGGCCAGCTGCGCTTCATAGCCTTTGAGATCCGTGCCGGAGGCGGTAGCCATGAACGTGCGGGCTGTTTTGGCTTTGGGTGATCCATCCTTCATGGCCGCCATGATTTCATACCACGCGCCGGTCAGCGCCTTGCCGAACTTGGGGTTGTCCTTGAGGGTTTTGGTGTTGACCACCATCAGGTCGATAATTTCGCCGGGAATCTTGGCGGAGTCAAATACCTTGGCGCTGTTCGGCATGGCGGTGATTTCACTGAGCAGGGGATTCCAGGTGACCACGGAGGTAACGCCAGGCGTGGCATAGGCCGCCACCAGGTCGGCATCCGAGGTATTGACCACCGTGATGTCCTTCTCTGACAGGCCCACGCTTTCCAACGCGCGCGCCAGGAGGTAGTGGGAGACGCTGAGTTCCACCAGGTTGACCTTCTGGCCTTTGATATCTTTTAACGCAGGCTTGCCTTTGAGCACGATGCCGTCGTTACCGTTGGAGAAGTCGCCGACCACCAAGGCGGTGGAGTCCACGCCACCGGCTGCCGGAATTGTCAGGGCGTCCATGTTTGTCATGGTGCAGCCGTCATATGCGCCGGCGGTGTATTGGTTGATGGATTCAATGTAGTCGTTGATCTGCACTACATCGATGCTGATGCCGTATTTGGCAGCCCATTTTTTTACGATGCCTTCTTTGGCGCCGTAGTCCCAGGGCATCCAACCCACATAAATGGACCAGCACACTTTAAAATTGTCTTTAGCGTAGAGCGGGGTGGTGGTAATGGCGGATACGGCAAGCAGGATAAATAGTAAAGCCAACTTTCTACGTAATTTCAGTCTATGTGGTTTCATGGTAAAACTCCCTTTCGAGGCGACACGGTTGAAAAACTTCATTGGATAAAACGTTTACTCGATAAAAACATACTCGATAAAAACAGTGCACAGGAGGAACCAGCGGCTTCATGCTGTTGAACCTCCCGGGCTTTTATCCCGCCGTGTAACCGCGCCGCTGAGCCACTCACAAGTGCGGCAGGTCGATCGCTCTCGGACCAGGCGTTTAGTTTGTATGAATGCATACATAAACCGGAACCCTAGCGATCCATTGTCGAATTTTTCAGGCACCGTTTTGTACACGAAGCCGTTAATTCCCAGATGCTGCAGGTACAAACAGCACAGAATGTGCCACGCTATAAAATCAACGAGTTACAGTTCGGCGATGAATTCCGGTGAGCTAAAGTGGTGCAATGAAATTAATGGCGATCAGGTTTGGTGCGCTGGACACATAGCTGTCAGTATAACGAGTGATTTTGAGAAATAAAAAAGCCTGGAATAACTCCCGGGCTTTTTTGTGCGGGCAGTTAACACGCTTACAAGCGTTTTCCCCAATGCAACTTGGCGCGCAGCATCGCGTAATAATCGTAACTTTTGGGGTGAATCAATCGAACCAAATGTTCTTCCCGGCCAATATGAATCCGGTCCTCTGCTTGCAGTCCCAAATTGATCTGGCCATCGCAGGTCACCTGGGCTTCCGCCTGGTTGCAGTCTTTGACAATGATTTTGATTTCACTGTCGGCGTACACCACGATGGGCCGGTAAGACATGGAGTGGGGACAGATCGGCACCAAGACGATGGCGTGCAGGCTCGGATGCAGAATAGGTCCGCCGCCGGATAAAGCGTAGCCC
This sequence comes from Gammaproteobacteria bacterium, assembly GCA_036507695.1. Lineage (GTDB taxonomy): Bacteria > Pseudomonadota > Gammaproteobacteria > SZUA-152 > SZUA-152 > JAKEGK01. Next base: position 5,603 of record DATCIR010000252.1, read on the forward strand.
GTTGAACCAGTCGGAGTGGAAACGATTATGCCGTCCGAGCGCGTGGAATTGATAAACTGACCATCGATATAGGTCTCATATTCCAGCATCCTGGCGCCATTCCATTTATGCACCACAACATCGTTAAACGCGCTGCTTTGGCTGATGAGTTCACCATGGCGGTAAATACGGGTGCGTAACAATCCGCGGGGTTCTTCGTTGTACTCACCGGCAAATACCTGGTCGAGCTTTGCTTCGAAATCGGAAGGGGAAATATCGGTCAGGAAACCCAAGCGGCCCAGGTTTATGCCAAGCAAGGGCACATCATGGCTGAACAGGCTGCGTGCCGCGTTTAATAAGGTGCCGTCACCACCGACTATAATGGCAAGATCAACGGTTTTACCCAGGGTTTGCCGTTCCAGTACTTCGTGGGGCAAACCCAGGTTCAATTCCGCGGTAATTTTATCCAGATAGACTTCAAATCCTTTTGCGAGCAGATAGGTGCTCAGGTTCTTGATCGTGTCGATGACCCGGTCATCGCCATGTTTGCCAATAATCCCAATTTTTTTGAAAGTTGATTCCATAAGTTTATCTACACCTTATATGCCGTCGGAAGTTTCTTGTTGTTGTAACGGATAGCGGTGATCGGCGGAAAAGTGCGTAACGCCGCCTGTCTATCTTGTCGGCGTGCGACTTGAACCTTGCAGGATTTTGCGGATGTATTTGAACATATTTCACAAAACTCAACGTTTCTGCCTTCCGTTGCGGTCAAAATGATTGCCCCTTTCTTATCCGTTGTTGCCTTATCGTCAATATGTTGCAAGACTCGCAACATCTTTATGTTTTATGTCCCAGTCATCCGGTCGGCCCATGTGTCCTACAGGCACACAGTATTACCGCAGGAGATTTAGGTGGTATTGCCCAATTACCTGACTTCAGGTAGTAAATATAGCGTTGATTTCAAGGCTTTTAAATATTGGATAGTGCTTGAGTTTAAAAAACGGAATTCGCCCCAATAATCCCCCTACCAGCTGCCTTGGCGCACGGATCAGGGCAATGCTAAAGTAATGGTAGCGTAGATTCGCTTGCTAATAAATCGATATTGTTTCAATTGACGCGGTACATGGCCAACGTGACGGAAGTAAAGTTAAATAAGCGCGCCCAACATCTGCTGAAAACCCTGGTTCAATACTACATCCGGGAAGGACAGCCAGTTGGCTCAACGACGTTGTTGCGGGAATCCAAAATGGAATTGAGTTCCGCAACCGTGCGCAATGTCATTGCCGATCTTGAACGCCTGGGCCTGGTCCGTTCCCCCCATACCTCCGCGGGCCGTATTCCTACCGTGGAGGGATACCGCATGTTTATCGATAATTTGCTGACGGTAAAACCTATGGAGCAGCAGGAAGTTGAACGGATCAAAATCCGTTTGAACTCCGGCGCGGATACGAAACTATTGGTTGAGTCGGCATCCACGATGTTATCGGCACTGACCCGTATGGCGGGTGTGGTCATGATGCCCGACAGAAAACAAGCGCATATTCGACATATCGAATTCCTGCCGCTGTCCGACCGGCGAGTGCTGGCTATAATGGTGCTTGATAAAGGCGAAGTGCAAAACCGGATTATTCACACGGACCGCAATTACTCGCAGCAGGAACTGGTGCATATATCCAATTGTTTGAATACGGAATTCGTTGGTAAGGATATTAACCGGGTCAGGGAATCCTTATTGAAACAAATGCAGGACGCCCGGGAGACCATGGATCGCATCATGCTTAAGGCGATTGAAATGGCGCAGTTGGTATTCAACGATGAAACACCGCAACATGACTTTGTGCTGGCGGGTGAAGCCAATTTAATGAAATACGATGACATGGCTGATATCACCCGTTTGCGTCAGTTATTCGAAGCATTCAATGAAAAGCGCGGCATACTGCATTTGCTCGATCAGTCATTACATGCTCCCGGCGTGCAAATCTTTGTCGGCAATGAGTCAGGCTACGAAGCGCTGGATGACTGCAGTGTGGTTACCGCAACCTATTCCGATGGTGACAGGGTATTGGGCGCGCTTGGTGTGATCGGCCCAACACGCATGGCTTATGACCGGGTAATTCCGATTGTGGATGTTACCGCAAAGCTGCTGGGCACCATTCTCAAGGAACGCAGCTAACATTGCATTTAATGATCCATTCAACTCCGCTCCCTTTATTACCTTCCAGCACGGTTTTCGTTTGCATTTTTTCTCTTGAAACTTAACAATACTGCCCCCATATCCTAGTGAACGCGTGAATTGACTGGAATAGTTCAAATAATCAATTAGTTTTACGTGATTCTTTATGTAGTTTTGCAGGATTTTTTGACGTTTGGCGGGTTGAAAGTACCTCCTAAACTACAGCCAAAGAACAACGAATTGATCTATTTCAATAAGTCGTACGGAGAAATTTCATGGTAAGCGACGAAAACACAGTTTCAAATTCCAAGAATGAGGCAATGCGTGATACTGATGTGCCCGCCAATGAGCCCACCAAAAATAGAACCGTTGAATCACAATCGAGTACCGAATCAAGCGCGGCGCCAAGCTCCGGCGAACAGGATTCCAATGTATTAAAAGAGGAACTGGTGAAGTTGCAGGCTCAGCTCAAACAAGCAGAAGAAAAAGCGGCGAAGCATTGGGATGAATTGCTGCGCGCCAAAGCGGATCTTGAAAACACCCGCCGACGGCTGCAACGGGACGTGGAAAACGCGCATAAGTACGCGGTTGAAAAATTTGTCCAGGATTTGCTGCCCGTGATTGACAGCCTGGAAAGGGGTATCAGCGCCGCCAGCGAAATGGACGCCGACATCCACAAATTGCAGGAAGGAACCGAATTAACGTTGAAAATGTTCAACGACTGCGCCAGCAAGTTCGGCGTAGCAGCAATCGACCCCCAAGGAGAAGCTTTCAATCCGGAATTTCATCAGGCCGTGTCCATGCAGGAGAGTAACGAATATGCGCCAAATACGGTGATGATGGTGATGCAAAAAGGATATTTGTTAAACGGCCGGTTAGTGCGTCCCGCCATGGTGGTGGTTGCCAAAGCCGCAACGAATGCGCCCGCAGGATCTGACTAGCGTCGACAAGGAAATATAAGATTCACTGAAAACACAAAAACAGATTAAAAAAAACTTGAATTCAATGGGTATGACCCTACTTACTGTTTAGTTAATTACAAACCCTGTTTAGTTAATTACAAACCGGATTTTATAAATCAACAAAGAATTAGTGACTTGGAGACCAGGAAACATGGGAAAAATTATCGGAATCGACCTAGGCACGACTAACTCCTGTGTCGCGGTAATGGAAGGCGGTAAACCCCGCGTCATCGAGAACAGCGAAGGGGACCGCACCACGCCTTCGGTGGTTGCTTTTACCAGAGACGGCGAAGTCCTGGTGGGAGCGTCCGCTAAACGTCAAGCGGTTACCAATCCCAAAGACACACTGTACGCAATCAAGCGCTTGATCGGCCGGCGCTTTAAGGATGCTGAAGTGCAGAAAGATATCAGTCTGGTGCCATTCAATATTCTTGCTGCAGACAATGGCGACGCCTGGGTAGAAGCGGGCGGAAAGAAAATGGCGCCGCCGGAAATTTCCGCGCGCGTTTTGATGAAAATGAAAAAGACAGCGGAAGAGTATCTGGGTGAGCCGGTCACCGAGGCGGTAATTACCGTACCCGCATACTTTAATGATTCGCAGCGCCAGGCCACTAAGGACGCCGGCAAAATCGCCGGGCTTGAAGTCAAGCGCATCATCAATGAACCGACAGCGGCAGCGCTGGCGTTTGGCTTGGATAAAAAGGAGGGTGACCGCAAGATCGCCGTTTATGACCTCGGTGGCGGCACGTTTGATATTTCCATTATTGAAATCGCCGACATAGACGGTGAACACCAGATCGAGGTGCTGTCCACCAATGGCGACACGTTCCTCGGTGGTGAAGATTTCGATCAGCGCCTGATTGATTACCTGGTTGCGGAATTCAAGAAAGAGCAAGGCGTCGACTTGCGTAAAGATCCATTGGCGCTGCAACGCCTGAAAGAAGCTTCCGAGAAGGCGAAGATCGAGTTGTCCTCCGCGCAGCAAACGGACGTGAACCTGCCATACATCACGGCGGATGCTACCGGTCCCAAACATTTGAACATCAAGTTAACCCGCGCCAAGCTCGAGTCCTTAGTGGATGACCTGATTGCGCGCACCTTGGAACCTTGCAAAATCGCCATGAAGGATGCCGGGTTAAGCGCGAGTGAAATTGGTGATGTCATTTTAGTTGGCGGTCAAACGCGGATGCCAAAGGTTCAGCAAGTCGTAAAGGATTTCTTCGGCAGGGAACCGCGTAAAGACGTGAATCCTGACGAAGCGGTTGCGGTTGGCGCGGCGATTCAGGGTGGTGTATTAGGCGGTGAAGTCAAGGATATATTGCTGCTGGACGTTACACCTTTGTCTCTCGGTATTGAGACCATGGGTGGTGTAATGACTAAATTGATTGAGAAAAACACCACCATTCCAACCAAGGCGCAACAGGTGTTTTCAACGGCGGACGACCGCCAGACCGCGGTTACCGTGCATGTATTGCAAGGCGAACGCGAAATGGCATCGGCGAATAAATCCCTGGGCCGGTTTGACTTGTCGGATATTCCGCCGGCGCCCCGTGGTATTCCGCAAATCGAAGTGGTATTTGATATCGATGCAAATGGTATTTTGCATGTATCAGCCAAGGATAAAGCGACAGGCAAACAGCAATCCATAGTCATCAAGGCATCCAGTGGCTTGTCGGATGACGAAATACAAAAAATGGTGAAAGACGCCGAAGCCCACGCTGCCGAAGACAAGAAATTCCATGACCTGGTCACCGCGCGTAATCAGGCGGATAACCTGATTCACGCCTGCCGTAAATCCATGACTGATCTGGGTGACAAGGTCAGCGCCGACGAAAAGCAAAAACTCGAAGCCGCCATCACGGATCTGGAAGCCGTCATGAAAACTGATGACAAGGATGTCATTGAAGCCAAGACCAAGATTCTTGTGGAAGCTTCCGGAAAAATCGCCGAGCGCGCCTATCAGCAAAGCGCCCAGGGCCAGCAAGCGGGTGCTGCGGGTGGCGCCAATACTGAATCCGCAAAAGGTGACGATGTTGTCGATGCCGAGTTCGAAGAAGTAAAAGAAGATAACAAATAAAATTTAAAACAGACTTAGTACATAACTCGAATACATGGATTACGCAAAGTGTCGTCCCGCGGGCGGCCTTTGCGTTTTGTGTATTTATAAACAGCGTTAGAAAGCGTAAGCACTATGGCGAAACGTGATTATTATGAAGTTCTAGGTGTTGCGAAAAACGCAAGCGAGGCGGAATTAAAAACGGCCTTTAAGCGTATGGCCATGAAACACCATCCTGACCGCAATCCTGACGACAAAACCGCCGAAGACAAATTCAAAGAAGCCAAAGAAGCCTACGAAGTATTGTCCGATGCGCAAAAACGCGCGGCTTACGACCAGTTTGGCCATGCCGGTATAGGAGGTGGCGCCGGTGGCTTTGGCGCGGGTGGCGCCAGCTTCAACGACATCTTTGGTGATGTGTTTGGTGATATTTTCGGTGGTGGAAGAGCAGGCGGTTCCCGCGTACGGCGTGGCGCTGACCTGCGTTATAACCTCGAAATCAGTCTCGAAGAAGCCGTGCAGGGAACCACGGTAAAAATACGTGTTCCCTCCACCACGGAATGTTCAGAGTGCGGCGGCAGCGGTGCGCGCAAAGGCAGCTCACCCGTCAAGTGCGGCACCTGTAATGGCATTGGCCAGGTGCGGATGCAACAAGGCTTTTTTTCGCTGCAGCAAACCTGCCCTAATTGCCGGGGTACGGGTGAAATCATCAAGGATCCGTGCCCGAGTTGCCATGGTCAAGGCAGGGTGCAGGAACACAAAACCTTATCCGTTAAAGTACCGCCAGGCGTCGATAACGGGGACCGCATCCGGCTGAGCGGCGAAGGCGAAGCGGGAGACAAAGGCGCGCCACACGGTGATTTATATGTGCAGATTGCCGTAAAACCGCATCCCATATTTGAACGTGATGAAAGCGATCTTTACTGTGAAGTGCCCATCAGCTTTGTGACAGCCACCTTGGGCGGGGAACTGGAAGTGCCAACCCTGGAAGGCCGGGTTAAATTGAAAATACCGGCCGAAACCCAAAGTGGTAAATTGTTTCGCTTGCGGGGCAAGGGTGTAAAATCCGTGCGGGGCGGTTCCGCGGGTGATTTAATCTGCCGCGTCGCGATAGAGACTCCGGTTAAACTGACCAGCAAACAAAAAGAACTGTTAAAGGAATTTGAAGCCTCCTTGACGGGTGAAAAGCATCGCCCGAAAGAAAGCTCCTGGCTGGACGGGGTTAAAAAGTTTTTTGATGATTTAAAACCCTGACCGATAACCCTGACCGACAACCCTGATTGCTAACCGGGATCAACAAACAACAGCAAATTACCCGAACCGGAAACATCCACGTTGAAATTCAGTATTTTACAATTATTCAAAAGCCATTCCACCAGCCCTTCGCGGCGTAAATTACTGGGCGGTCTGCTGGCGGGTAGCGGCCTGTTCCTGGCGAGTAAAGCCAATAAGACTCAGGCGGCTGAATCCGCCGCGGGCGCCAGTGAAGAACTGCGTTTTCCCGGAGATCCTGCTACAAACAAGGTTGTCTATCAGTTTAATAAGTCCGATGAAGACTACCATAAAGCCGTATTGTTCTCTGTCGGCGCTATGTTGCGTAAATACGGCGACGATATTCATATTGTGGTGGTAGGTATCGGTCCTGGTATCCATATACTGGCCAAAAAACCTCAACGGCCTGTCAGCAATGAAGTGCGAGAGCGCGTCGCCAGCCTATTGCAGTATGGGGTTGAGTTTCACGCTTGCGGAAATACCATGAAGGCACTGGGTTGGACGGAGCAGGATATTCTTGAATCGGCAAAACTCGTGGAAGTAGGCGCCGCCGACCTGATGGAGTTACAACAGCAAGGTTATGCTTATATCAGTTGGTAGTTGGTGAATTGGGTTTCGTTTTATGAGGCAAGCCATCAGTGTTGAAACAACATTTCAATGGCGTAACACAATGATTCACACCGGAGAGTGGTTATGACCAGGATTGCTGTCACGGGCGCGGCCGGCCGTATGGGCCGAACATTGATAGAGGCGTGCGAGCTGGCCGATAACGCGCACCTGGTTGCGGCACTCGAGCGGGCAGGCAGCAAGGTGATCGGTATGGACGCGGGAGAGTTAGCCGGTATCGGCAAAAAAAATATTGCCATTGTTGACAGTATCGACGCCGTTACCGGTCAACTGGATGTGCTGATCGATTTCACCACGCCTGCTGCTACCCTGGCCAATCTGGCGGCCTGCCGGTCCGCCAACAAGCGCCTGGTCATTGGCACCACCGGTTTGTCCGCCGCGCACAAAAAGGAAATCGCCGCCGCGGCCAACGATATTGCGATCGTATTGGCGCCGAATATGAGTGTCGGTGTAAACCTGTGTTTTAAGCTGCTGGATATCGCCGCGCGGGTAATGAATGAGGATATCGATATAGAAATTATTGAAGCGCATCATCGCCACAAGGTCGACGCGCCATCGGGCACGGCATTGGCGATGGGTGAAGTCGTTGCCAACGCGCTGGGACGCGACCTGAAAGACTGCGCGGTCTATGGCCGCCAGGGGCATACCGGCGAACGGGACCGTGTCACCATCGGTTTTGAAACCATACGCGCCGGCGATATCGTTGGCGAGCATACCGTGATGTTTGCCGGTATCGGCGAGCGGGTCGAAATTACCCATAAGGCGTCCAGCCGCATGACGTTCGCCAAAGGCGCGGTAAGGGCGGCGAAGTGGTTAATGGCGCAGAACAAAGGTCTGTTTGACATGCAGGATGTATTGGGTCTGCGTGCAATGTAACGTGACTTTGCCCAAATTGCGGATTTGCGGATGATCAACCAGGCGTAACGAAGCTTTAAGCGAGGTTTAAATACCCAAGATACCGGTTTTAGCCGTGGACACATCCGCGCGATCGCAGTAAAATTGCGCCTCAGCATCGAAAACAAATTCAGGCGGGAGAGGCGAGCATCGTCTCTCCCGCTTCGCATGTGAGATTTGTATGTGTGCCGGGCAGTTAGCTCGCATTTAGATGTACCTGAAATATTACCAAACACGCTAACGGGAGGTTTTTAGTTGAGGAAGCCGGCAATCTTGGCCCTAGAAGACGGCAGCATCTTCCAAGGTGAGTCCATTGGCAGTGATGGCCTTACCGTAGGCGAAGTTGTTTTCAATACCGCCATCACCGGTTACCAGGAAATTCTCACCGATCCCTCCTATTGCCGTCAGATCGTCACCTTAACCTATCCCCACATCGGCAACACCGGCACCAATTCCGAAGATGCGGAATCCGGCAAAGTCTGGGCCAGCGGCCTGGTCATTCGCAATCTGCCGCTGTTGGCCAGTAATTGGCGAAACCAGGAATCGCTGGAGACTTATCTGGTCCGTAACAAGGTGGTGGCCATCGCCGATATCGACACGCGCCAGTTGACCCGTGTGCTGAGAGAGAAAGGGGCGCAGGCCGGATGTATCTTGGCCGGTGAAATTGACGCGCAAAAAGCGATAGAGCAAGCCAGGGCTTTTCCCGGCTTAAGCGGTATGGACCTGGCCAAGGTGGTCAGCACCCGGGAAAGTTATCAATGGAAAGAAGGAAGCTGGCGCCTGGGCGAGGGTTTTGCGCAGCCAGCTGCCAATGCCAGACGATACAAGGTCGTTGCCTACGATTTCGGCGTGAAACGCAATATATTACGCATGCTGGTTGACCGCGGTTGTGATGTCACGGTGGTACCGGCGCAGACACCGGCGAGTGCGGTGCTGAGCATGAATCCGGACGGCGTTTTTTTATCGAATGGTCCTGGTGATCCAGCGCCTTGTGATTACGCCCTGTCAGCGATAAAAACCTTACTCGAACGTCAAATGCCCTTGTTCGGTATTTGCCTGGGACATCAGCTGCTAGGCCTTGCCAGTGGTGGCAGGACTATCAAAATGAAATTCGGCCATCATGGGGCTAATCATCCCGTGAAAGAGCTTTCGACCAGCGCGGTGATGATTACCAGCCAGAATCATGGCTTCGCAGTGGATGAAGACTCATTGCCAGCGGCGGTGGTTGCCACCCACCGTTCACTGTTCGATGGTTCACTGCAAGGCATTCGGCATAAAGAAAAGCCGGCTTTCAGTTTTCAGGGGCATCCGGAAGCCAGCCCGGGACCACACGATATGGCTCCCTTGTTTGATCAGTTTATCGGATTAATGCAACAGCAAATAGCGCGAAAATAATTCAGAGAATAGTAAAAACAAGCCGCAAGGCTTTTTTTTTAATTGGAATATTTATACGGAACGAACACGTTATAGTAACAAGTTAAAATTACAACCAAACTACGGTTTAAATACAGTTTCTATATACATTACCTATCTAAAAGTGGTGATATGCCAAAACGCACCGACATACACAGTATATTAATCATAGGCGCAGGTCCGATTATCATTGGACAAGCCTGTGAATTTGACTATTCCGGCGCACAAGCCTGTAAAGCGCTCAAAGAAGAAGGTTACCGCGTCATTCTGGTTAACTCCAATCCCGCAACCATCATGACGGATCCGGGTCTGGCGGATTCCACGTATATAGAACCGATCACCTGGGAAGTCGTGGCCAGAATTATCGAACAAGAAAAACCGGATGCATTGCTTCCCACCATGGGTGGTCAAACCGCGTTGAACTGCGCATTGGATCTGGCGCGCGAAGGCGTGCTGGAAAAATTCGGCGTGGAAATGATCGGCGCGTCGCGCGACGCCATTGATAAAGCCGAGGACCGGGACCGGTTTCGTATCGCCATGAAAAATATCGGTCTGGCGACACCCCGATCCGCGGTGGCGCACAGCATGGAAGAAGCACACCAGGTACAAGCGATGGTAGGCTATCCCACGGTTATCCGTCCGTCATTTACCCTCGGCGGCAGCGGTGGCGGCATCGCGTATAACCGGGAAGAGTTTGAAGAAATCTGCGAGCGCGGCCTGGATATGTCGCCCACCAATGAATTGCTCATTGAAGAGTCCGTGCTGGGATGGAAAGAATTTGAAATGGAAGTGGTGCGCGATCACAAGGACAATTGCATTATTGTATGCTCCATTGAAAACTTTGATCCCATGGGTGTGCACACCGGTGATTCCATCACCGTGGCGCCGGCGCAAACTTTAACGGACAAAGAATACCAGATCATGCGCGATGCCTCATTGGCGGTATTGCGTGAAATCGGTGTGGATACCGGTGGTTCCAACGTGCAGTTTGCCATTAACCCCGAAGACGGCCGCATGATCATTATCGAAATGAATCCGCGCGTATCGCGTTCCTCGGCCCTGGCTTCCAAGGCGACGGGTTTTCCCATCGCCAAGGTCGCGGCCAAACTGGCGGTGGGTTATACCTTGGATGAATTGCAAAATGAAATTACCGGCGGCGCCACACCGGCTTCTTTTGAGCCCAGTATCGACTACGTGGTGACTAAAATTCCGCGCTTCACCTTCGAAAAGTTTGCCGATGCCAAACCCGTGTTAACGACACAAATGAAATCGGTCGGTGAAGTCATGGCGATCGGGCGTACGTTTCAGGAATCGGTGCAAAAAGCCTTGCGCGGACTGGAGACCGGCATTACAGGATTTAATGAAATCGTTAGTGGTACCGAAGATGAAGCCAAGGAACGGATTCGCCAGGAATTGCGGGTTCCCGGACCGGATCGCATTCGTTATATCGCCGATGCGTTTCGGGCGGGTATGACCGTTAATGAAGTTCATGATTACAGCAAAATTGACCCCTGGTTTCTGGTGCAGATCGAGGATATCGTACTGACCGAGAACAAAATCAAAGCCACGGCTAAAAACAACCTGTCGAAGCAAGACATATTCAGTTGGAAACGCAAGGGATTTTCCGACGCCCGCTTAGCGGAACTGTTGGCGGTTACTGAAAACACGTTTCGCGCCAAACGCCATGAGTTTGGGGTGCGCCCGGTCTACAAGCGAGTGGATACCTGCGCGGCTGAGTTTGCTACCAGTACTGCTTACATGTATTCCACCTACGAACTGGAGTGCGAAGCGCAGCCCAGCAATCGCGAAAAAATCATGGTGCTGGGCGGGGGGCCAAACCGTATTGGCCAGGGAATTGAATTCGATTATTGCTGTGTCCACGCCGCGTTTGCCCTGCGTGAGGATGGTTATGAAACCATAATGGTGAACTGCAATCCGGAAACCGTATCAACCGACTATGATACGTCGGATCGGTTGTATTTCGAACCGCTCACCCTGGAAGACGTTCTGGAATTGATTGCACTGGAAAAACCCCAGGGTGTGATTGTGCAGTTCGGTGGACAAACGCCCTTAAAACTCGCCCGCGCCCTGGAAGCCGCGGGTGCGCCGATTATCGGCACCACGCCGGATTCCATTGATCTGGCGGAAGACCGCGAACGTTTTCAAAAATTAGTCACTAAGCTGGGACTGAAACAACCACGCAATGCCACAGTAACCAATATCGAGCAAGCGGTAAAACAAGCAGAGCAGATCGGTTATCCGCTGGTCGTGCGTCCGTCTTATGTACTGGGTGGCCGGGCTATGGAAATAGTGTATTCTGAAAGCGAGTTACGCCGTTACATGACCCAGGCGGTAAGCGTCTCCAATGAGTCGCCGGTGTTGCTGGATCATTTCCTGGATGACGCGATTGAAGTGGATTTCGACGCGGTAAGTGACGGCAAGCAAGTGATCACCGGTGGAATCATGGAGCACATTGAGCAGGCCGGGGTGCATTCCGGTGACTCGGCGTGTTCCTTGCCGCCTTACAGCCTGAGTTGGGATATTCAGCAGCAAATCCGTGAGCAGGCCAGGCAACTGGCGACAGAACTAAAGGTCATCGGATTAATGAACGCGCAATTTGCGGTAAAGGATAATGAAATTTATATCATTGAAGTCAATCCGCGTGCCTCGCGCACCGTGCCTTTTGTTTCCAAAGCGACTGGAATTCCCCTGGCAAAAGTTGCCGCGCGCTGCATGGTGGGCAGGTCCCTGGAGTCGCAAGGTATTACGGCAGAGGTAGTGCCTCACTACTATTCAGTAAAAGAAGCGGTGTTTCCTTTTATCAAATTTCCTTCCTGCGACCCCATACTGGGGCCGGAAATGAAATCGACAGGCGAAGTCATGGGTGTTGGCACTGATTTCGCGCAAGCGTTCGCAAAAGCGCAATTGGCGGCGGGTGTTGTATTTCCCAAGCCTGGGCGCGCGTTCATCAGCGTGCGTGATGCCGACAAAAAAGCCGCCGCTGGAGTGGCAAAGCAAATTATAGAGCTTGGTTTCGATATCGTGGCAACCGAAGGCACTGCGAAGGTTTTGCAATCAGCCGGAATTGCTTGCACTCGCGTTAACAAGGTCAATGAAGGCCGCCCGGATATTGTTGATATGATCAAGAATCGTGAAATACACTTCATTATCAACACGACGGAAGGCAAACAGGCGATCACGGATTCGCGCACCATCCGCAGCAATGCACTGCAGAGCAAGGTGATGTATACCACAACCATCGCCGGTGCGAGGGCGACTTGTTTGGCCATGCAATTGGGTGAAGTATCCACCATTAACCGGCTGCAGGATTTGCACAAGGAGCTGCATTCATGACCACGAAAATTCCGATTACCGCGCGCGGTGCAGAGCAATTGCGGTCTGAACTTGAGCAACTCAAGAAAGTGGCCCGGCCTAAGGTTATTGCCGCCATCGCGGAAGCCAGAGCACATGGCGATCTGAAAGAGAACGCGGAATACCATGCGGCCCGTGAACAGCAGAGCTTTATTGAAGGACGAATTGCGGAAATAAATGCAAAGCTAAGTCACGCGCAGATTATTGATATCACACAGCTCGGCGCGGCCAGTAAAGTGGTATTCGGATCGACCGTGGTTTTAGCGGATGAAGAAACCGGGGATGAAATTACCTATCAAATTGTCGGAGAAGATGAAGCTGATATAAAAAAAGGTCTGGTTTCAATTACCTCACCCATCGCCCGTGCTTTAATTGGAAAAGAAGAGGGAGATAGCGCAAAAGTAAAGGCGCCGGGTGGTGTGAAAACCTACGAGATCGTTGAAGTGAAATATATTTGACGGCCGTGTCAGTGTGTCAGGCCTATGCGCCGCATGGTTCGCTGGTTCGTAACAGCATGATTGAAACGAATCTATTTTTTGCTTTTTGTTTAATTTAGCGCAATGGAATATCCCGTCACCCACTCTCCGGATGTGGCCGCTGGCAAAATCAGGAAACCAATACTATGCAATATATCATGGCCGGTGAGCGTGTCTTGTTAACCCTGTGGGTTGGTGGGCTCTGGGCGATTGGTTATATCGCGGCGCCATCCTTGTTTGCTGCATTGGAAGACCGTCAATTGGCGGGCGCATTGGCGGGCCGGATGTTTCATATAATCAGTTATATCGGCCTGGTATGCGGAGCCTTGCTATTGTTGAGCGTAGTGAGGCGTTTAGGCTTGCAGTGGCGGGCCTGGGTGTTGATTATAATGATTGTGTTGGTCGCGTCGGGTGAATTCCTGCTGCAGCCGGTAATGGAATCATTGAAAGCACAGGGCTTGACAGAAGGCAGTGATGCCAGAAAACAATTTGGCATGCTGCATGGTGTCGCGGCATTTATATATCTCGTTGAAAGCCTGCTGGGATTGGTATTGGTAGTATTCGGGCTGTCACCACCAAAATTGGTTTATAAGCCGGAAGGGACTAAGGGATTTTTATCGAGGGTTTGGCGGCGGCCCGGTAAAACGTCGCGATATGTCCAATGTGGTTGACCAATTCAGCATGGACTGACCGGCACACCCTGTCGATGATCGCTTGCCGGTCGTCCCGGGTAGCGGCATTGATTTTCACCTTGATCAGCTCATGGTGTTCAATACTGGTTTCAATTTCATTGAGCACCGTATCGGTAAGGCCCGCGCCGCCGACGATGACAACCGGTTTTAATTTATGGGCGCTGGCGCGAAGGAATTTTTTTTGTTTGCTATTAAGAGTCATTTTACAAAAGAGTCATTCTACAAAGAGTCAAGATTTTAGTATTGTCGATGAGCGGTCCGGATAAAAAACCAAGTCACGGGTTACAGGTGGCGCCAAGCCCCTTTAATGGGATCAAGCTGGAATTGGCCGTTATCATGCTGGTTGGTTTGTTGCTTTGGATCGTGGTGGATTCTATCACACACAACGATGCCGCCCAGATAGTTATTTTGATGAGTTTCGGCGTGTTGGGCGCAGCCTGGTTGCTGATACGCACCCACGTTGTCTCGCAG
>DATCIR010000253.1:0-3246 GCA_036507695.1 Gammaproteobacteria bacterium
AAAAAGTTAAATATAAGTATTAAAAAAGCCCTCAAGTTTTGTACAATTGTTTTCGTTGAAAAAACATTCACCAACCTGAGGGCTTCTACGATGCGAGAGAATCGCACAGCACAAGCAAGTATATTTGATTTTTATTCACAACACGAATTTGGTGATTTTCTGGCCGGATTGTCGTGTCTGTTAGATGACCACCCTGAGATACTGAAGTTGGTGGAGGGTGATTTGGTCACTGCGGGAGCACAACCTACGGGACGCAAAGGGTTGGCCGTTGAAAGTATTTTTCGATGTCTGCTGTTGAAACAGATAACCGGCGTCAGTTACGAGATGCTGGCTTTTCATTTGTCGGACTCGTTGAGTTATAGAACGTTTGCACGACTGGACCGGGATTGTCGGCCGGGGAAGTCTGCCTTGCAGGCAAACATTCGTCGCATGACACCGGCCACCCTGCAAGCGGTGTTTGAAACCTTATCGGTTAAAGCCTTTGCACAGGGCACTATTGAAATTGACTTATTGCGATTGGACAGTAGCGTCGTTAAAAGCAATATAGCGCCACCCCTGGACAGTCAGTTGCTTGATGACGGCATCCGGGTGTTGAGCAGATACTTTGCCAAGAGTGGCTGCCGCACCGGTGTCAAGCTACGACTGACGGATTATCGTAGCGCATCAAGATCGTTGTCAGCCCGCATATTTTACGGGAAAAAGGCGGAAAAAGAGAGCTGGTACAAAGAACTGATACCACTGGCCAGGCGCGTCATTGAGCAGTCCCGGAAGGCGATCGCGCAGATGGCGGAACAGTGTCGGTCCAAAGCGGTCGCCCAACGGTGGATAGAAGAGGTAAGCTATTTTCGTGACTTACTTGAACAGGTGATTAACCAAACCGAACGCCGGGTGTTTCACGGCGAGCAGGTGCCGGCATCGGAAAAGCTGGTCAGTCTTTTTGAGCCACATACGGATATCATTATCAAAGGTCAACGAGACATTGACTACGGACACAAAATAAACCTGGCCAGCGATAAGCGGGGATTAATCACGGCGGTGATGATAGAGGAAGGTAATCCAAAGGATGCGGAACGCTTTATACCGCTCCTTGAAATACATGAATCGCTCTACGGATGCTTGCCTACGACGACCATTGCAGATGGTGGCTATGCCAGTAAAGAAAATGTTGCCAACGGCAAGGCGCTGGGGGTCAAGCGAGTGGCGTTCCATAAAAAGAATGGACTCACCCTGAGAGCGATGGGAGTTCAGCGAAAGACACTGGAGAAGTTAAGACACTTTAGGGCCGGCATTGAAGGCAATATATCGGAATTGAAAAGAGCTTTTGGTGCGGCTAAAGCTTTATGGAAAGGGAAGGACGGCTTTATGGCTTTTGTTTGGTCGTCACTGATCAGTTACAACTTAACGAGATGGGTTCGACTGGATACCGGATAACGAACAACGCCAGGCAAGACCCGGCAAAAAAAGCGCCACGAAAACCATTGGCGTGAACGATATCGCCCTGAAATAGCCAAATCGAATTGAAGTGGCGCAGTTTTAGTCATAGTGTGGCTGACTTGATATAAGTGCGCGACGCAGCATCAGTGAGAAATGATACACCAGTGGTAAATTTTAAAAAAATGCCTCTTTATGGATGGGCACTAGTTAAGGAGGCTGTCGCAAAAGCCACCCTATTTTCATTAGCAGGTGATATTGAACGTCTCATTATGCTGCCAGAGGTAATGGCCTTGGGTTGCTCCCGACTATCCTTCTGCTAACGCATGGGAACGCCAACGGTTCAAAAACAGCAGCGAATAAGCCAAAAATAAAGGTTAACCAGGCCACCACCGCCCGCCCCAGGTTGTAAGCCAGTATAGGCAACGCAAATTCGCGCCTGACCCCGGCTAATCCGCGCCGCCGGAACCGGTTCAATCCCTGTCGCTCCCGTAACGCACTGAACACCGGCTCGACCATCGCTTGCCGCTTAACATAGAACGCTTGCGCTGGCGGCTGTTGCATCACCCCGCGCAGGGCATCTTTCAATTCATCGCCGGCATAACGCTTGATGGCGCGGCGTTGTCCCCGCGTACACTGCGCTTGCACCGGACAGTCCCGGCACATCGGCGTGGCATAACGCACATACCCGGGCTGACGGTCATTGCCCCGATAACGGTCCAGCGGCGTTAACCATTGCTGCTGGGGACACTGGTAGGCATCCCGGTATTCGTCATAGACAAACTGCCCCTTGGGAAAGTACTTGTCCGAGCGTTTCGGTTGCCCCGCTACTTGCCCTTCCGGACACAAGAGATTAATGTTCCGGGCCACGCACGCCGCCAATAGCGGCGCGCTGAAGTAGCCGGCATCCAGTAACAAATCGGCCACCGCTTCGCCACTGCTCGCCGCACTCTGCGCCAGCATCGTTTCCAGGACCCGGGTTTCACTGGAAGGATCCACCGCCATCCCCACCACGACCCGCCCGGCATTGGCCAGGACCGACGGCTTATACGATGGCCCCATGCCCCGGCCGCGCTGCAAGGGTTGCACCACCGCCTCCGGCTCGTGCCGACCGATACACAGCTGGTCGCTGGCCTTGCCTTTGCTGGCCCGCGCCGCTTGGCGCGCCTGCAGGACCTCATGCGCCTGCTGACTCTGCGCTAACACGGCTTGTTGGCGTTTATCTGCCGGCGCCTGCGCCGCCGCCGCCCGTGCCTCGGCCAACCGTTGCCTGGCCGCCTCTTCCTTTAACAACCCATAATGCGAGCAGGCCGCCTCTATCACCGTGCCGTCTCCCGCCACGCTGCCGCCGCCAGTGCCCGTCGCTTGTAACACACGCCGCGTTAATTCAATAAAAAATGCCCCCGTCAATAACTCATCCTGCAACGTAATAAACCGCCCGATGTTCGCATGGTCCGGACAGACTCCGCCGCTCACCCACATCGCCCCGAGATCCAACCGCGCCAGCCGTTCCAACCCGCGCAACGAACTCACGCCCTGCAGGATCCCGTACAAGATTAACCCCAGCATGCTCCGCGGCGCGTACGGAGCCCGCCCCGCCGGGGCATAGCGGGCTTCAAACCCTGTCCAATCCAGCTCCCCCAACAGGCGCCGTAACAGAAACGGCTCATGAATGCCGGTCGCGCGCAGATGGTCCTGGAGCGATAGTTGTCCCAGATAGAGTGCCGCCGGATCCGGATCGATGAAAACCCGCCCGGCCGCAGACGGGCTATGCCGGGAGGACCCGGCCTCCGGCAACATTGCAAACAGTTTCAG
>DATCIR010000254.1:0-13929 GCA_036507695.1 Gammaproteobacteria bacterium
TCATACGTTAACAATCGCAGCTTGCCGGAACGCGCGGCGGCATACCGCGCTCCGGCCATGCCGCCTGCGGGCCCCGACAGCAACAAATGCGCGGCCTGGTGCGCCGCTTGTTGCGCCTCGATGGTGCCGCCGGAACTTTGCAGCACCGAAACACGGGTATGATATGGCGGCTGGTCCGGAATGCGTTTTGCGACGCCTAAGGACAAGCGTTGCAAGTAATTTTGCATTATCGGTCCCACCGCGGCATTCAGCCAGGTGGCGATACCCCGTTCGTATTCCTTGATTTCCGGCAATACCGCGGATGAGCGCGAAACGAAAATATTGTTATCAATAGCTTCCGCCAAGCGCTTTTCGTATTTATCTTCCAGGTAGGAAAACAATAAATTGATCGCCACCGCCTCGGGTTGCAGCTTTTCAATTTGTTGTCTGAGTTGCTCAAGGTCAGCGGTGGTTAACGGATCAAGCAGTTCGCCGTGCGCGCCGACGCGGCCGCCGGTTTCCAGGCACAACTCGCGGGGAACCGGGGGCGGAATCGGTTGGGGCTGCAGATTATAAAGTTCGCGGCGCGCCTGGCGGCCGAGGGTGAGAATATCGCGCATGCCGCGATTGGTGACATAGAGCGTGCGCACCCCCTTGCCTTCGAGCACGGCGTTGGTGGCGACCGTGGAACCATGCACGATGTACAAATCAGCGTTCAGTGGAGCGTGCAGGCCCAGCTCATCGATACCTTGTAGAATAGCCTGTTCCGGCGCCTGCGGTGTGGAAAGCACTTTATGAATGGTCAGCTGATTATCTTTTACCAGAACAAAGTCGGTAAACGTTCCTCCGGTATCGATACCCAGCAATATCATTCGGCTAGCGCAACTTGGTTTCTTCCATTGTGTTTGGCATTATAAAGGGCGCGGTCGGCGCGTTCCACCAGGGAATTGACCGCGTCGTCCGTTTGAACCATGGTCACGCCCATGCTGATGGTGACATCCAGCAGTCCTTCCGGCAGGTCAATGGGCGTTGCGGCGATCCGCGACCGAATCCGTTCGGCGACCATGCGCGCGGTCTGCAAATCGGCGCGGTTTAAAATCAGCAGAAATTCCTCGCCGCCATAGCGGCCGACAATATCAAAACCACGCAGGGAATTTTTGATGCGCTTGGCCACTTCTTTCAATACGCCATCCCCCGCCAGGTGGCCATAATTGTCGTTCACGCTTTTGAAGTGGTCGATATCCGCCATGATAATGCACAACGGCGTTTCGTCGGCATGCGCCTTGTTGATGGCCTGCTGCAATTCGTTAAACACATGCTCGTGATTGATCATGCCGGTCAGGGAATCCGTGATGGCGTGTTTTTCCAGATGCGACGCCAGCACCTGCATTCCATCCAGTGATTGTTCGAACGATTTGAGCTGGTTGATAAAACAGGTGTCGATGGCGAGTGACATATCCAAGGTGGTTATTTTCAGCAAAAACCGGGTGAACGCCTGATAGTCATCGAGGTTATTGCGCACGGACGCGGGAAAATTATCAATAATCGTCTGAATCAGCAACTGAAAGGCGCAGATATACAGGCTGATCGGCAAACCCGCGGAACTGTGGGCGACACCCACCCGCAAACGATCTTCAAAATAACCCAGGCTGTCAAACCCCATGCCCAGGCTGAGCAAAAATTTGGATTGATTCAAGCGTTCGGATTTAACCAGCTCCGGATTATGCAACAGCTGCTTTACTTCGGGAATTTGCAGCAGGCGATTGAAAAACTGGTCCACGATAGCATTGAATTTGGGAACGATTACTTCCTGCTGCAAGCGGCCGGCGATGGCATGATCTATTTCCGACAAACCAACCAGCACCAGGCGTTCATCCACCCTGGGTTTGTCATAATCAAATTTTTCACAGTACTGCAAATCCATCTACTATTAGTCCATTCGCCCTGCATTCGCCCTGAACACCGCTGAAACAGTTGTGAATGCCAAGGACAATTGCATATACTTTACCCGCGTCAGCCGGGCCATCAACAGTCTATTTGCCAGGCGCGGGGCGCCTCTTTCAAGCATAGAGTAAACCGGCTGATCTGCTGAGAATTTGTTCAGATAACTGAGAACTCACAGCGCTTAAACATACCGATTTATTCACTACTGAAGTATTAACTAACGTATAGCAAAAACCATGCAAAACGACCCATTTGTGCAAGTGAAAGAGGTTTCGCGCTTTTACGGCACAAGCTGCGCGGTGGATCACATCAGCTTCACGGTAAAACAGGGTGAAGTATTGGGATTTCTGGGGCCCAATGGTGCCGGAAAATCCACCACCATGCTCATGCTCACCGGCAACCTCGCGCCCTCGGAAGGTGAAATCAGCATCAATGGCGTCGATTTGCTGGAAAATCCCCGGCAGGCGAAAGCGAGTCTCGGCTTTCTGCCCGAACAACCGCCCTTGTATCGCGACATGACGGTCGATGAATATTTGCGCTTTTGCGCGCAACTGCATCGAATTGAGCGCGGGAAAATCAACGCGGCGGTCGATGCGGTCAAACAACGCTGCGGTTTAACCGAAGTGGGACAACGCCTGATCGGCAATTTGTCCAAAGGTTATCAACAACGCGCCGGTATCGCGCAAGCCATTATTCACTCCCCGGCCGTGGTGATCCTGGATGAGCCCACGGTTGGCCTGGATCCGATTCAAATCCGCGAAATCCGGCAATTGATCCGTGAACTGGGTGGTGAACACAGTGTGATTTTGTCCTCACACATTTTGCCGGAAATACAGGCGACCTGCGACCGCGTGCAAATCATCCATGAAGGCAAACTGGTGCTGAGCGACACCATCGCCGGCTTAAATCATTACATGCACGAGTCCTGCGTGATGATTATGTTGCAGCAGCCGCCGCCGTTGTCAGAATTGGAAAAATTCCCGGGGGTCACCGCCGTTGAAGCCTTGGATGAACGCCGGTTTAAACTTTATCATGAGCCCGGCCAGAGTCCGGCGGAGTCCCTGGCGGAAATGGCGGTGCAAAACCGCTGGCGGTTGACGGAGTTGACGCCGGAAAAACGCAGCCTGGAACAAATTTTTGTCGACATCACCACCACCGAAAAAACCGCCGATGCACCCGGCAATGGCGCCGCGGAGCAAGCGGCATGATAATGACGATAGCCGCCAGGGAACTTAAGGCCTTGTTTCTATCACCCATGGCGTGGGCGATACTCGCGGTGGTACAAGCCATCGTGGCGTATTTTTTTCTGATTTACCTGGATTATTTTGTCTCGCTGCAACCGCAGCTGGCGCTCCTGCCCAATGCCCCCGGCATTACCAGTATTGTGATCAGCCCGCTCTATGCCACCGTGGCCATTGTCCTGCTATTGGTAGCGCCGTTATTAACCATGCGCTTGATCAGCGAGGAACGCCGCAACCGGACGCTTCCGTTATTAATGAGCGCGCCGGTTTCGGTGAGCGAAATTATACTGGGCAAGTTTGCCGGTATTGTGAGTTTTCTGTTGGTGCTGCTGCTGTTAACCAGCCTGATGCCCTTGTCGTTGCTGGGCAGCGGCAAACTCGATTTTGGATTGCTGCTATCGGGCCTCGTGGGCACATTTCTGGTGTTATGCAGCTTCGCGGCCGCCGGTCTTTATATCTCGACTCTCACTGCACAGCCTACCGTCGCGGCGGTGGGAACCTTCGGCCTGCTGCTGCTGTTGTGGATCCTGGATATCGCGGGTAATACCGGTGATGCCAATGGGGTGCTGTCCTATCTCTCCATGCTGAATCACAATCAAGCGTTGTTGCGGGGAATCTTCAGCTCAGCCGATGTGATTTATTATTTATTGTTTATCACGGTATTCCTGGTGTTAAGCGTCCGCCGGCTGGACGCGGAACGATTGCAGCGCTAATGGATGAGTTGAGTTATCGCCTTTAAACCATGAAAATTTCACCCAAACTGGCTTTCCGGCTGCGCCTGCATCAATCCTTGTTCACGGTGTTATTGCTGAGTGTGACTGGCCTGGCGGCGTTTGTCAGCGCTCGCTATGATTTTGAAACCGACTGGACCATGAACCAGCGCAATACGCTGTCGCAAGCCAGCCGGGTTCTGCTGCAATCACTGGAAAAATCTCCAACGTTCACCGTGTACGCCACCGACGACGACCAGATTCGCAGGCCCATTGATGAAATGCTGCGGCGTTATCAACGCGCTCAACCCGCTATTAAAATTCAGTTTGTCAATCCAGAGCTGGAGCCGGATTTGGCGCGCGAACTGGGGATTAGGGCCAATGGTGAAGTCATTGTCGAGCTAAACGGCCGTCAGGAGCAGATTACACAACCCACCGAACAGAACATTACCAATGCCATCCAACGCATCGCGCGCAATGACGACCGCTGGCTGTTGTTTGTGGAGGGACATGGCGAACGCAAACCGGACGGCATCGCCAATCATGACCTGGGGGAATGGGGCAACCAGTTAAAAGCCAAAGGCATCCGGTTGCGCGGTTTAAATCTCACGGATACTCCGGTCGTACCGCGGAATACCGCGGCCCTGGTGATCGCCAGTCCACAGCTCGATTATCTTCCCGGTGAAGTTAGCGCGATACGGCAATACATCAACGAAGGCGGCAATCTGTTATGGACGGTGGAACCCGGCAACTTATATCAGTTGCAGGCCATCGCGGAGTTTCTTAACCTGGAATTTCAATCCGGCATTATCGTAGATCCCAACACGCAACTGCTCGGTATTGATGACCCGCGGTTCGCCATAGTGTCGCAGTATTCGCAACACCCTGTTACCCGCGATTTTTCGGCGATGACGCTGTACCCCAAGGCCAGGGGAATCCAAATAAAATCATCGGATCCGTGGCGGCATTCCGTAATCCTGCAAACCCTGCCCCGCAGCTGGTCCGAAACCGGCGGACTGACAGGACAAATTGAATTTGACGCCGCGAGCGACCTGCCGGGTCCACTCAGCATCGGTATAGCAATAACCCGGGACATCCAAGTCTCATCCGATACGGATAGCGCGGCCTCAAATAACAAACAACAACGCATCCTGGTGCTGGGTGATGGCGACTTCCTTTCGAACACCTATTTAGGCAACGCGGGCAATCTAAGGCTGGGATTGAATATGGTGAACTGGCTGTCCCATGACGACCGCTTTATTGCCATACCGGCGACGACCGCCCCCGATGTCAATATAGAATTGACGCCTGCCGCCAAGGCTGCAATCGCGTTGGGATTTCTCATCGTGTTTCCCTTGCTCTTGGGTGGAACAGGAACGCTCATCTGGCTGAAACGGCGCAGGCGTTAACTAAATGACAAAGCCATTTATTACCAATCTTGTACTGTTGTTGCTGGCCGCCAGCCTGGCGCTGGTTATTTGGTTGCAACCCTTTTCCAGCCCGCCGCCGAAACCCGTGCTGTTAACCGGGGTTGATCCCAACAGCATTAGCGCCATTCGCTTGACCAGCGGCAGGGAATTGCTGTTCGCACTGGAGAAACGCAGCCTGGCTGGGGCAAGCACCTGGTATTTGTCAGATCCCGCGGTAATGCCGGCCAATTCCGACAAAGTCAAGCAATTACTTGAGCTGTTGAGTACTGACAGCGTGCGGCAATATGAGATAAAATTAGAAAATCTGGCCAAGCTGGGACTGAATCCGCCAGGCTGGGAAATCGCGCTGGACGAAACCGTTATCCAATTTGGAAAAACCGAACCCATTGAACAACGGCGCTATGTACGGGTTGGCACTCTTGACGGAAGCACTACCGGCACTAGCGCCGGAACCCTGGTTGAAGCGACAGCCGGAAATACCGTGCATTTAATCAATGACCGTTTCAGTCAATACAATTTCGGGTCACCTTACATGCTTGCAAATCTGGATATATTACCCGTCGACAAATCGGTAACCGAAGTGCATTTACCGGATAAAGTCGTCAAAAGAGTCGATGGCCAATGGCAATCAACTCCCTCCGATGAGGCGATCTCCCAGAGTACATTTAATGAATTCATTGATGAATGGCGTTACGCGCAAGCGCTGCGCGTTACCTTGGCCGATAAACACGCTTCGGACAAAAACGCCAAGCCCGTCACCATTTATCTCGAAAAAGCCGAGCAGCCGGTCCACCTTACCGTGGAGTCCACCGGCCAGGACTTTATCATCACCAACAAGGACTGGGGAGTGCGTTATTACCTAGCCAACAATACCGGTAAACGCCTGTTGCAGATCGCCCCGCCAACCATCGAATAACTTTCGCCAGCCGGAATATTTTTTTATTTCCAACCCCTATGCCAGAATTGCCAGAGGTTGAAACCACGCGCCGTGGCATAGCTCCGCTCATTACCCATCGTTGCGTCACGGATGTAATAGTCCGGCAATTCAATTTGCGCTGGCCGATTCCGGCTGATTTGCGCGGCGCATTAACCGGGCAGACTATCACCGGCATTCAGCGGCGCGGCAAATATTTGCTACTCTCCACGTCAACCGGCACCTTGCTGATTCACCTGGGCATGTCGGGCAGTTTGCGCGTGCTGCCGGCAAGCGTGCCCGCCGGGAAACACGATCACGTTGATATCGTTTTCGATAACCATAGTGTATTGCGCTTGCGTGATCCGCGGCGTTTTGGCGCCGTGTTGTGGCTTCAGGACGACCCATTGCGGCACAAATTACTCAACAAGCTGGGTGTAGAACCCTTGGCGAAGGAATTATCGGCGGCGTATTTGTTTGGCGCGGCGCGCCGGCGCAAAGTGGCCATCAAGACGTTCATCATGGATAGTCATATCGTGGTTGGCGTGGGTAATATCTATGCCAACGAAGCTCTGTTTCTGGCGGGCATCCGGCCGACTCTTGCCGCGAACCGTGTCAACCGGCCGCGTATGGAATCACTGGTCCTTGCCATCAAGCAGGTTTTGAAACGCGCCATTCGCAGCGGCGGAACAACCTTACGGGACTTTACCCGTGGGGATGGACGGCCCGGGTATTTTCAGCAACAACTGAATGTTTATGGCCGGGCCGGGGAGGCGTGTAAGCAATGCGGCGCGCCGATTAAACTCATCCGGCAAGCACAACGCGCCACTTATTATTGCAGTCATTGCCAGAAATAAACGTGTTCCAAATAAAAACCCCGCACACTGGTTGCGGGGTTTTTATGCTTCTTACGTATCATTGTAAGCAGCGCGTCAAAGTATTATGTCGATAATGGCGCTACGTTTTTTGCCGACCATCCTTTTGGACCAGGAACCGCTTCGTAAGTAACACTTTGACCCTCCTCAAGAGTCTTGAAACCGGAACCGGATATCGCGGAATAGTGGACAAAAACATCTTCGCTGCCGTCCTGAGGCGCTATGAATCCAAATCCCTTTGCTTCGTTAAACCATTTGACTTTACCTTCGGCCATGGAATTTACCCCCGATTTAATGCTATTTTCTTTGTTTAAGCTTGGTGTTTTGCAGGTTTGCGGCTATGCATTTCCAACTTAGGTACTTGCTAACGTCAATGTACGTTTAGGTACATCGGCGTTAGTTAGGTTCGTAAGTTAGTAAACGGTTGCCAGCTTTCACCTATGCAGTAGGTTAACGAAACAAACCTTGCAGGATAATTTCAAAGTGAATTACGTCTTAGTACTGCAGTGCGAACCAGTATAATATTTATTCTATTAAGAAGCTATATAGGCTGATTAATTACAAAATCAATAAAAATTAAAAGCAATTATTTAACTCAGATAAGCACCGCGTCTACCCGCTAACGGATTGATCTGAAAGTGGTTTTTCGTCCGCGCAATAAACTATTTCAAGCATTCAGTTTAATAATATATGGACATCTTTCAGCGGCCGTCGCCAATATTAACAACCACAGCGTCCGGTAATCCCATTGCATGGCGCCCGGTTAACGAAAAAAATAGGCAGCGTGACTCTTGCCGTGAATTCAGTTTTGCTGTGGGCTTAGCTTGAAACAGGGCGCCTGCTTTTCGATAAACAAGAAATGCAGTATTTGCACCGTCAACACAATCATCAATCCCCATTCCAGTTTCATTAGTGAGTAATAATCATCGTTGCTGCACGGTGACGGTTTAGCGGCGATGTCGTCTAACATGCCGCGCACGGCGTGCGTATCAAAAATACCCGTTTTATGCAACGCGTCTTCTGACAAATAGTGTTTCAATTCCGTGATCTTTTCCGGGGTAAAAAACCATTCTTTAATAGGTGTATAAAATGCCCGTTTTTTGAATGCCTGGGGGTGCTCCGGGAAATGCGGCACCATTATTTTCCGCAACAAATATTTCTCGTCCATGCCCTTGAGTTTTAAGCCGGGCGGAAGCCGGGCGGCGAACTCAACCAAGGGGTGGTCCATAAATGGAACCCGCACTTCGACGCTGTGCGCCATGCTTAAGCGGTCACTTTTCCATAATATCCAGCCCGGGAGGCGCGTCTTGGTTTCAATGTAGAGCGACTGATTCAGCGGATGACGCTGTTCCAGCTTTGGTTTCATGCGCTCCACCAGTTCGTCCATTTGGCTATTATCACGCAATTGGTCTTTGACAGACCTTGACAGCAACTTGTCTCCCACATCATCCAGAATATGCCATGTATCATGCCAGACCGGATAACAGCCGTACTGTTTAATCGTGGCCTGCTGGGCGCTGGGTTCGTGCAACCGCAGCAACATGCGCATATGCTGGTCCGCGAAGTTGTCTTTAAACCGCGTAAAATAAAATTGCTCGCGTTGTTCCACGTCGGCTTTTTCATTGCCCCAGACTCGAAGCATGTCCTGCCGGTAACAGTCATAACCGCCGAATATCTCATCGGCGCCGTCACCGGTGTACACCACCTTGTAATGATGGTCCCGGACCAGTTCCGACAGCATGAAATGCGGTATGTCGACCGCAACCCGTTGGGGTTGCTCCAGATGGTAAATCGCCTGTTCGAAAATAGTGAGATAACCGCCGGGCCGGTTATCGTCAACGATCAATTCCGTATTCGGGACATGAATATGCCGGGCGATGCTGCGGGATATTTCTGATTCATCATTGGCGGCATTGGTAAATCGGATGGTAAAACTTTGCACGGCATTATCATAATGTTTGTTCAGCATATAAGTGGTGGTCGCCGAATCTATGCCGCCGGATAAATACGCTCCGATCGGCACTTCGCCGATCATATGAGATACAATCGCGTCATCCAGCTGTTTCTCAAACGCCCTTTCCCATTGCGGCTCATCCTGCTCATCGTATTCACCGTCGCGGGGAAATTCCAGATCCCAATACTGATGAAATTGCGGCGCGCCACCCGGTTTTATTGTCATGGTGTGGCCTGGCTCGAGTTCGTAAATGTTTTTAAACGGCGTATAGGGCGCTACGGAAAACTGGTATTTAAAATAATTGGCGATGGAATGCAGGTTGAATTCCGGTTCGACGAGCTTGCTGGCGAATATCGCCTTGATCTCGGACGCGCCGATCAGCAGCTTGCCATCCCATGCATAAAACAGTGGTTTGATCCCCAGCCGGTCCCGCGCGATGAACAGCTCGCCGGTAACATTGTCATGAATCACAAAGCTGAACATGCCGCGCAACCGGGTAACACAGGTTGCGCCGTAGTGAATAAAACTGTTCAACACCACTTCGGTATCCGAATGGCTGGCAAACACCACACCGGTTTTTTCCAGGGAGTTTTTGACGAGATGATAGTTATAAATTTCACCATTATAGATAATGGCAAACCGTCCATCGGCCGAGTACATGGGTTGATTGCCGCCTTGAATATCCACGATGCTTAAGCGTGTATGCCCCAAGGCGGCATGGCGTCTCACCACTAAGCCTTGCGCATCCGGACCGCGATGATTCAGGCAGGCAACCATTAAATCGATGGGGCAATTGATGAGTGATTCGTTTGCCGGGTCAAATATAAAACTGATTCCACACATAAGCTTGATCTGTTTTGTCGTGGCGGAAATATAGCGTAAATTTAGTTAATGAGAAAGCGTTATCAATAAACCGCGCCGCCGCGAAAGATGGGCGTACGATTGCGCTTGCTAAGGGACCGCCAGGGCCAGGCTAAGAGCAGGGAATACCCGGATTACGTGGTTATAAAATCCGGCTGCCGTCAGTTCGCGATTCACAAGCGGCCGTGAATGGTTTTACCATGCGGGCCAGGAGAAAGAGGACAGCTAGTTTTGCTGTAAACACTGGTTAAAACTGCTGAGCAATTTATTAACCAGGCCGGGTATTTTGTCGAAAGTTTCTTTGACAATGGCGGATTGAATCAGCGCCGACACCTCCGATAGTCCCGGATAGCCGAAACTCGCGCCTAATCCCTTCAGTTTATGCACCAGGCTCCCCAACTCCACCCAGTCCTGTTTATCCGCTGCTGTTTTGATTAGCCGCATTTTTTCCGGTAATTCATTTTCAAATTGCCTGACTAATGCCTGGAATTCGGGATCATCTGCGTAATCCCCCAAGACTTGAGCTCGCTTGCCGGTCAAAGGGTTACTCTTATCGACCTTCGAAGGTTTTAAATACTGGATCAGCACCTCATTGAAACGGCTAAGATCCACGGGCTTTGTCAAATAATCGTCAACCCCGGCGTTCCGGGACAGGTCCCGATCCTCTTTCAGCGCATTGGCCGTAAGCGCGATAATAGGGCCCTTATAACCGCTGGCGCGCAACCTGGCAGTGGCGACCAAGCCTCCCATGACCGGCATCTGCATATCCATCAGGATGAGATCAAATTCCTCTGACTGTGCCCGGTCCAGCGCCTGTTTGCCGTTATCCACCACCACCAGCGCGGCGCCCGCGCGTTTGATATACATCGCGATCAACTTCTGGTTATCCAGAGTATCCTCAGCCAATAGTACTCTGCCGCTTAACGAATCCGGTTGTAATGTTACCTGAGCCTGCCGGCCGGCCGGTTCGTTTTCTTCAGCGTGGTAAATCAACTGATCTTCGCGTATGGGACCCGGATTAATGGTAAAGGAAAACCGGCTGCCAATCCCCTTGCGGCTTTGACAGTCGATGACACCGCCCAGGCTGGTGACCAGTTCCCGGCAAATACAAAGACCCAGGCCTGAACCTCCATATTGGCGGGTTGTGGTTGCGTCCACCTGCGAGAAGGGCTTGAACAGGCTTTCCAGTTCTTCCTTGCTCATGCCAACACCAGTATCCGTCACGTCAAACTGCAATAATCGGCCTTCTTTAATGTACTCCACAACGATGTCCACATTACCATCGCCGGTAAACTTAATCGCGTTGCTGCAAAGATTCAGCAAAATCTGCTTCAACCGCAGCGCATCCGTGACAATCACCCTGGGCAATGGAAATTTGTGCTTGACCCGGAACTTCAATTGTTTTTCTTCCGCGTAGGGCCGCATCAACAATTCGCAATCCTGCAGTACTTCAAACAGTTCGACTTCGCTGTTTTCTATGACGAGTTGACCAGCCTCTATTTTCGACATATCCAGTATGTCGTTAATGATTTGTTGTAAATGATTACCAGCGCGAAGGATACAATCAACGTATTGGTGACTGTCGAGTTTGGATATTCCGTTATCCTTTAACATTTCAGAAAATCCCAATATGGCTGTCAAAGGTGTGCGGATTTCATGACTCATATTCGCAAGAAAAGCGCTTTTCGCGTTACTCGCTGACTCAGCAATCGTAACCGCAAGTGACAGCTCGTCCTGTTTATTGTGCAATTTGTCCAGCATGCGATTAAAGAAATCCGCGAGCTCCCCGATTTCATCGTTGCGGCTGTTATCGATGCGCGAGGTCATATCACTGTCGGAAACAGCCTTGGTTGCCGACAATAGGCGCAGCAGTGGCGTGATCACCACCATCTTTATAAGCCCTGCAACCAATAACCCGAAAATAACAACTGCAAACCCGTACGAGAGCAATACCTCTTTGCGATGTTCCCTCACAAGCCAAGGCTGTGGCCGATGAAAAAGATTCAGCTCGGCAATCAAGGCATCACCTTCAGCCATTTTGTTGGTGTAAGCTATCAGGCGTTTTAAGCGCTCGACGTCGCCAAGCTCTGAGGCGCTCTGACCGGCGAGCACGTCACGCACGCCTAGTGTGATGGATCCCCCCAGGAAATGGCTACCGGTCATGGCGTTCTCTATTATTTGACGTAACTCCAGCGGCTGGCCGCCTTCCCGGTCGATTAAGTAAGCACTGACCGCATACGCAATACGATCCGCATCCATTAAAATATTACGCGGTAACTCCTGAACGAAACGCTTGTGAACTACTGTCGCGGCCGATAAGCCAAGGGCGATAAGAATTAGCAACAGCGGCGCCGCGAGCTTGATGGTAATGCTGCCGCGCCATTTGTTCCGCCAGCGATCTGGCATTTTGCTGTTACGAGAATTACGCATCAAGGCTTATGTCTACTCTCAGAACCGAAGGTTTTGAAATATCGCGGCCCCGGTAAATCGGGGCAAAAACCCGGTGTAGCTGAAAAAGTCCTTGCTCAAAAAACAGAAACACGGCCAATCTGGACCGGCTTTTAGCACAAATGATATATGAAATGTTTGCGGAAAGATCGTGATATTCCATCTACTGTAAATTTTTAAACGTACAACTTAAGCGCTATCATCTGAGATATCGGCGGAGTGAAATCATTCTTTATGCAGCGCAAGGCGTGGAGAAACTGCTGAAACGTCGAAAGAAAATGACAGATAACCGGTCTTCCTAAAATGCCAGGCATCTTTGTCATGCAAACAATAAAAGTTATGGTATCAGAAAAACAGATAGATTTAGCATGAAAATATAATAATCATTTAAACAATCAATTAGAGATGCATTTATTGGATTCGAATCACGGAAATTTCTAATCTTAAGACAAGGCGCAGCCCGGCGTTGCGCACGGTTATTCCGCCGCGCTTTTTAAACCCGACATAGTCCATATTCTCTATAGGTAACGCTGGCATTATTAGAAACTCTTATGGTTTTCTGCTGTAAATCAGCGGATTCTTCCTATATGTTGAATGAAAGAGCCTTGACACGACTCGTCACGAGGAGGTTGCTATGATTCACAAATACAAAGCTCTGCCTCATTATTCCATGGAACATAATGCAACAGTAAATCGCCGCGCCATTAACCGGATTACGAACGTTGCACTGGATGACCCGGCAATGTTGGTGATGACGGATCTCTATGAGATCACTCCGTTTAGCGTCGAGCCTACCGCAAGTTTGGAAGCCACCAACGAAAAAATGATTGCGTGTGGCGTGCGTTTGTTATTTGTCACTGATAGTAATGGCCACTTGTTTGGCATCGTGACATTGTCTGATGTTCTCGGTGAGAAACCCGTGCGCTATCTGATGGAACACGGCGGCAGCCGTGATGACATCATCGTGCAGGATATCATGACGGGCATAGATGACCTGGAGGTTTTATTATTCAGCGATGTGCAAAAAGCCTCGGTCGGCGATGTCGTGGAAACCATGGATCAATTGGGCCGCCAGCACACCTTGGTGGTCGATAAAACCGAAGCCGGCGGCTCCATCGTACGCGGCATTTTCTCCACCTCACAAATCAGCCACCAGCTCGGCATCTACCTAGAACCCAGTATCCGCGCCCATAGCTTTGCCGATGTGGAAAAAGTGGTGCTCTCCGCTTAAGCGCTTTTGTTGAGCGTTTTCGTTTTAAAAAATAAATAAAAAAACGGCGACTCTTTCGGATCGCCGTTTTTGAATCGCCATTGTTGTTTGGCGCGCCCGGCGGGACTCGAACCCACGACCCTTGGCTTCGGAGGCCAATACTCTATCCAACTGAGCTACGGGCGCTGATAAGTTATTTTAAATTGCTAAATAGTTGTCTTGAACTTACGTTGGCCTCAAAGGCCAACAACTTCTCTTTCCCCAACTGAGCTACGGGCGCAAAATTATTGCGTCTTTGGCAGCCATCCCTGGCGCAACGCAGGTGCCTTATTCAGTCCCAGCCTTGCCATCCATGGCAAGGCGC
>DATCIR010000255.1:0-9932 GCA_036507695.1 Gammaproteobacteria bacterium
ATGCAATGAGCCCATGCCGCCCCACTTGGACCGGTAGGTTGGCCAATGTGAGGTTTGGCCCAGCGCGGGTCCTAATACATTGGCGCGTACTTTTAAGCTGGAGTTCTCGAAATGGCAATGATAGCAGGCCAGATTCAGCTGGCCGCGGCGTGAAAAATAGATTTTCTTGCCTTGGTTATACGCTTCCAGTGCGCGGGGGTCATCGCTGGGTATTTGGACTTTGGTCAGGTTACCGCGTGACTTATAGGCCATATAGGCGTGAACCGACAACATGCCACTGTCTTCATATTTAAATGGTTTCTCACCATTCGCTTCGCGGCACTTGTTAATTGCCATTGGCAAGGTTTCCACTTGCCCGGCTTCCTTATCCCAGCGTGGGTAGTTGGCCGCGACGCCGGCTGCCTTGAAACAGGCGCTGTAGGTTTTACCGTTTGTAAACGGCGTATTCCATAAAGTCTCACCTTCTTCTATAGCAGGTTCATAGGGAGGAAATTCTTCGATGGCTTCCCAGTTTGCCCGCATGGCGGCGTCCATCGCATAAAAGCCGTTGGCGAACTCGCTGTCGGGTAAATCCGGGAATTTTTTCCGGAAGAACCCCTGGATTTTCTTTATGTCTTCGTCGGGTGTGGCATTGGGATCATAAAATGGCGAAACTTTCAGGTATGCTTCATTTGCGGCTGCTTGAGCAGCCGCCATGTCATATTCCTGCTTGGCTTTGTTAGCCAGCTTGACGGCTTTAGCGTAGTCGCCGGATCCAGCTAACTTTTTAGCTTCATCCAAGGTCTTTTTGGTATCCCGCCATTCGTTGCCGGCGGCCTGGGCTTTCTTACCGGCTTCTTCGGCTTCTTTATAAGCTTTGTCGAACGTTGACGCGGTGCTGACATTAAACAACGAGCAATTGATAAGAACTAAACCAAGACCAATAATGATAAAACTGGAGACTGCTGTTTTTAACCAATATGGAACGCTCATGTTACTTGCTCCTCCTAGGCATTGCTCAAAAAATAGTTATGCTATTTCGAACAAAAGCTTGTTCTTATAGCTTGATGTTTTTTGATATTTGGATCAGTAAATCCACACACTCTTCAGAACCAACAGATAAACAAAACAATAAGATAACACAATAATGTAAATTACATCATTTTTTTATCACAATTTTATATCACACGTTTTTTGCACTTCCAAAGCTAAGGCGCGATGCGTGGGCTCATAATGTAAAGCCACGGGATACACGTAAAGTCCATAGCGACAAACTCTACCGCGGTAAGCTACGTCAGATATTCATAATAA
The DNA here is from genome assembly GCA_036507695.1 of Gammaproteobacteria bacterium. Taxonomy (GTDB): domain Bacteria; phylum Pseudomonadota; class Gammaproteobacteria; order SZUA-152; family SZUA-152; genus JAKEGK01. The sequence continues at coordinate 1,291 of DATCIR010000255.1, forward strand.
AGTATGCCCGATATAATAAAGTAATCACGCAAGGATGCAAACCCCCTCACGCTATATTTGAAAAAGAGTTATAAGGCCAATAAAAATTATATAAGCAAGGATGTGTGATTTTTGCGGTTAATGGGACTGGCCGGTGATTCAAATCCCACGCTCAAATGCGTATGCAGTAACCATTCGAAAGGCGGATATTAGTTAAACCGGCACGATGACACACACCCTCACGCTAACAGCCGGACCGATATGGTCAAATATTGATCCCACCAGTGTGAACGACTGATAGCGCAACTAGCTGAGCTGGCGAGCTTTGTGTCTTTTATGAACACCCGTTGCTGCATTAAAATTGAATACCACGGTTTTTGCGGCTGATGAAACGCCGCTCCTAATTGACGCCTTGCCGCTGTTGCAGGTAATCGAGCACCGCATCCTGTGTCCCGCGAAAAATGACACGACCGGTTTTTTTGCCGAGTTGGAAGTCGTACATGGGGTCATAGTATTCCGCCAGCAAGGCGCGTATCCAAGCCCGGTGGTGGCCGGGCTCGGCAGATCTCCGGTGCCGGGTGATAGCGTGCTCCATCATCGACTTTATGGATTGGTAATGCAACCCGCCCAGGCGGCGCTGGATTTTTTCCAGTGCATTGAGCAGGCCCTGCGCCCAAGTATCAAAGCCGGGTGTTTCACCCAGCAGCGTCTGGTATTCGGCCAGGGCGTCTGTGATGTATTCCTTATAAATAACGGCAACCCGTTCCTCGATACTGGCGTCCAGGATGATCAATGGGGATTGCCGCATGGTATTAACAATGCTGTCCGGCAAGCGCCGTGCGCCGATGGCCACGGATTCATCTTCCAGCAGTAGTTTAGTGATATTGCTTTTGCGAAATTTGAGAAGTTCGATAGACAGTTGGTTTTCGATATCGATCTGGCTCGGCTGCGGCGTGACCTGTTTTCCGAACGCGGAACCGCGGTGGTGGTAAATACGTTCCAGGTCGATTTTATGCCGCAGATGATGCAGCAGTCGTGTTTTACCTGAACCGGTGCGCCCGCTGAGTACGATCGGCCGTATTACAGCGGCGGACATTTCCAGTTCATCGATCAGGAAACGGCGCAAGGCTTTGTAACCGCCTTTAACCCTGGGATATACCACGCCGGTTGCATCGTAAATCCATTGCTGGCTTATTTTGGAGCGCATGCCGCCGCGAAAACAATACAACACACCTTCCGGGTGCTGTTGGGTAAACGTGGCCCATGCATTAATGCGCGTTTCCTTTATTTCCCCGTTAACCAGTTCATGTCCCAGTTCGATGGCTTGCTCCTGACCCATTTCCTTGTAGCGTATGCCGATCGCATGGCGTTCTTCGTCATTAATCAGCGGCAGGTTTTTAGCGGACGGAAACGCGCCTTGCTCAAATTCAACCGGCGCGCGCACATCCAGTAAGGGCGTGCCGTTAAGAAATAACTGTTGATAATTGTCGATCTGGGGCAATTCCATAGACAGCTACATCACTTCAATAAGAATGCCGGAGTTATTATCGGGGCCGGTGGAATGCAACTCACCAATGGCGCTAAGTAGTAACCCGTGTGTTTCGGCGATTTGCAGGAATTCCGCTTCACCTTCCGGTGTCACGGCCACCAACAATCCACCGGAGGTTTGCGGGTCGCACAGTATTTTTCGCTGCTGGTCGCTCATGGGGCCAAGCTTATGCCCGTAGCTGTCAATGTTGCGTTGCGCGCCACCGGGTGAGCAGCCCAGTGCGAGATAGTTTTCCACTTCCGGGAGTTTGGGTACTGCGTCATATCGAATCATTGCGCGCACCCGGCTGCCTTCGCAGACTTCCAGCAAATGCCCCATGAGGCCGAAGCCGGTGACATCCGTCATGGCGGTTATTGCCGGCAGCTTGGCAAATTCAGCCCCGATGCTGTTCAACTGGCACATGGTGTCAGGTGCGATACGCGTGTGTTCGGCTTTCAACAGTTTTTTCTTCTGCGCGGTGGTGAGTATGCCGATGCCCAACGGTTTGGTGAGATAGAGTTTGCAACCCGGTTGCGCCTGATCGTTGCGTTTTAAATGCCGGTTCTCGAGCAGGCCGGTGACCGCCAGGCCGAAAATGGGCTCCGGCGCATCAATGGAATGGCCGCCCGCCAGGGGTATGCCCGCCTGCTGACAGGCATGACGGCCGCCATCAATTACCCGGGCGGCGATATCCGGGCCGAGTTTGTCGATGGGCCAGCCGAAAATGGAAATCGCCAGCAACGGGGTTCCACCCATCGCATAGATATCGCTAATCGCATTGGTGGCGGCGATTTGCCCGAATTCGAAAGGGTCATCAACAATGGGCATGAAAAAATCCGTGGTACTGACGACCGACGTGCCATTGCCTAAATCGTATACAGCGGCATCATCCCGGGTGTCGTTGCCCACCAGTAAGCGGGGGTAGGCGGTTACCGGTAAATCGGTTTTCAAGATCTCTTCCAAAAGTTTGGGTGCGATTTTACAACCGCATCCGGATCCATGGCTGTATTCGGTCATTTTCACCGGAGAAACAGGTTTTGGAGAATGGTTTACAGTGATGGACGAACCGCCTTGCGGATTTTTCATGTTCATATTGTTTGTTTCCAGGGTTTAGAACGCCGCTAGTATAGTAATTGGCTTACCGGACCGCAATAAAACAACGGGATAAATACCGCAAAGGCATATCACCGCTTCGCTCGCGGGATGATAGTTGCTACTATTAGGCACTTATACCATTCGTAGGCACTTATACCATTCGGCAAAAAGAAATAGCGAATCCGGAAAAATTGTGCCGGTTAATAATAACCTAGTGCTGGTGGAAAACGGGGTGAACAGGATTGTTATTGTCCCGCCATATGCGCTATGGCCGGTTTGCCGTGGACGAGTTTAACCAATACAACAAAAGAGCGTGGTAAAAAACAGTGACAGAATTTTTCTTTGACTATGGATTATTTTTGGCAAAGGCAATAACTATTGTTGTTGCCATTGTCGCGGTGGCATTGCTCATCGTGGTGCTGGCGAGCAGGAAGCAAGGGGAAGGAAAAGATACCCTGGAGATTAAAAAGCTCAATAAAAAATACGAAGACATGGCGCTGGCATTAAACATCAACATGCTGGAAAAAGACGAGTTCAAGAAATTCCAAAAACAGGAAAAGGAAAAAGCCAAGAAAAAAGGAAAAACAGCGGACCAGAAGAAAAAGCGTATCTATGTGTTAAATTTTCATGGCGATATTCGCGCCTCCGCAGTTTCCTCGTTGCGAGAGGAAATTACCGCCGTATTAACCGTGGCCAAAGACACTGACGAAGTGTTTGTGCGCCTGGAAAGCAGCGGTGGGGTGGTGCATGGCTACGGCCTGGCGGCGTCGCAGCTGATGCGGATTCGGGACAAGAACATTCCGCTCACGGTCGCGGTGGATAAAGTGGCCGCCAGCGGCGGTTATATGATGGCGTGTGTCGGCAGCCGCATACTGGCCGCGCCGTTTGCGATTATCGGCTCGATCGGCGTGATCGCGCAACTGCCCAACTTTCACAAGGTGCTTAAAAAGCATGACATTGATTTCGAACAGTTCACCGCGGGCGAATTCAAGCGCACAGTAACGATGTTTGGTGAAAACACCAAAGACGCGAAATCCAAGTTCCGGGACGAAATCGAAGACATACACCTGCTGTTCAAGGATTTCATCGTCAAGCACCGGCCGAGTGTCGATATCGTTAAGGTGTCCACCGGCGAAAGCTGGCCCGGCACCCGCGCGCTTGAGCACAATCTGGTCGATGAACTGAAAACCAGCGATGATTATCTGGCGGAAAACAGCCGGCATGCCGATATTTTTGAAATCAGTTATGTCACCAAGAAGTCACTCCTAGAACGCATCGGCTTTCAGTTTCAGCGCGCGATGGACACGTGGCAGCATGGATAGTCGATAAGGTATTTCGCTGACAAATGGAGATGTTGAATATCACAGGGAGGTGTTATGTATTTTTCCCGTGTCATGGTTCCGGTTTTTGTAGGCGCGGTATTTTTAGTGTTTTGCGGTGTTGCTATTGCCGGCGCAGGCCAGGAACGGCGCTGGATGGTTGATAATTCACTAAGTGGCTATTTTCACATTCCGTTGTTTGGCCGTTTACTCACGGGTATCCAAGCTGCCGCAGGTGTATTCGCGGCCAATACCAGCGATCCGCAAGCTCGCGTTCGACAGCTAGGCTGGTAATCCTCGCAGTGTTTATTTCAGGCAATGAGTCGTTGGCGAAGCAAGCGTTACGGTGTTGCGCCGCGGCCGTTACGTTATGGCTGGTTATGGTTGTTGCCGCCTTGATCAGCCGGTCAATCGCGCCCGTTGACGAAACCCGTTACCTGGCCGTCGCGTGGGAGATGTGGCTTAACCATAATTTTCTGGTGCCGCACCTTGACGGCGAGCCTTACAGTCACAAACCCCCGCTCATGTTCTGGTTGATTAACGCCGGCTGGTGGCTGTTCGGTGTCAATGAGATATGGCCGCGCCTGTTGCCGGCCTTGTTCCAACTCGGCAGCCTGCTGCTCACGGTTGTCATCGCGAAACAGTTATGGCCCGGCCGGCTTGACATCATGCGCCATGCGCCTTTGATTCTGATGACCACGTTGTTCTGGGCGCTTTATACCACCGCGGTGATGTTCGATTTCCTCTTAGTGTTTTTTGTGTTGTGCGCCGTGGTGGGTATCATCCGCGTATGGAAAGACAACGCCTGGTATTCCGGTTGGCTTCTAGCGGGCGCCGCGATGGGGCTCGGCATACTCGCAAAAGGACCGGTGGTGCTGGTTTATGTTTTACCGCCCGCGTTGCTGGCACCATGGTGGATGGAAAACAAATCCTGTTCATGGTTGAAATGGTATGTGAGTTTAGTGCTTGCAACGGCGCTTGCGGGGGGTATCGCGCTGGCCTGGGCATTACCGGCTGCGGCCGCGGGTGGAGCGCAATATGCCGGACAGATTCTGTGGAGTCAAACCGCGGAGCGCATGGTGCATTCGATGGCGCATGAAAAACCTTTCTGGTGGTATCTGGAAGCCGGTCCATTACTGCTATTGCCCTGGATTATTTGGCCGGCACTATGGCGGGCACAGATAGCGCTCTATAAAAGTCCGTTTGACGCGGGTGTGCGTTTTGCGATTGCGTTACTGGTGCCGCAATTCATTTTGCTATCCCTGATCAGCGGCAAGCAGCCCCATTATTTACTGCCGTTGTTTCCGCCTCTGGCGTTATTGTTTGCCCGATCGCTGTTCACAACAGAGTTCTCACAGCAAGTTACACCCCATTTGCGTCATCCCGTGATTGCGGCGCTGGCGATTGCCTTATTGGGCATTACCTTGCTGGTGCTGTCCCGGTCGGCTGATTTGCTCAAGCAATATGCCTGGCATTCCGGCATTTCACCGGCATGGGGTGTTTCACTGCTGGTGATTGCCGCTGTGGTTTACCGGATGCGGCAACGTTCTTTGCAGCATGCCGTGGCGCTGATGTCGGGCAGCGCGATTGCAATATGGTTAGTGGTATACCTTTCGGTGATACCTTTGATGGCGCCCATCTTAAACTTGCAAGACGCGAGTCAAACTATTGCAACTTTGCAGGCCAATAAAATCCCGGTTGCGCATATCAGCCGCTATGATGGCCAATTTCATTTTCTGGGGCGTTTGCAACAACCGCTGCCGTCGCTTATTTACAAAAAGGATGCCGCCGCTTGGGCGAAGCAACATCCGCAGGGCAGAATCGTTGCTTATTATTATAAAGATGCGAGACCCGACTTCGATAAAATTATTCCCGACTATCATCAACCTTACCGGGGCGGCCATATGGCGATCTGGCAAAGCGAGACACTGTTGTCAGTTCCGGAAGTCTTGCAAACGGCGCATTCGAACTAGTGCTATTTACAATGTTATCTTAAGCGTTGTATTACATGCCGCCATGGGGTGCGGTCTTTTTCCCCGCATCAACTTCCGCCGGATTCCGGTTACGGAAAATAAAATAAATATTCCGGCTATAGATAAAAAGTCCCATGGCCTGCCCCAGGATAAACACGGGATCCTGTTTGTAAAGCGCGTAGCTTAACAAGGTGATTCCTCCGGCTAAACTGAAATACCAGAATACAGTGGGAATGATACTCTTTTTTTGTTTTTCACTGGCAATCCACTGCACGATGAAGCGCATGGAAAACAGGGCTTGTCCGGAAAAACCAATGATCAGCCAAATAGTTTCAGTGTTTATCATCTTTATAACTCCTGTGCGTTTACGTTACAGGGGCGCCTTTGCAACCACAGCACACCCGCGAGATCCACAATCCCGACCCATAACCGGTCAAACAGGCCGTATTTAGAGACTCCCGCTTTTCGTGGCCGGTGATTGACCGGTACGTTGATAACAGTACCCCCATTGCGTTGCATTAACGCCGGTAAAAACCGGTGCATGTGGTTGAAATGAGGAATGCTTAGAAACGCTTCCCGCGTAAATAACTTGAGTCCACAGCCGGTATCCGGCGTCTGATCATGGAGCAGACGGCTCCTGACGCCGTTGGCGACTTTTGACGACACCCGCCGCAGCCAGGTGTCGCGGCGCTTTTGGCGCAATCCAACAATCATCGTGAGCGGCTTGGCATCGGGAAGGCTGTCCCTGGCCGCGAGGAGTTTCGGTATGTCGGCAGGATCGTTTTGGCCATCCCCATCCATAGTCACTATCCACGCGGCGCGCGCAAAAAGCACCCCTGTCAGGATCGCGGAACTTTGACCGCTATTTTTCAGGTGGTGAATAACGCGTAATTGCGGGTGCTGCGTTTTTAATGCAGCAAGGCGGGCGGTGCTGTCATCGGTACTGCCGTCATCGACGACGAGAATTTCATGCCGCGGATCCGCGCGCAGGCAATTAATGGTTTCTTCAACCAGTGGAACAATACACTCCGCTTCGTTATAAGCGGGGATCACTATTGAGAGTTGCACAGCTTCTTCCATGATCAAATCCTTGCGGGACGCGCTCCAATAGCTATAAATATTTTTGTCTCGTCAGAAAAATCTGTGGGCAATCCAACCCTGAAAAAACGTTAACGCAAAGGCGCGAAGAATTCAAACTATTACTTAATGCAAGCTTATCCGCTGCCAAACGCGGTGGGCCGCCCTATCCGGAATCCAAAAAACAGTACACTACAGTTCTTTAAAAATAATCCGGTTTCCTTTGCGTCATGGCGTCTTTGCGTTGAATACCGGTGTTAAGCTGCTCACTGATTTTTCGGGAGACCCACAAATTTAAAGTTTAGATAGAAACAAAAGTTGCCGAAATGACATAGGTCTATGAATTGGTGTTTTTCTTTCTGGCACTCCGGATTTACGTGGCATTGGCCGTCAATTAGACAGTGTTAGTCTGCTAATAGTGAGTTCTTAGATTCGAAAAGCAGTAAATCTAGGTTAGACTTCGATAGATGGAATAAAGGAGGATGGCTATTTCCTTATTGCCTGACTGGTTGAAGCTAATATCAATGGTTCCCGTCGCATAATCACCTGTAGTGGCGGGCAAAGAACATAAAGTGAGTAAATTATGAAATTTATTTATCGCGTGGTCGTTGTGGCGTTTTTGGCATTGCCGGTTTTTTCCGTCTTGGCCGGTGACGACAACGCCGGTGCGAAACCAGGGCGAGGCCCTTGCATGGAAGATGTTAAACGGCTTTGTCCTGAAGCCCGTTCGCGTGAGGAAGTTCAGGCCTGTATGAAACAGCACAAGAATGAGTTGTCTGACGCCTGCAAGGCGGCAGGCAAAAAGGCCCAGGAGTATCTTAAAGCCTGCCGGGACGATATGAAAAAATTGTGCAGTGATGTGGAACGTGGAGGCGGGCGGATTTTCCGTTGCCTAAAAGAAAAAGAATCGTCATTGTCAGAACCATGCCGCTCCGCAATACAAAATGCGCAATGAGAAAATGGGTCGGAGCGGAGAGAATTAACGCCTTTTTATAGCTACCTTATCCCGGTGCAAGCCGGGTTCCTCACGAAATGTGGACTGGTTCGCGACACTAGATACGGGTTAATGGATCCTGCCGGTAAAACTGCTTGAATTGTTCGTATACCTTGGGATAGTGATGGTTGAGAATGTCAGGCCGTTCAAAGAACACTTCACTGAATACCGCGAAAAATTCCGCCGGTGAGGAAGCGGCATAGCTGTCAATAGCAATATCATTCCCGGTATTTAGCCGGCTTTGAAAATCCTGGTACGCTGCGGTTAACGCTTCGACCCATTGGCTCACATTCATGTTGCGATGCAAGGGCGGAAAGCCGTTGGCGTCACCGTTCAGTACATCGAGTTTGTGGGCGAATTCGTGAATCACCAGGTTATAACCATCGATCGCGCCCGATTGTTCGGCATCCTCCCAGGATAATATGACCGGCCCCCGGTGCCACGACTCACCGCTTAATACCGATTTGCTGCGGTGCTCAACACCGGATTCGTCAATAAAAGTCCGCTCCGGGATAAATTGCGCCGGATAAACGATTACCGACACCCAGCCGCGATACCAGCCTATGCCTAGATTCAGTATCGGCAGGCAGGCCTGCAAGGCAATCAGCAATTTCATTTCTTGCGTGAGTTCAAGGCCACGCGCGCTTTCCATTGACTTCTGATGCAGAAACACTATC
>DATCIR010000256.1:0-5334 GCA_036507695.1 Gammaproteobacteria bacterium
GGCGGAAACACCAGGCTACCCAGAGTGCTGCTCAAATCATTTATCGAGGAAGCCTTCAAGCCAACATCGGACACGGTATACAAGTAAACATCACTCTCATCGGTCATGACGATGGAACGCCGCGGCGCCGCCCATTGCACATACCAGCCGTTGCGGCAGTCCTCGATATACGGCGCGGCGAGCATCGCGGAATTTGCCACGCAATAATATTCATACGCCAGGTCGGCGTGGTCCACGCGGCCCAGCTCCCGGAAACCGTCCGCCAGCGTCACTTCATAAGCGGCGATGCCGCTGAATACGTCGTTGCTGTATGACGGTGAAATTTGTAACGGTATTGCCAGCAGATTGGCCGGCTTATAGAACGTAAACGCCTTGTGGTCATATTCCGCTTCACTCCACGACCAGCCGCCGGGCATCGTCGGTAGATACGAATGCCGTACCCGGGGATTCGTCATATCGCTCACATCAATCAATTGCAGTTGCACGCCAGCGCCGGTCCCGGTGCCGCCTTCCCCGCCGGAGGGGCCGATAGTCAACAGATGATTGTCATCATAAGCATGCATATAGGTGCTGAAACCCGGAATGGTCAGCTCCCCGATTAATACCGGATGCGAGGGATCGGCAAGGTCAAAGGTAAACAAGGGATCGACATTGCGGAAGGTCACCACGAAGCCTTTCTCGCCAAAAAAACGCGCGCTGCGGATGGTTTCGTTCGGCGCAAAATCACGGACTTCACCCGCGATCGTCAAGGCGCCGCTGCCGTCATCCGTCAGCACCGACAAATGGTTGGATTGCACAAGCTGCCACTGGTTTTCACTCACCTGGAAGACGTCGTTTTGGGTCGTCGCCACCCGTAATGCGCCGTTGTATTCGCTAAAGCTGAACTGATTAAGGACATAACCGTCCACGCGTCCGGTAGCCACATACTGCGGCGTGTTGCCGGAAATGGCAAATTTGTAAATCGCGGTTTGTGACGACAACCTACGTCCATCGTCCATCTCCCACCACCAACTGCGGCTGGGTTCCGCCAGATATAAATGATCCTGGCTGACATAGGTAATGTAACTGTTATTGACAATACCCGCCGCCGCCAGGTTGGCGCCATCGGAATCCACACTGGTAATAATCTGCAAACCCAGGCTCATATTGACGGCGGGAAATTGAATATCGGTGCAGGCAAGATAAGCTATGGGTTCGCTTGCGCCCGCATTGTTGATCCGCAACGCATCGGGCAGATAAGCCGACGGATCCTGGCTAGACACAATAGCCGTAATCCTGGCCACCAGGTTATTACGCGCACTGACTACCGCGGGATGCGTGGCCAGATCGGCTTGCGGATTATCGCAACGGGTTTGATACACCGCATTATTAAATGTGTTATATAACTCCCAAAACTGCGCGTCCTCATACAATCCGAGTGGACGCAGGTAATGATTGGAAACAAGGTGTAACCGGTTATCAATGTTCCGGCCTTCGCGGAAATAACCGCGCAATTGCAATTGATCTATCACGACGGGATTCGCCGGATCCGACACATCGTAAAAAATAACTGCTGTGTAATCCTGTTCCGGCTTGGGATACACCACCGTGCTGGACTCATCCACCACAGCAGGCGTCATAATGTAATAAGGTTCATCATGCCGGGCCAGGATAATGACGCGCTGGTTTACCTTATCCAAAAATAGATTCAGGCCCCGCGCGCCTAGGTCGATCCGGGTATGTTCGGACATATTCTGCGGAGGAAATCCGTCAGCCACAATGAAATACCGGCCCGTGAGAATATACACGTTACCGGCATCATCCGCCTTGACGATATCGCCTTCGTGTACCCCCTGCTCCTGATTATTGGTGTCGGACACATCGCCCGGCGTGGCTGCAGCCGCGGAGCCTTCACTGCCACTACCATCGGACGCATTACTCTCGCCACCCTGGTCCGGCGCGGCGCCCGACGCTGGCGGCGCTGGGCCTGCGTCCCCACCACCGCCCGGCGCGGGACAGTAATAATAGTGCGCATATTTCGGTATCGAGGCGTACTCCTTGATTATCGACTCGGTAATGTAATTTTTCAGTTCATCGCAGTTATCCGCCGGCTGCAGCTGCAATAAACCAAGGGGCACGGTAAGCGGTTTAGGGTTTTGGATTTCATTGGTTTTTGTACTTTGGCCACAAGCAGCCAGCGTAACGGCCAACAGAACAGCGGGAAGCGTCTTACAAGCTGACTTTTTGCAGCCAAATGAACCTGTGGTATTTTGCATGATTAATTGAAACATCCTGTCCTTAGAAAACTTGCACTGAGCCGTTCTTGCACTGGGCCGTTTTAGTGGCGGCTTACAATATTGCGCGTTTAGCGCATATTAATCCAGGGAATAACCTTGAGGACGCTGTTTAGATGCTTGTCAATATATTTCCTGTCCAGATGCGTTTACCCGGAAACAACTGCCGCTCAGATCAATAGTAGACTTATCCAGCTAAACAGGCCAGGGGCAGCGCCAATATAATTACGCGCAAACGACTCGGAAGTCTGTGAATCGCATCAAACAGCGTTTGCGTAGTTACTGCGTCATGTGTACCGGGGTCCCATAAAAGCATTAGTGATTTAGCGGTATGTTCATATCCCAAAAACTAATTACTGGCGGTCTACTCGTCACAACTTATTGAAATTAAAGCAAGTTCAATGCACGTAGTACATTCGCTTTGTAAAACCAACGGGGTATTAATCGATGAAAATTTTAACATTTTAGCCACTTATACTGCTTGCTATTTACCGTCTAAAGCGATAATTGCCGTTATTTTTAACATTTTTGAAAACAGCGCCTGTTGTAGCTACACTTTGCATGAAAAACATTGATCGCCTAACTGATGGAATTACGAATAGATGGAATAACGAATAAAGGTTATACTATGCATACTTTTTAACTCGATGGGAAATCGAGAAAATCCGACAGAAATAGAAGGACAATAATAAAACTTAATAAGTTGGGCCAGATTGGCTGGCAGGCCGGAATAAATCACAAGCAACAAGTAGTCGCGGGGTATACACTCAATCTCTCACACGAGTCAAACACCAGCGGCAAAAGCACTTGTGAGAAAAATTACCTTGCGATAAAACTGTGCGCCATTGAATAAATAATTGAACCGCGGTGGGTTCAGTAATATTAGATTTTATACCCAATGGCCTATCGGGTGTGTAAGGGATAGGGTAGCTCGGGGGTATTCCACGTGTATAAATATATTTACGATTTCTATCTGGCTAATTACTTGGTAGCTATTAAGGCTTTTCTGAAGACTTCCATTGTTGCGTTGTTGCTTGGCGCGCTGTATTCCACTGCGGCGATAGCCGTGGACGACGCCTATGTGAAAGCACTGGAAGTGGAAGCGAAGCGCAGCGCGCAACTTAATGACAACGACGGCAAAAAAAGTGTTAGCAGTGTTAACGGCGCCGCGCAGTCAAAGCAAATTCTGCCGGTGGAAAACCAGGAACTGCAGCAATTCGAGCTGGAATTAAAAACCAGCTGGCCCGCTACTTACCGTTTTTATAAAAAGCTCGACCCGCAGGATCAATCGAAAGTATTAACCGTCTATAAAGAAGACAACAAGATGACGAAAGTCAACAAAACCGTTTTCAATTTGTACTTTGAAAAGAACAAGTAACTAACCCGGTTATGTGAGGGCAATACCCGATGAAAACTAACATCAAACAACTACTTGTTATTACCATAAGCTTGAGCAGTTGCATTGTATTATCGGCCAGGGCGCAAGAAGCACTGGACGTAAAAATTTCTGAGAATTTGGCAAACGTGGAGGCGGTACACGAAGGTGAAGTTGTTTCCATCCAGCGCATCCAGGATGAAAACCACGTATTGACGGGTGGTTACACTAAAACCTCCAGGAAATGCCCGCCCTTCTGTATCCAGCCCATGCAAGTGGCTCCCGGCGTAACCACGGTGGGTGAGCTCGAACTCCTGGATTTTATTGAGAACAAGGTGAATAAAGGCACCGGGATACTCATCGATGCAAGGACACCGGCTTGGTTTGAAAAAGGCACGATCCCGGGGTCAATTAACATCCCCTTCACAACCTTCGATGACAACGAAGGCGACCTGGTCAAAACCGTTGCGTTAGGCCAATTGGGGGTTCCAAGAAATGGCGCTCCATCGTACCTGGCGAAAACCTGGAACTTCGTAGTTAAAAATGTCAGCGCGAACAACCGTCACTATGGCAAATGGGATTTTTCCAACGCCAAGGATATTCTCCTTTGGTGTAATGGGGTGTGGTGCGGTCAATCGCCAAAAGCTATAAAAGGTTTAATCAAAATTGGCTATCCACCGGAGAAGATCTTTTACTATCGTGGCGGCATGCAAAGCTGGCAGTTGCTGGGCTTGACGGTAACAACCCCCAAAACGCAAAAAACCGGCGATTAGTAAAGAATTAATAATAACCATAAAACCACTCAACCCCGCCTGTGTGCGGGGTTTTTTTATGGCATTTGGAAGTGATGACTCAGCTTACTTCCACCCGTTACAAAGCTGTGATCACCAGATCCCGCAACTGGTATAATTTTTTAGATCGTAATTCTACGGCTACTCCCACGGACTTATGCAGATCAGCACAGTGAACGCACGATGACAAAGATTAATATCATGGCATTGCGCCATTCCGCATTTTATACCCCCTTGTTAATCTGTATCGCCGGCGGCTTCCTCAAAAAACAGGGCCTGGAACCTCACTATGAAGTTGCCACGCCGCAAAAAACCGTACCCGGCAGCATCCGCAACGGCTCCGCGCACCTGGCGCAGTCCGCCGTCGCCACCAGTTTCGCCGCACTCGAAGAGTGCCAGCATTGTGACATCGTACATTTCGCGCAGATCAACGAACGCGATGGCTTTTTTATCGCGGCCCGGCATGCGGAACCGGAGTTCCGCTGGCGGCAACTTGCCGGAAAAGCTGTACTGATAGATCACTTTTTCCAGCCCATGGCCATGTTCCGCTATGCGCTCTATAAAGAAGGGGTCGATGAAAAAGCAATTAACATCATCGATGCCGGCACGGTCGATGAGATCGACCAGGCTTTTCGCAAAGGCGTTGGCGATTATGTCCACCTGCAAGGTCCCGCGCCACAGCAAATGCAAAAAGAAGGCATCGCGCAGGTGGTTGCGGCAGTGGGTGACGCGGTAGGTCCGGTCGCCTTCAGCAGTTTATGCGCAACCCGCGAATGGCTGGCGACTGAGATGGCCCAGGCGTTCATGCACGCCTACCGGGAAGCGCGCGCCTATACCATTAATACTCCGGCCAGTGAAATCGCCCGATTGGAAAAGAACTTCTTCCCGGATACCG
>DATCIR010000257.1:0-6558 GCA_036507695.1 Gammaproteobacteria bacterium
CCCCGCCACATCAGGCATTAATCTTGCCGTGGCGGGTTTTCTGAGCCAATCTCTTTGCTACGACCTAATGCAATCCTAACACGCGTTCTATCGAACGACTCTGGGTGCATTTCACCGGTCTGCGCCGGAAGGTCAGGACCCAAACAACCGCCCCCCCCAGGGACGGGCATTAGAATGCTTATTGAGATCGCCGGGAGTGTGACCCTTTTTAAACCTGCCGCGAAAAATTGCACTATATTATTTACTGAGATAACCAAGGAGGAGCCACCATGCATATTCTCATAGTTTATGGAACGAAAGAAGGTCAAACCGCCGCCATCGCCGGCCGCATGTCCCAAATCATCCGTAACCAGAAGCATCAGGTCACTACCTACTCCGTGAAGGAAATTCCAACCACTTTTTCCACCGACACCTTTGATGCGGCCATGGTGGGTGGCTCCATCCATGTGGGCGCCTATCCGGCGCAGCTACGCACGTTTGTCACCCGTCATCATGATTGGCTTAACTCGGTACCCTCGGGCTTTTTTACCGTATGCATGGCCGTCCATAGCCAATACCCCGCGGAACGCGAAGCGGCCAAAACCTACGGCAGCCGCTTTTTCGACGCGACTCAGTGGCATCCGCAACTCACCGAGACTTTCGCCGGCGCGGTGAAATACACCCAGTATAATTTCATCACCCGCTACATCATGAAAATGATTACCAAACGCGAAGGCGGCAGCACCGACACCACCCACGATCATGAATACACCGACTGGGATGCCGTGGCGCGCTTTACCCACCAATTCCTGGAAACAATAACGCAAAGGGAGAAGGCTCGAACGACTTCATGAAACAGGCAAGTATGAGATGACTGGAAAATAAATCTGTCACTTTTTTCCCTTGTGGCGTCCCCCGGCTGGAGATACCGGCGCCACCCACGGGTGAGTAGTTACGAAACTTGTTGGTTTATTTAAAGTTGCCACAAGGTAGCTCGAGGTTGTTTCAGCTTCTTGACCCCGGCTGGCTAATGGACGACCCCGGTACTTCCTGACCCCGTTATTGTTACAATTATTATTGTTAACTGTCGAACGGTGTCAGGTGGCCGTTTCAAAATGGAGTTACCCCATGCCGCATAAAGAACTCGCTCGCGTCTTATCCAAACGCGGCATCGCCTCGCGCAAGGCCGCCTCGCAATGGATACGGGAGGGCCGCGTTCGCGTCAACGGGCGCGTTGTTCGCGACCCACTGTTGATTGTGGACATCAACGAAACCGACATCCGCGTTGACGGCAAGCCCACGGCGGCCGCTCCCCACCTATATTACATGCTCAACAAACCGCGCGGCTTGGTAACGACGGCGCGTGATGAACAAGGGCGCGACACCGTATACAAATGTTTCGACCCGCCGCTCCCGGCATGGGTATTTCCCGTCGGCCGCCTTGATAAAGCCAGCGAAGGCCTTCTGTTATTCACCAACGATACGGACTGGGCCAATGGGCTGACGGATCCGGCATCGCATCTACCCAAGAGCTACCACGTTCAGGTGCATCCTTGCCCGAATGAAAAACTGGTCAGCGCGCTTTTGAAAGGCATCGTGACCGGCGAGAACGAGCCGCTGCGGTGCGCAGAAGCCAGCATCTTGCGGCTAGGCGATAAAAACGGCTGGCTGGAAATAAGCTTGACCGAAGGCAAAAACCGCCAAATCCGCCGTATGCTGGAAGCACTGGAGTTTAAAGTGCTGCGGCTGATTCGTGTCGCTATCGGCCCCCTGCGCCTGGGCAAGCTCGCAAAAGGCGCCGCGCGCGCACTCACGCCCAGCGAAGCCGCGCAGCTTACAGTTCGAAGATAGTGATTAAATCGCTCCGAGCCAGTGCTGTCCCACAAAACTCCTTCCCCCCCCTTTTTTGTTTTAAGGGGGAAGGTTGGGATGAGGGGTGTACAATTATGCCGGTGGAAGCCAACAAGTTTGTACTATAATGTAACCAGCCATAACCGTGGTTTTGACATTTATCGCCGCAGCCGAATTTTGCTATTCAGCATTATCCTCTAGAGCAGTATTGGCGGGTCTTTAAAGATTTTAGCGTAGGTAGTTTCCTTTTTTTTAAGACTTAAGTTATGCCTTAAGTTATGCCGTAAGCATAAGGAAGCTGGAGCAATTCGAGTGCTAAACGACAAAGAAAAAGTACAATACGCCATGCGCGATATCGCGTACCGATCCAGAATCAGCGCTTTTTTATACCTCATTATTTTTGGCATTGTCATAGGCTTCACACCTTTTTATGCTGACTACAAAAGCTTTATTGTCACAATAGGTATAATGTTACTCATTGGTACGTTAATGCGCGGCGTATGTGCCTGGAACTACGTAACGGTATTTCCAAATTATCCTACGCTGTGGATGCTAGTTAACGGAATCGGACTCCTTGTTCAGGCCGGCGCCTGGGGCGTATTAAGCATCATGTCAATCGAATATTATGGCTGGCAGTGGACCACGATGGTTATCTGTCTGAGTTCAGCCGCATTTTCTGCCGGTGCCGTCATAACAGTGTCAACCTCATTGCCCTTGATTGTTATATACCTGGTTTGCATGTTTGCGCCAACGATAATAGTTACGGTGATTAACGGGACAGATGAAAGTCTCATTGCGGCGTCGCTATTTACAACGTATTTAGTATTTTTGTTGGCTGCCGCAAAAAGGTTAAATACTGAATATTGGGAAGCGCTGGATAATAACCTGTTACTCAAGCAGCGGGCGCGGGAGCTGGAGTTAAAGAACCGGGAGCTGGAATCCTTTACCTACTCTGTATCACATGATTTACGCGCGCCACTGCGCAGCATCGATGGTTTCAGCAAATTTATCCTCGAAGATGCCTGGCAAAAACTGGATGATAAAGAGCGTGAATATTTGCAGCGCTCGCGTGCCGCGGCGCAGAAGATGGGAATTTTGATTGATGATCTTTTACAGTTATCCGATGTGTCGCGAGCCAGATGTAATCCGCAAGATGTTGATCTGTCCAGGATGGTTGAAAACAATTTAGAGAAACTAAGACAACTGGATCCAAATCGCGAAATAGTAGTGGAAATTCAACCAGACGTTAAGGCAACGGGTGACCAGTCGCTGTTGGATATAGCGATGAGTAATCTGGTGGCAAACGCGTGGAAATACTCCAGCAGGAAACCGCACGCCAAAATCCGCTTTGCGACACAGGAACAAAACGGGCAGGTCGTTTATTACATAAAAGACAATGGTGTGGGTTTTGATACACGCTATATCAATAAATTGTTCAGGCCATTTCAACGCTTGCATACCGACGACGAGTTTCCCGGAACAGGCATCGGCCTTGCGACTGTGCAGCGAATCATTGACCGGCACGGTGGAAAAATCTGGGCCAATGCTAAAGTAGGCCGCGGAGCGACGTTTTATTTCACGATAACCAATAAAATGCACTAGTCTGCAACAGGCGCAGAGCGCTCGGTGATGTGTTATTTCTTAATAGGACACGGGGCACTCAGACACCATTGCTTCTATCTCAAAATCGACGTTCAGCCTATTAAACGCGTCACTTCTTCTTCGAGGCCAGCGTGATTGCTTTACCGCCGGCAACAAAACGCCCCTTGCCAAGGTGATGCAGGGTATGTGGCTGTTTGCGTGCGGGATCGATCCAGGCCTTGAGCACTTCGAGGATAAAAAAATTATAATCCGTCACCAGGCGCGTATCGCGCACGCGGCATTCGAGATTGGCGTAGCACTCCGCGATGAGCGGTGGCGCGACCAGGCGGGCCGGGCGCGCCGTCAGGTCAAACGCCGCGAACTTGTCCAGCGTACGCCCCGAGGTATTGCCGCAGCCCACCACCGCCTCGGCCAATTCCACGGTGGGAATATTAATCACGCATTCCTTGCTTGTCTTGAGCGCCGCAAAACTGAAATTCGCCGCGCTCAGCACCATCCCCACCAGCGGCGGTTCGAACTCCATCATCGTCTGCCACGACAGCGTCATCACATTCGCCCGCCCCTTGTGCGCCGTGGTGATCAACACCACCGGCCCGGGCTCCAGCAGGCCATAGACTTTGGATAATGGATAGTTGCGTTTCATGGCGCTTTGCCACTACTTGGGCGGGTAACCGACTGTCTGCGCAAGAATGATCTGCTGCGGCGGCATGAGCTTGAGCGCAGCGCCCAGCGCCTTGCGATCCACCGAACCGCGCACCACGGTGTTGAGCCCGGCGGATGCGCAATATAAGTAGACGTTCTGGGCGATGAAGCCGGTGTCGGCCGCGGCGTAATGATCCTTGTCCGCGTCACTCGCCCCCTCCATGCGCTGGCGGTTTGCGACATACACCAGGTTCAGCGGAGCACTCCCCACGAAGTCCTGCATACCCGTCAGAGCACGTACGTCGCTCGTTAACACGCGGCGCAGTGCATTGGCGGCAGGCTCATAGACATAAGCGCCGCCGGCCAGCGCAACATACATATCGATCTCGCGCCAGTTGCGCGCCGAAGGCGCGGTGCGCTTATTGGAGTCCACGCGATTCACGCCAAATGCCGCCCACAACAGATTGGAAAGTTGCTGCGGTTCCAGCGGACGTTTGTCAAACTCGCGCGCCGAGTGGCGCGCCTGCAAAGCCTGCATTAACGGCATCCCACCCGTAGTCTGGGGCGGCGGTAGCTTCACCAGTTCAGACTCGCCGGCGAAGATGCTTGCCATGGCAAACAGCGCAACACAAAACCACATTCCTGCACGCATTGAGCTTCCTCCACAAATAACGAAACACATTACGCTGGCGTACCGGTAGCGACAATCGAATCAAAAACCGCGGTCAGAGACTGACGGCTCCCCATTTATCTAAAAACATCGCTACGTTCAAACAGATAATTCGATAGTGTATTCATCACTAATTTCTCGTTCTTATTCACGAAGCCCGGCGTATTCAACGTTCGGTGGTATTGCATGAAATTGGCATTGCCGGATTGAGCAGAGCTGAAACCGAGTTGATCATTGCTGAAATGGGGTCGATATCCGAAAGTCATCAAACCGAGTATTTCCCGCGCTAATATGCGTGGAACGCCTGCCTTTCTGTCCCAAAACAGATATAGTTATACCCGGCTATTTGTTCTTTAACTGTTCCTTGAGTTCGGCGAGTTCATCTTCCAGCCTACTGACCCTCTGCGCCAACTCGGACATGCTGATCTGTTCCGCGGTATCGATGGCCGTCACCGCAGGTGTTTGGCCAGCCAGCGCCTCAACATCAATGGGGCCAAAAAACAAGTGCATGTACTCTGAGTCCTTGCGCCCGGGCGAGCGTGGCAGTTTCACCACCACCGGATTACTGTCCCGCTCAATCAGTCCGGTAAGCGCGTCCACGACAGCAACGTTGTCGGCGAAGGTATGCAGACGCCCACTGTGCGCCCTGAGTTCCCCTGGCGTCTGCTGCCCGCGCAGCAACAGCAAGCAGACGATAGCAAACTCCGCCGGGTCAAACTGTAATTCACTCAGGCGCTCGTTGCATAGGCGGTGTGTGAATTTTTCTACCCCGTTCTTGAAATTCTCGTCGATTCGCACCAGTTGTTTGGCCTGCAGTTCGCGGGCGGTACGTTTCACCACGCCCGGCTCCAGCGACATGACGGGATTACGGCTGGACTTCTGATTACAGGCATTCGTCAGCGCATTCAATGTCAGTGGATACACCTCCGGCGTGACGATGGATTTCTCCATCAGGCAACCGATGACGCGGGCTTCGTGGGCGGTTAAATTGGGTAGCACGGTTGGGACCTCATTAACAATGATTCAATCATTCAGCTAACCAGCAAAAGTAATATTGCCAGACTATAAGGCCATTATTTTATCAGTTTAATTGAGCCCGGCGCTTTTGATTCTTCTGATTTTGGGCTGTCGTTACTGTTATCGCGCTTGTCTATCGCGACTGTCTATCGCGACTGCCTCCCAAAACAAAATACTGTCCGTCGGGAATTACCGGGCTAATATCCGGCAATCGTCGCTGATGGCAAAAGGCAAGTCCTGACTCCGGTTACCGTTTGTAACAATATTTATCGATGGAGGCAAGACTTCTAGCACTTTATATTTTTAAATGACTAAAATAGGCTTTAATTTCGCCTGTCGGAACCGCGCTCGAATAGAGTAATGCAATATTACTACCGCACAGTTTTGACGTATAGCCGATAAATATTTTTCCGCCCTTCAGATTTCTGACTTTAGAATTTTCAATTATCGCGTTGATCCCGCTGGCAGTATTGTGGTCGGCGTATTGCAACCATATGATGCCGAGATCATAACCGCCATCAACGTCTCCACTTTCCTGAACATTGATTTCTGATTCGCTAATTGACGACGATTGTTGAACTATCGATTGATTAAATGCCGTGGACAGAAAATCATAATTTTTCGTAACTACTCACCCCCCATGTAGGAGCGGCCTTATGCTGCGCTAAACTTGGTTTGATTCGCGCCCTGAGGCCGCTCCTACAACTTTGCGTCATTGCGCACTCTGCGTTAAAGATAGTCTCGTTGGCGTGCAACTGAACGCCCCGGTAGTGCAAAGGGGGGGGCGAGCGGTTACC
>DATCIR010000258.1:0-5097 GCA_036507695.1 Gammaproteobacteria bacterium
AGTCGAGCCTTCAGGGACGTACTTGTGGCGTCCCCCGGCAGGAGACACCGGCGCCGCCCACGGGTGAGTAGTTACCAATATGGATAGATTTCAAAATTTACAGACGTTTATCAAGGTGGTGGACTTTGGCAGCATCAGCGCGGCGGCCGAACACCTCGGCATTGCCAAATCCGCGGTCAGCCGCCGCATCACGGAACTGGAACAACATCTGGGCGTGCAGCTGTTCCACCGCACCACCCGGCAACTCAATCTTACCGATAGCGGTAACAGTTTCTATGAACGGGCTATACGCATATTGACCGACCTGGAAGAAGCCGAACTCGCCGTATCCCAACAACACGGTGAACTGGCGGGACCGCTGAAAATCGCCGCGCCTTTGTCGTTTGGATTACGGCATTTAACACCGGCGTTCACCGATTTTATGCAGCAACACCCGAAACTGCAGCTTGACCTTGATTTCAACGACCGGCAGGTTGACCTGTTGCAGGAAGGGTTTGATCTTGCGATCCGGATCAGCCGGCTTGGCGATTCCAGTTTTATCGCCCGGCGGCTCGCCACCATTCGGCATCTGGTGTGCGCCAGTCCCGAGTACTTGAAACGCCACGGCGCCCCCGCCACACCCGCTGCGCTGGCGCGTCACCATTGCCTGTCCTACAGCAATGTTCCCGATTCACACACCTGGCGCTTCACGGACCACAACAACCAGCCGGGACAAATCAACGTGCCCGTGGTGTTGCGCGCCAACAATGGGGATTTTCTGCGGGATGCGGCGATTGCGGGACTTGGCTTGATTCTGGAGCCCACGTTCATTGTTTATGATGCAATAAACCAAGGGCTACTCAAACCATTGTTAACCGACTACCACTGGCCGGTGATCGATGCTTATGCGGTCTATCCGCAAACCCGGCATTTGTCACAACGGGTACGCGCCTTAGTGGATTTTCTGGCGCAGCGTTTTTCAGGCACGCCATACTGGGATTTAAACCTGGCGCAATAAAAAAAGCTGGGATGGGCAGCACTACCTCAAGGGCCGCTGCCGTTATTGTATCGTTGCGGTAGTAATCAGTATCGCGTTGCTGCAGCGTGGCGGAAACTCACTCTTTTCGGCTGCGAATAATCAGACCTGGCAATATATTTATTCTAAAACCTGATTGAATTCAAATAACCTGTCATCGAAACACGGTTTGTTATTAATTTTATAAGTCACAACATGGCGCCAGGGCATTGTTCTACCGCGGTATTTTTATCGATGGCGCGTTATCACTATTACTTACGCAGCACCATTTGTTACTTACCAGATATGATAAAGCAAATGGTTTTACAACAACCTTCATTCAGGTATGCTACTTATCGTTCATGCTAATTATATTGGGGATAAACGGTTAGGAGTGGCATCAATGGGCTTGTTTCAAAAACTCAAAGTAGCGGAAAAAAAAGCGTCCGACGAACTGCCAAACTACGTCGACACGTTACTGGAAAGCACCCGGCAACCCACCAACGACGAAATTGACGAGCGCTTTTCTATTGCACGTATGTCGCTTAATACGAAGTATGGTATTGATCATGCGATGGCACTGATGCGCGGCTTGCCCAATGAAAACTCGAACGTAATCATCTCCGTGGTAACCAAAACACTGGAATCCGCCAATATCAACGTCAGCAACATTATCGAAGACGCAAAAACCAAGGAAGGCGCCTTGCATGCCCAGATAAAACACTTAAACGAGGAAATTACGGCGCTCGAGACACAAATCGCCGCCAAAAAGGAACAAATTCATATAACTACCGCGATTCTGGAAGAAACCTGCAAGGTGCGGGAAATGCTTGAAAACGCGGAACAACAAGACAGCAGCCAAACGCCAGCCGCCAATTCATACCTGAGTTCCGTTAAAAAAGAGGGGGCAACTGAAAAAGCAGAACTATCCCAACCGGCGCTGGCGGCAAAACTTGCCATCGAAGCCGTTTAGGTTTTTTTAACAGCAGCAACCGAAACAACAGCTGGTGACTACCCTATCGTTTTGTGAACTCCGCCAGCCGCCATCCCTATTTTTTTCCACTGGTAAGTTTTTTGTATTCCTGAATAGCTTTGACCACGTCCCGGTGACCGCGCTCCAGCGCATACTTTAAAGCGTCGGTGCCGTTACTATCCACAGCATTGATATTCGCGCCCACGCTGAGCAAGCGTTTGACGATATTGGTATTGTTTTCTTTTGCCGCCACGATCAGCGCGGTGGATTTTGCCTGGTCATACTCTTCGATACTCGCGCCGGCATTGATCAAGGTATTCACCAATTGATAATCACCCGCAAGCGCCGCGACGATTAGCGGTGTGGCGCTATCCGAATCACGTTTCTGGTTGATATCAACCTTGTTTTTAAGCAAATTATTGATAATAATCCGTCTTTGTTTTTCGATGGCATAAGTTAAGGCAGTCATGCCGCCTTCCGCTGCATTGGGATCAAGCCCCTCCGCCAGCTGGGCCGCCGAGAGCTGATTGCACTCGTTATCAATAATAATTTTCCATTTCTGGCCCGCTGTCGCGGACTTGTCAAACGGTTTGTTACATGCCGTTTTGACACCACCAGCGCTGTCGCCGTCCGTATCGGTGTCGGTAATCCGCTGGAGTTTTGTCAACGTGCCGTCAGGCTCTCGCAACACCAGTTCATTTTCCGACATATTTTCAATAAAGGAAAAATGCTTGGTTTTACCCTTGACATACGCCCAATTTCCTTTGCCCTGCTCATATTCCCATTTGATCATCTCGCCGGTCACGCCCCACATTCCCACTCCATTGTATTTGAACCGCTTATCAATCTGGGAACGGTCTTCAAAACGGCCGTCATTATTGAAATTGACGTAGACTTTTTCACCTTTTCGGTCGCCCACCCAGTTGCCGATCAGTGTCCGGTGGATTTTTTGTTCTTCCGGTGTTCCTGCCATGGTTTTGGAACCGGAATTTTGATGCAACTGGTCCGCGCGAGGCGGTGTCTGCGTGTAATGCACCTGGCCGTCCTTATCCACCCATTTATAAAATGCACTGTGCACAGCGGATACGCAAATCAATTGTAATAACAGAATTAAAGCAGCGATGTAACTTTTATGAAGCATGTCGATCACCTGTTTCAGACCCCATGGAACAATAGAACATGGATATTCAACTCCAACAATTAAATTCAATCAACTTACTAATGACTTTCAGGAATCGTTGTTACTTATATGACGCGTTAATACGTGAATCGCCAACTGGCCAGGCGATTTCCTCATAACCTGCCTAAACGCCTGGATAGACCTGCTGGAGAAAAAACTTACATGGCGCAGCCGCCGGGATCCCCCCTGGCCGGATACACGAATATATAACGACCAAATTACAGCGATCTTTACGCGCACATTACCCGCGGGGGTCTTTTATTGGGGGGACACATAGTCAGCAAAGCGTTGTTTTTACGGGAATTATTGATTTAAGGAGTCTGCCGGGGATATAACGAACGGGGTCGGCGTGATACCCGGCAACACCCTGGCCGGTTGAAAGGAATGCGGAGCCAGGGATCAATCCTGTGGGGACCAACGGAACAACACGATACGATTATTATAGGTATCCGCAATCCATATCAGGCCATTGCGCGCTTCGACACCTTCGATTTTGTCGAGCGGCTTGCCGCCCGCCTCGGTAATCGTTGCGCCTTCGGTTCTTTGCGCGTCAAAGATCCGCAGCCGGTTATTGTACTGGTCTGCAACAAATAACCAGTCACCGTCCAATGCCAGGTATTTCGGTTCATTAAACGGCGGTTGTGAGTTCACGCTGTGATGATTAACATCCGCGATAAAAACCCAGCGGCCGGAAGGATCAAGTTCCAAATCATGGGGGTGGGCAAATATGTCCGTAGTGGCCCGGACAAATTCCGGCCCTGCGATTGCCACGGAAAACCACCCGCACACCACCGAAAGCCAGAATGTCCCTTTGATCAGCGCTGACAATTTCATGATTAAGTTCCTTGTGATGACAACCCAAGTATTGATTATTGTTACCTCCCCCACCAAGGTGTTTTTTGCACCGTTTTGCATCGATAGTGGGCGTAATGCACACGCGTAACTCGTTCCCGACGGACCATTTTACAGTTGGCGCCTAATATTAGCGTAGTTACATGCGTTTGCGCGGCGTTTTATTTTGGCCTGCATTTTGCTGGCAATTTAAATTGCATGATAACCAGATCACCAACCCGCGAGGTGCAGCATGCGTATCATTCAAAAAATGCATGGCATAGATGGCAAGTTGTCACGATCCAATTCCATGCTCTTGGACACATTACTTCATCAGCCAAGTTTGCTGCTTTGGCGCAGCGCCAGAAACATGGTGATCTGTGATCAACCGTTGATTACGCTCAGCGCGGCGGTTCAAGCCGCCACCCGGGGCAAACTGGTAATTGGCGAAATTCCTGATACATTTACACTGTATCGGGCGCTGAAATACAGTGTTGAAATACGCAAGCGTTGCTTTCATAACATGGAAGTCTGCGATACTGAATCTTAACTTAGCATGCATACAGGAACCGGTCATGGCGAAAAAAAAAGCACTCAAAGCGGCGGCAAAAAGTAAAACGACTGTGAAAAAAGCTGTAAAAAAGCCGGCAAGTACAAAAAAAGCGGCAAAAACCGCAAAAACCAAGAGTTCCGAAGCGAAAACGACCGGGAAAAAATCCACGGCAAGTGCTGCCACAAATCCTCCCACAAAAAAACTCAAACTTGCGGTTAAGGCCAGCGCCGCCAAGGATGACAAACGTTTTACATTAATTCAGCAAACCGCTTATTACATCGCGGAAAAACGCGGCTTTGCGGGCGGCGACCCGGAACAGGATTGGCTGCTGGCGGAACAACAGGTGGATGAAATGCTCAACCGTTCCAGCACTTGACTAAGCCTGGACCCGACAGGATTTTTACATCAGTCATAAAAAAGCCGGTCATCACTTTTTAACAACCGGCTTTTTCATTGCAGCAATTTAAAAATAGAAGTAACTACTCACCCCGTGTGCAGCATAAGTTAAAGCGGTGCCGGTATCTCCTGCCGGGGGCGTCTGCGGCCAGGGATGGCCGCAGTCGAGC
>DATCIR010000259.1:0-7504 GCA_036507695.1 Gammaproteobacteria bacterium
GGATGGATTTACTGGTATTGGATGGCGCTCACATCCTGGAGTCAACCGACTACTATGAACAGGATGGTCATTGGCGTAATTCCGGTCATCGAAAATCGGCTCAAGCGCTGCGCAAGCTGATAGAACCGGCTGACAGTTGAATATTTCTCGGGAAATAAGCCCGGCGTATTGAGAAAAAACAATGGCTATTGTATTGGTAATCGTTTTCGTTGCCCTGATCCTGAAGGATACCAGTTATCTTGGCGACTCATATATTCTGAGAGGCGTCAGCCAGGGAATCGCATTGACGGCAGCTGCATACTGGCTCGCATTTAACGCGGATAAGGTAAACTGGTCCAAATATGCTTGGTTGCTGCTTTTCCTTTTTTCCATCAGCATAAGTGCATCTCAAAGTAACGACATATTTTTCAGTGGCATGCAGGTTTTGTCCCTGATTGCCGCCTGCCTTTTATTTATAGCATACATCGAGAATGAGCCAACCGTAACCGGACGAATCAGATTGGTCGAAAACGTCATGCTCTCGTCTTGCGCGTTGATATGTGTAGCGAGTCTGTTGGCGATCAAGATCAAGCCGGATCTGGTTTATCATTTTGATGATTTTGAGAATATTTATAGGTTTCGCGGATTCTTCAGCATGCCGGCAATGATGGGTGCGACCGCGAGTATTCTGTTTGGTGTTGCAATGTTCCGTAACGGCAGCTGGTTGTACCGGATGCCGCTCATTCTAGTGGCCCTGGCAACATTATACATGACTTCGTCGCGCACTTACTGGATCGCTGCGCTTGGCGCCATGGTCATTGTCGTTTGGTGGCGCAGCAGGAGCAAAAACCTCGTTGTGATAAGCATTACGATAGCGGCGGTAATCGGTTTGACCGCAATTCAGGCGGTCAATATTTCGGTTTCGAAAAAAACCGCGGAAACCACCTTAAGAACCGATTCATTAGCAAATCTATCCGGTAGAACGCTGGCTTGGCAATACGCGTTTGAAAGTATCCAGCAACGTCCGTTGTTGGGGTATGGTTTTGCAACCGGTGATCTGGCGTTTACCAAAGCAGAAAAAGCCACAAAATTGTCCCTTCATAACGGTTATGTTCAGGCTATGATGGATGCCGGTATCCTGGGGGCCAGTTTTTATATCGCACTGATCGTTACCGCGATCTACAGAATATATAAAAGCCGGCAGGCGGATTTATCCGCGGGATTTTATATCCTGTTGCTCCTGGCAATCGCAAACCTGGGTGAAAGCGTGATGTTTACCGCCGCGATGTATTTCAGTCTTTTAGCGTGGTTCTACGCGATATTCGGGTTAAGTATAAAGGACGTGGAAGTTGCTGAACAGGTTAAGCCCGCCGATACCACTGCACATGCACCGGCGGTTTCCGCTAGCCTGGGTACGCGAATTATTGGCAAGTCTTTTTTACACAAAAGATATTTTCCGAAACAGTGAAACCATCGATTGCCGTAGTCACACAAGCCGTATGGTCAGGACTAAGTTTCCTGACCGCGTTGCTGTTGGCCAGATATTTGAGTCTCGAAGATTTTGGCTGGTATGCCGTAGGGTTGGCCGCAAAGCAACTGGCGTTGATGGTGCTTGGCGCATTGATATTGATTCCAGTAACGGTCTTGAGTGGTAGTGATAAATTTAATGCCCAACAAATCACTGATTTGTACAAAACGGTGTTTAAGCTGATGCAGTGCGCTTCGATTCTATTGCTCATAACAGGATGGCTTATCGGATTGATTTTTAATTTTCCTGGGCTTGCTTTCGCGGTGTTTATTGCCGGCTCACTGGTTGCCGAGTTGCACAGGAAGCTGAATTACATAAACCAGAACTACGGCAGGGATCTGGCAGGAGGTTTAATCAACCTCGTATTGATCATCGCCGGCCTCCTGGCAATGAACAAATTCGGGGACTTGTCATTAACTTCCGTTTTTTACGTTTTTGGCGGCGTAAACATAATATGGGCCATGTCGATAAACCGGCCGCTGTGGTATGGCTTGCCAAAGCGATTTTCGGCCGCTGTGTTGTTGGATCTGTGGAGGATTGGTAAATGGGGGTTGGGCAGTAATACCGCCGGTTACATTTATAGCCGCGTAAGTACTTACTATACATTGCTGTTGGTGGGTCCTTCAGGAGTTGCGGTGCTGGAACTCGGCAGGCAGATGGTAATGGTGGTACAGACGCTGACCCAGGGAATGGCGAATTACTGGCAACCCATTTTGGCCAGGTCGGCGCTGAATGACCCACTGCAAAAATTTTTAGATATGGTTTGGCGGACATCAATAAACCAGACCGCCATTGGCGTGAGTATTATGGCCGTTATGTTGCTGGCGCTGCCATCGGTCTTACCAATACTGCTCGCCGGTAATGCGGAAGGTTACGTATCGTCAATTCCTATCGCGTGGGTCCTGGCCGGTGCGATGTTCTGTCAGTTACTCTGGCAACACCCCAGTTTTGCGGTCATTGCCTTGGGAAAACCGCAGTTTGGATTCCTTACACGACTGGTATCGGCGGTGATTTTATTGCCGCTCGGCTATTTCCTTACACTTAATCACAACGTAATGGGGGCAGCGTGGAGCTGGACCTTGGGTGAGCTAATTATACTCGTTATCACCCTGATTATGTTGCGCAAAGCGGTTAAAGCAAACCATGATGTCAGGACAAACTACGCAATCGCCCCGGATGCTGGAAGACATGCGAATTAAGTGGCGCGACGGCCTTATCGAAACTATTCAGTCTGGCGGCATAACCGGTGGAAATTGGGGAGCTGAAACCGCGGACCGCAAGTCATTTTTTACCCTGACCGATACCGCTTTTGGATGCCGCGTCACTGATATATCCAGCAATGCAACGGCGGCTGGTTTTGTGAGACGCATTCAAGCCGACATGGCGGAAGGTAAATGGACGCTTGATATTGAAACAAAGGCCGTGCAGGACAAGATTACTATAACTCAGCATTTAACCTGTGAGGAACCGTCGGTATTTCAGGACTATGTCATGAGGTTCAAGTTTGACAAGGAATCTTTCGATCACGGCGTAATATCCGGCAAACAAATAATCCATAAAAATACCAATATTTGGTATCAATTTCCGGTCAGGCAAGCACGATTGTGTGGCAAACACGGTAGCGTAATATTCACTGTCATCGATTCCATAACCCAGGAAAAGTTTTCTCAACAGCTGTACATTCGGGATGAACCCCGTTTCTGGATCGTCCATGCGCGCTTGATTCCTGCGGAACCGTGTGATCTGTATTGGATTAGGTGGACAAACCGGTGCTTCAGAATGTCACTGAGTGATGGCTGGAGCCGCAGAATACTGGCTTGGAATTGGGCGAAAAAAAAATTATGGTTTCTCGCGGAGCGCCGTGGCGGTAAGCCGCAGTTACAAGCGCAAGGATTGGCCGTGTTGCAACCGGGCCAGGTATTGAAGTTGTGCGTTGAGGTGAATTTTGCCTGTGAATGAGAGTCAGCAATTGAAGCGGGATATAATCGCCGATTTGACAAACAGCGGCAGCCGGGTGGCGGCGTTCCTGGCGCAAAAACAACTGCCGGATGGGGATTATCCTGCCAGGAATTTTTATGGCAAGGCGTATAGCGCGCTGTTGTGGGGATTATGCGCAGAAAATTATGACCGCAATATTGAAAACGCATTGACTAATATGCGGCGGGAGACAGTTGCAGGACTTCCGAAAAATTATCACTTTGAATTCAACCGCTTTGCAATTTATAAATTAAGGCAAACAACAAATCACAATTCTTACTGTTATCCGGAGCTCAAGCAGTTCAAAGGTACGAGAGTCGCGAACTGGATGCTGCTGCGCGTCAACTGCCGATATCTGTCCGGCGGCATTTTAGACCGAATTATTGCAAGAATTGAGTTATCCATTGTAAAAAAATATTTTACGAAAGCATCCGGGCTGATTGAGGATCAGCGCGGCGCCTATACCATGCAGTACCATGCGTTTTGCGCCGCGCTATTGGGTGAATTGCTGAATGGCCCGTTGAAAGGATCGGCGGGGATCAGCCGGTGGTTTGAAAGATCGCTCAATAGTTTTTATTCTTTTATTTTGCCGGGAGGACAGTGTAATTACCTTGGCAGAGGCAGCCTGCAAAGTTTCGGTTATGCTTCCGCGATATTGGCGCTTTCCCACGGCTACTCCCTGCTTGGCAATATTGACTATTTAATTAAGTTAAGATCGATCCTGGATTATGTGCTTCGCCATCAACGCGATGATGGTTCTCTGCCATTAGTACTTTCTGGCGTTGAGGAAGGAAGTCCGGAGAATTTCAGTTTAGCGGATCCTGCTTACGCGGGATGGTGGAGCTACAACAATTATTATGACTACCTTCCGTTTACGGGCGCGTTATTATTGCTGTCGTGTAAAGTATTGGAGAAAGCCCGGGGAACAAGTGAAACCACGGTGCCGCCAAAATTAAACGGCGTCGGTAGGGGCCAGACAATCAGGAAAGTGGAAAAGGGTAACTACACAGCGGTGGTGTCATTGCCGAACAGGAAACTATGGGCGGCATCCATGCCGGTTCCCTATATAAGTCACGCCACTGACTACCCTTTGCCGTGTTATGGCGGGGAGCAACAACAACGAAGCCTGTACAGCGCCCGGGGATTGCCGTTGCCTATTGTGGTAACGAAACAGGGGCAGGTCGGGTTTTCCGGGGCCAGATATAATTGGTGCAAGCCGCTTGAATTGTCCTTTCTTGGGGTAACCGGTGGTATCAAACATCGCCGCGATTTTGAATATAATGCGGATAGCATCAACATGCTGGATACATTGGAGTGGTCCAACGGCGTTGAAATAAAGCATGTCTTTCTGCCGCGCATATTGTTAGCTAAAACGCGGGTGCGTGAAGTAATTGATAACCGGATAGTGCTTAAGGGCCTTGTTATCGAATTTGACGCGGCCGTTTCATGGGACGATGAAGATTATTGCTCTCCCAACGGAGTTCTAATGTCTTATTATGTCAAAATAATTCCATCAGCCGGTAATAGAGTAACCAGTTCCGTTAACATTAAATTTGCGCCATGATCGCTAAAGTTTCGATTGTCATAACAGCCTATAATGCCGAGCGATATATCGGTGCTTCGGTCAATGCGGCGCTTGCGCAACGCTATCCCAATTATGAAGTGCTGGTGGTGGACGATGGTTCCACGGACAATACAGAACAAATATGCCGTAGTTTCCGCGATGCAAAATTAAACTTTTACAAATTTGACAGAATTGGACGCTCCAGGGCGTTGAATGAGGGTATCAGGCGGGCAGGCGGGGAGTTTATCGCAATTAACGATGCTGATGATATTAGTTTGCCGGGACGGCTTCAATGCGCCGTAGATTTTTTCAAAGCCAATCCGTCGACTGTACTGCTGGGGACAGGCTATATCGAGTCACCGGTATTTCATGAAAATATACCGGACAAGTTATTGCTGTATAGCGGGGTGGGCTTCCCCACCTGGATAGACGATAAGCGGGTCTATCGCAACAATCCCTATATTCACTCAACGGTGGTGTTTTCCAAGCACGTTTGGCAACAGGCAGGTGGGTATGATGAGTCCCTTCCCATGTGTGTTGACTATGATTTTTTTTTGAGAGCGAAGCGTTTTGGTAAGTTTGCGTATTTACCGCAACAGACATTATTATATTATACAAATCCGCAGTCTTACTTTAAGAAAAAATCTTACAATGAATATCTGCAAACAAACCTGCATATACGAAAACGGGCGCGCAATGAATTGAAGCTGCCGCTTTGGGCAAGTGTTATGGATTTTGTTCAGTACTATCAGTATGCGCGAATGGTAGCGAAAAACTTTCTGAGCCGCAACTGCAACTGAGTTATTAATATAGTTATCAATGTCGTTAAAAATCGCCATCGTCACGAACATTCTCACGCCCTATCGAATACCACTGTTCGAGGAAATTAATTCATTGACGGGGGAAACCAGGGTGTTCCTGATGGCAAGCCAGGAAGAAAACCGGCATTGGCGCTTGACGCAGTATAACTTTGGCACTGAATTGTTTCCCGGATTTCATTTCAGGCCGCCTGGTTATGAGACCTCGATACACGTAAACCACGGTGTGATCGCGGCGTTAAAACGATACAATCCAGATGTCGTATTGAGCGGCGGATTTAGCTTTGCAAATTTCCAGTCTGCGTTGTATTGCAAGCTGTACAACAAAAGGTATATCGGCTGGGGTGAAGTTACACTAAGGGACAAGAGCGCCAGGTCAAGTATCAGAAAACGATTGCGGAAAATCATGACGAACATTTCCTGCGCAGCAATTGCGTCAACCAGCGAAGCAAAGCTGGCGTTTTTAAGTTATGGCGCAGAGCCTGACAAGGTGAAAGTAGCAATTATGCCAATCGACTTTAAACACTACTTCGAAGGGACGAATTGCTTCCGGAACTCGAATGAGGCAAAAATGTTAAAACAAAAGTTTCCGGGTAAAGTCATTTTGTCGATTGGGCAGCTGATTGCCCGCAAGGGATACCGTGAACTTTTGCGGGCCTATGAAAAGGTCAGGATGCAGGAGCCGGAGGTAAGCCTGGTTATCCTGGGGGACGGGCCGGAAAGAAGCGCTTACGAGGCAATAATAAAGGAAAGGAAACTGCAAAACGTCTATTTTGAGGGATTTGTCCAGCTGTCCGAAGTGCCGAAATATCTCGCTATAGCCGATCTCTTTGTTTTTCACACGTTGTTCGATACGTTCGGCGCGGTGATATCAGAGGCGATGGCCGCGCAGTTGATAGTGCTTTCGTCCATCCATGCGGCCGCTACCCGTGACCTGGTCGTGGATGGTGAAAATGGATTTATTTTTGATCCCGTTGATACAGACCAGACCGCGCTGAAAATTATTCAGCTTTTATCTTTTAATGATATGGAGCGGAAAAAAATCGGGCAAGCCGCATATGCTTCCGTGCAGAAATACAATTTTAAGGATACTGCGCGGGAAATGGTTCAATTTATCAAAAGCACATTGTAGTGAAAAAGTTCCTGGTTGCGTGGCAATGAAAATTCTCCTTGCGCATAATTACTATAGATCCACAGCGCCAAGTGGCGAGGATGCGGTGTTTCGAAATGAGAAACAGTTGCTGCAGAACCACGGCTTTGATGTGATAACCTATGAAAAATTCAATGATGAACTCGCGGACAGCACACTATTACACAAGTTAAAGGTGGCCAGGAATTATGTCTGGTCCTGGCAAGCGTATTCCGAGTTGACTGAACTATTGGAAAAAGAACGGCCGGATGTGGCGCATTTTCACAATACGTTTCCGCAGATTTCCCCGAGCGGCTATGATGCGTGCGTCAAATACAGAGTGCCGGTCATACAAACCCTGCATAATTTCCGGTTTATATGTCCCGGAGCCATGTTGTTACGGGATGAGAAACCTTGTGAATTGTGCCTGGAAAATACCCTGTTATCGGCGGTTCGCTATCGTTGTTACCGGGATTCTTTAACAGCGACGTTGCCGCATGTGTTGAACA
>DATCIR010000260.1:0-12330 GCA_036507695.1 Gammaproteobacteria bacterium
GGTTGCTCGCCGCATTGCCCGGTAACCAATCCGTTAAAAATAACCGTGTTGTGGTCCGCTTGCGTGGTATCAAACACCGCTTCTTTGCCCATGTAGGCAATGGATTTGATTTTGGACATGAAAGACTGGGTCTTTTTCAGCGCGCGGTCTTTCACCCAGGTTTGATAGCGGTTGTTTTTGTAGTCCAGCAGGAAGCCGACTTCCTTCATGAACTGTTCGCGGGACTCGCCATCGATTATCAGCTCATAGTCCGCCTTGCACTGATAAGCTTTGCTGCCGCCCGCGCCATCGGGCAGAACGCGCTTTCCCGCGTTGCGGCGCTTGCGGATGCGGCAGAACACGCCGAAGTTGCTGATCAATTGCTGAATGTCTTTCAACAACTCCGGATAACTGGATGCCAGACGGATCGAGCAACATTCGCTTTTGCTGGAAATATTCACGGTACCGTCCGCCTGGAATAACGCCTGCAAATAACCTTTGACGCACTCTTCGCTGCCGCGCCAGATCACTTCGGGAACACGCCATTTGGAACTGGCGGTGAATCCATAGTGTTCCAGCACACGGGTGAGAATCACCGAGCGTATGAATATGTGATTACGGTCAGGCACCGCCACCGGCGATACCTGGTACTGACGGCTGTGATTCGCCACGCCGGCTATCAAGGTGTTGACGTAGTCAGCCATCATCGGCGCAAGCGCGCGGTCTTCGCCCCAGAAATTAATCACCGCGGCTTCTTTACCCAAACCGCGGTTAGTGAAATGGCCATCACCGGCGATCAAACCGATCAGCATGCCCAGCTTGCGGTCGCCCTGGGTGCCAAACTGGCCTTTGCCGGATTGCACCAGCAATGCATCGCCCGGTTGCAGGTCTTTTAATTTGATTTTGCCGCGGCTGGTATAAAAGTCATGCCATTCGGTGGCCTTGATTTCATAACCATCCTCGGTTGTTACCTTGTAGATATCGGCGGTGCGCGCCGTCATAAAAGCGGGTACAGCTGCGCGGGTTTCCGTGCCTTTTGCGTCTTTATCCAGCGCCCGGCGGTCGACGGTCACATTCAGGTTGGCGCCGCTGGCATAGAGTTCGCCGATGGGGATCAAGCCGTATTGCGTGTGCAGGCGCGTGTCCGCGGTGACGCACGGGTTAGTGGCGCGGATATCTTCCGCGAACCAGTTGTTGTTCATTTCATTGACTTTGTCGATCAGGATAAAGCCCGGCTCGGCATAATCGTAGGTGGAGCTCATGATGACATCCCACAAGCGGCGCGCCTTAATGGTTTTGAAAATCTTGCAGGCCACCAGGCCTTCTTCATTGGTGATGTAGCCTTGCTTCACCGGCCAGTCGCGCCAGATAATTTTTTCCGGATCAAACAAATCAATCTTGTCCGATTCGACTTCTTTTTGGCTCAAGGGAAACGCCAGTTTCCAGAACGCGTTATCCTTCACGGCCTGGATGAATTCCTGGGTGACCAGCAGGGAAAGATTGAACTGCCGCAGGCGGCCGTCTTCGCGCTTGGCGCGGATAAATTCCATGACATCCGGATGGCCCACATCGAAGGTCGCCATTTGCGCGCCGCGGCGGCCGCCGGCGGAGGACACCGTGAAGCACATTTTGTCGTAGATATCCATGAAGGATAATGGGCCGGAGGTGTAAGCGCCCGCGCCCGCAACGAACGCGCCTTGCGGCCGCAAAGTGGAAAAGGAATAACCGATGCCGCAGCCGGCTTTTAATGTTAACCCGGCTTCATGGACTTTATTGAGTATGTCATCCATGGAATCAGTGATGGTGCCGGACACGGTGCAATTGATGGTGGAGGTGGCGGGCTTGTATGCCAGCGCGCCGGCGTTGGAAATGATGCGCCCCGCGGGGATCGCGCCATGGCGCAAGGCCCATACAAATTTATCGCGCCATTCGGCTTTTTTGGCGTCGCTTTCTTCCACCTCGGCGAGGGATTTGGCAACCCGCTGATAGGTTTCATCAACGGTGCGGTCAATCACCTGGCCATCTTTTTTCTTCAAACGGTATTTTTTATCCCAGATGTCGGTGGACGCTGCTTGAAACGGGATATCTTCAACACTGGTATGGAGGGCTTCCAACGGTGAGGCAGCTTTCATAGTTCCTTATTTCCTCTCTGTATTTTTATTTGGGCTAATATCACTCAGCGTGATAACGAAACGGGTAA
Organism: Gammaproteobacteria bacterium; assembly: GCA_036507695.1. GTDB lineage: Bacteria > Pseudomonadota > Gammaproteobacteria > SZUA-152 > SZUA-152 > JAKEGK01. The sequence goes on from DATCIR010000260.1 coordinate 2,180, forward strand.
AAAAACTTCAGAATTCAATTAGCTAGTTGTCGCAATTAATCCGGCTTCGATAGAGGCAAAACACAAGATGTTGTGTTGCGGTGTAAAGCATAGGAGGCTATCGGTAGGCTGTCAACTTTGATTTTCATATTTTGGTAATATTTATTATTATTTATAATCAATAAGTTATTTAACTTTTCTCGAAAAATCAATAAATTCACGGAGTTGAGCCGCCCAGAATAAAAAATATCCAAAACACTATATATAGTGTTTGCCACTCACAAGTTACCCACAACTAATTCACTGCTTTTCCACCAAGTTATTAAGATTTCATCGGCGCCCAACGCGCCGTTTCCCTCCACCCTGCTCCAACATCATGTTTTCCTGATCTTTGGTCTAAGCTTAAACTTATGGTTGTTCACCTTTTCTACATGTTAAGCTGGCAAGGCAATACCCCGGGGTTGATGGACAGTACGATCAGGGATGCCAGATCCAATTTGTAGCAGCGGTAAACGAGGCATCGATGATGAAACATAATGCAGTGTTAAATGCAGTATTAATTGTGACGTTCTTAGTGTTCTTGGTTTTCACAACGGCCGGTCAACGGGGTTTCGCCGCTGACTATGAAGTACCCAATGTCATTGATGGCGCCATGCCGGTGAGCGCCGAAGAGCTCTCCGACCTCATGAGCGAAATGGATAACCTGGTATTAATTGACTCGCGGCAAACCGAGCACTTCCAGCAAGGCAGCATCAAGGGGGCTATTTCCTTGCCTGATGTTAGTACTTCGCCCTCCACCCTGTCCCAACTGATACCGGATAAACTCACCCCCGTGGTGTTTTATTGCGAAGGCTTGAACTGTGTGCACAGCATGAAATCCGCCCTCAAAGCGGTCAGCTATGGTTATGCGAATATTTTCTGGTTCCGGGGCGGTATCGAGGAATGGACGGAAAAGGGCTTTCCTGTTGTTAATAACTAGCCATAGTTAACCGCCAACGTTCATCAATCGCTTCCGCGGAGTTCGTGGGTGGCCCAACCGCTTTCATCAACGCAATGGCGCAGAGTTTTTTAAAAAAATCCCGCTGCTGACTGTATTGAACAGATACCCCAATTATCGGCCAGCAACCTGCAATAAACTGAATCAGCTTAATCCACGCACCCGTGGCCGGTCATTAATGTTCATTTGACTTTTTCTTTTCTTACCCTGCGCCATTGCGTCTTTGCGTTTAACAGCAGTCAAGGAATATAAGCCACTGACATTTCAGACACGGAAAAAGTATTAAACAGTTCCCGCCACAATCCAATGCCGGTCACTGACCGGCTTGACCTTGAATTCCAGCAAGGCTTCGCGTTCCAGTTGCTCTTCCACTTCGCCTACGGTGTAGGCCGCCAATAAAGAGCGATAAAAATCGCGCTTGAGAATATCGGGCTCATTGGCCGCGTATTCGTCCACCAGATCCTTGGCGGCGGATTCCGAACGCGGCCGCATTAAATCCATGACCAACACGCGGGTGTCTTGCCGGGCGTGCTGCTTGATGGTTTGCCACAGTACGCGCGGTTCGTTCAGGTGATGCAGCAGGCTGTTGCTGATAATGGCCTGATAGGATTTCTGCGGCAGCGTATCCACGGGCAGGTAAACTTTTTGCAACGTGATTTGCCGGTCGAGCCGCGCCGCGTCGACCGCCCGTTGCCCGAATGCCAGCATGTTGCCGGCGCCATCCACCGCCAGTATTTGGCAATGGGGAAAGTGTTTGGCGAACCGAATGGTGATATCCGCCGCACCGCAGCCCAGGTCCAGCACGTCACCATTGACCACCAGGCCGGGAAAAGCCTGTTTGAACAGGGTGATGAAATTTTCATGGGGTTCGGAAAAATCGGCCAGCGCATACGCCCTGGCCTGCTCTTCTTCATCCATTAACTCGGGTTCGGGTTGCCGCTGCATTGCTGTCGTTGCTTCGCTGTCTGTGCTTCACTGTATTTTCGGTGTTAGTGCCCATTCATAAACACACAACATTTAACGCGAAGACGCAAAGAAACATTGGTGTTACTTATTCTTCATTCTTCATTCTTCATTCTTCGCGCCTTAGCATCTTTGCGTTGAAAATCCTTATCCGCTGGGCAAAACCGTTTCGCCTTTCACTAGATCATCCAAGGTTTCGCGCTGACGCACCACGTAATACTGATCGCCATCGGCCATGACTTCAGCGGCGCGCGGCCGGGAATTATAGTTGGAGCTCATGGCAAAACCATAGGCGCCCGCCGAGCGGATGGCAAGCAAATCCCCGGATGCAATGTTAAGTTCGCGGTCCTTACCCAAAAAATCCCCGGTTTCGCAAATCGGCCCCACCACATCATAGGTCACGGGCTTGCCAGCCGCGCGGGGCTGCACGGGAATAATCGCCTGCCAGGCCTGATACAAGGCCGGGCGCACCAGGTCATTCATCGCCGCATCGACAATGGCAAAATTCTTTTCGCTGCCGGGTTTGAGATACAACACCTCGGTTAATAAAATACCGGCGTTACCCGCGATGGCCCGCCCCGGCTCCATGATGATTTTTAGATCCTGCCCCTTCAATACTTTCAAAATGGCGGCGGCGTAATCCTGTGGCGTGGGCGGGATTTCATTGCGGTAGGTAATGCCGAGTCCGCCGCCCACGTCGACATGACGCAGGCTGATACCCTTGGCTTGCAGTGCTTCGATCAACACCAGCAAACGTTGCACGGAATCGACAAAAGGATTCATATCGCTCAGTTGCGAGCCAATATGACAATCAACGCCCAGCACATTGATGTTCGGCAACTGAGAGGCATGTTCGTAGATCGGCAGCGCGTTGGCGATGTCAATGCCAAATTTATTTTGTTTCAGCCCGGTGGATATATACGGATGGGTTTTGGCGTCGACATCCGGATTCACGCGGATCGACACCGGGGCCGGTTTTCCCATGTCGCCCGCCACCTGGTTCAGGCGCTCAAGTTCCGCCAGCGACTCCACGTTAAAGCAATAGATCCCCACGTCGAGCGCGCGGCGCATTTCAGCCGCGGTTTTGCCCACGCCGGAAAAAACCACCTTGCCTGGATCGCCGCCGGCTTTTAACACCCGCTCCAATTCTCCCGCGGAGACAATGTCAAACCCGGAACCCAGGCGCGCCAGGACATTCAACACCGCCAATGAGGAGTTGGCTTTCACGGCATAACACACCAGGTGATCCAGGCCGGTAAACAAATCATTAAAGGCATGCCAATGGCGTTCGAGGGTTTTGCGCGAATACACATAACACGGCGTGCCAACCGCTTTGGCGATGGCGCGCAAGTCCACGCCTTCGGCGTGCAGCACATTATTTTTATAGTCGAAATAATCCATACTTAACTTTTACCTGTAATACCTGTTTACACTGATACCTGTACGGCCTGGTTACGCCGTTTAGCCGGTTACTGCGCGGGCCCGCTGGGCTGTTCTTGGCTGGTTTCGGTTTTTTTCTTTTCCTGTTCTTCTTTTTTCTTTTGTTCTGCTTGTTGTTTTTTTGCTTCTTCCTCCGGCAAATACAACTCACCCTTTTGGCCACATCCGGCCAGCAAGGCGACGAGAACAACAACGACCCCGATAATACTTTTAATAAAATTATTGTGATTCATCGCACCCGGCCATTGCAGAAATTAACTTTCTTAATCCCCAAGATTTTAAAACCAAAGTTCGTGAAACCCGCTATTGGCAACGAAAGTGCGGCAATTGTACCAATAAAAAACCCGCCTTGCTGGCTTTTAGTGGAGACTCTTTCCGGACCCGCACCGCAAAAAATGATCGCGCCGGCGTTGGACTCGGGCCATGCGCTGGAGTACCCTTGGCGGTTGTATTGCTAAGCGCACGCATAAAAATAAAGGTTGATCCATGCTGGACTATGAACAGGCTGAAACCGGAACCGGGCCGGAATATTGTGTTATCTGGCTGCACGGCCTGGGCGCCGATGGCTTCGATTTTTATCCCATCGTGCCGCAATTGAACCTGCCGGACCATCCCGCCATCCGCTTTATCTTTCCCCATGCGCCCCGGCAACCGGTGACTATTAATGGCGGTTATGTGATGCGGGCCTGGTACGACGTGATATCCACCGACCTTACCGCCCGGCAGGACAAAGCGGGAATCCTGCGCTCCGCGGAACTCATCAACGGCATCATTCGTGAGCAGGCTCAACAAGGCATCGCAACGCACAGGATTATCCTGGCCGGTTTTTCCCAGGGCGGCGTCATGGCCTTGCAGATCGGCTTAAGATCGGCCGAACCATTCGCCGGTATTATCGCCTTATCCTGCTACCTGCCATTGGCCGATGAATTGCCGGTGCCCGAGGCAAAACAAGAACCCTACTTGCCGGTATTCATGGCGCACGGCGCTTACGATGCGGTGGTGCCATTCAATGCGGGTCTGGTTTCCAAGGAGCGGCTGGAAAAGCTCGGCTATCCGGTGGCGTGGCATCGCTATGCCATGGAGCACTCGGTTTGCGCGGAAGAAATTGCGGATATCAGCCGGTGGTTAACGCGGGTAGTAACGCCCGGCTAAGCAGCCGGGACGGGCTAGCAATGCTCAAGTTCGTAATTTAATTTTTCCTCAATGCGTTTTTTGTAATTGAGGTATTCAATAATCTGGAAATGGCTGGAAGCCCGCTCACCCAGCAAGGCCGGCGCGAGATCCAGGTCCGTGATGTAAATCGGGTAACGCTCGCCGCTGGGCCGGCGCCGCAAGACATATTTGGCCACTTCCCGAAACAGGTTGATGCCATAATCCAGCGAGGAATACTCCTTATCCTCGGTGTACATGGTAAACACCGTTTTCTGGTCGATAATACTGCCCACCACCTGGACATGAAAATAAGAACGCTTGTTTTTTTCGTAGCTGCTTTGCTGGGGGACAAATTCACACCCGCTGTCCGGCAGGCGTTTGGCACGGTAAAACTCAATGTTATCCAGCATGCCCGCGTAGTATTTATCATTATGCGCCATGGCTTGCCGGTTCAGCACCGTGTCAAAAAACGCCATGTATTGGTTAATCAAGGCGAGATCTTCATGGAACGGCAGCTTTTGATGAAAGGCCGCGCCCTGCTCATCCAGGACATAAATACTGGCCAGCGGCCCGGCCACTTCATAGAACAACTGGATCTTGCCCGGCTTGTTTCGCGCGAATACTTGCGCCACGATCGTGCGCTTAAAGGCGTGTTGATCCACGACAAACTTGTTAACACCCGCTTTTGGATCCGATAACTTGTTAAAAAACTCCCGCTCGGTGTCCGCCCGCAGGTAATAGAAGTTATCCCCTTCATGGTTGATCACAAAAAAGGATTGCTGGGCTTCCAAAATATAACGCACATCCTGAAAGGTGTTGTTATGAAAATAGGCGTTAAATACATCGGCCACCAGTTGTTCCATGCGGCGCACCATCTGCTGGCCCTGCGCAAACGAAAAGTTATAGGCCGCGAAATTACCGCGCTGCTCTTTTTTGTTGCGCAAATTCCAGCGCAGCAGTTGACACAGGCAATCCAGCAAGCCATCGGCGCCCGAATAACGGTAAGTTAAAATCTCCTGCCAGCTGGTGACAATAACCAGGTCGAAGGTTAGCGCCAGGTTGGTTGTTGCGCCCACCGGATTAAGGATATCGCCCTCGTCATCGGCAATGTAGTTGGCGCGCCGTGAATTGCCCCGCAACGGATCGGTTCCGGCGTTGATAAACAGGCAGGCATTGATAACCACGGGGGATTTCTCCAGGTTATCGATACTGGTTTCCGGCAAGTGGCCGCCCGCGAATCGCCGCTCCAGCGCATCCAGGATATTTCTTACTTCCTCCACTTTCAGGGAGCCGCCCTTGGTATCCAGGGCGATGATAGTGCCGGGGTTAACGAGTTTGTTGAAATGGCACCAGGTTAATAGCTCCACCGCGCTGCTGCCGCGCTTTATCGCCGTTAGCTCCGCGCGATTGGTGGTTGTGTTGGAAACCTCATTGAGCAACAGCCAGGATTCCGCGCCGGACTTGGCGATGGATTGCTGCAGGGTAAGTTTGCGTTCCACGATATTGGCGGACACGCCACGATTGACCAGCTCGATTTTGCCCGGCTTCTTCTCAAACGCGGCGTAGAGTTTCCTGCCCAGCGCGTTCAGGTCCTTCTGGCTGATCCGCGACAAGCCGGCATAGTTGCGCGCGAACGTGGATAAAAACAGGTAACTTTGGGTTAGGTCTTCCACCAGGACTTTTCTTTCCTGCAATACCCGGTGAATTTTCCACTCGTCGCGTTTATCCAGCTCCGCAATGTATTCCGGACTCCAGTTCCAGCTCGCCGTCAGCTCCCTGAGGCAATCGCGCTGCCAGTCGTCCTTGCTTTTTTCAGGCGAACTCAGCGGCACATTGACCTTGAAATAAAAGCAGCGCCGCACCAGTTCCAGGCGTTCTTTTTCATCACGCCTGATCAGGTAATCCTCGAGGCGCCGGATCAGGATACAATAAGGGTCAAGCGCATTCAGGTCGATTAGACCGTCATAAACTTTTTGCTTGAAGTGGTGGCTCAGCAGTTCGCAATTGGGATAACTGCTGGCGTAGGTTTCCATGAGCAGGATTTTCAATACCGCTTTATACGGCGAGTCGATTCCCTTATACACCTGCCACAACCCCGCGCCGAAGAACTCCTCGACCGGCACTTTGGACAAGCCGCCAAAATCAATCACGTCGTCCTGGTCAACAAAGCGGTTGTGAACCAGGTGATGCGCGAACTCGTCATAATTTTTTTCCTGATCGGGCGGCACCAGCCACCAGATGGGAAACCGGCCGGCCAGTAAAATACTGGTGCGGTAAAACTCTTCCAGCAGCAAATGGTGCTGGGTGGTGCCGCTGCTTTCGCTGCTGAGCTGATGCGCTTCACCCTTGCGGAACTTTTCCGCGTCCATGGGAAAAAAATGCACTTCCAGGCCGATGCTTTCCGCCCAGACTTCGATGTAGTCGCATTTGACCCGCAGTTCCGTCAGCTGGTTGGCGTCCAGCGCCGGGTTGTAGCAAAGCCAGATATCAAAATCGCTTTTCTCCGACTGGGCAATGGTGCCCACGCTGCCCATGATAAACAGTGAATGAATGTCACGCTTGGCGAGCGCGGCTTCCTTATACACAAAATCGTTGCTGAAATTTTTCGCCGCTTCGATGCTGGTTTTATCCGGTGTGTAGAGGGCAATCCCGGCGGGTGTTTCGCCGGACACATAACCGGGCAGTTGTTTGTGGTTGACATGAAAAAACAACGGCAACAGGTTTAAGAAATTGCGCTGCTTCCATTTCAGGGAATCCTGGGTTCTCTGCAGACGCTGCCGGTTGATTTCAAGAAAACGGTTCTTGAAGGCTTTCAGGTCGGTCTCACCTGATCCATCTGTATTTATCGTCGACACCAGCATGCAATGGCCAAAATTCTGTCAGAGTCCAAAAATTCAGGAAATTCAATAATTAGTTAAATTCATGGGGCGGTTCATCCCCTCTAAGTTTTCGGCAAATGAACCGTTTTATTGAGCGCAAATTTCCGGTTAATCATTGTCCGGTTAGTCATTGTCACGCAGTAGACAATCTGTGATTCCGGTCACTGCACGCCCAATGCCGGATCACAATTTGGCCGGACAGCGCTCAAGACCACCGGCTGATTTGCCGAAGAAGAGAACACGGGTACTGACTGTCAGCACGTTTTATATCAATCGGGGCGGCTACTAAGATAAAAATGCAATCCAGGGGCAAAATCCGCCAAAATAACTTCTCATGTTGCGATTTTTTCTCCTATTATTAATTATCGAGAAAACATCGGCTTAGTTGCATTGAATGGGCAAACGCCAAGGCTTTGACAGCGTGAGATTCCGCGGCAACTGAGGTGAACACAGCTTTAAGGCCGGCGCAGAACTTTTTAGACTAGAACTTTCATCGGGGCAGAACTTTTTCGGAGCAAAACATCGGAGCAGAACAATGGCAGCGGGTAAAAACCAAATCAGCGTGGAATTGGCGGCAAAGTTACTGGAACAGGTACCGGTCGGCATCGCCGTGGCGGACCGTGACGGCACTATTGTCTGGTGCAACGAAGCGCTGGCCACGTTTGTCAACGAGCCACGCGACAAGCTGCTGAATAGTTCGCTATCGGCATTGAAAAGCAGCAAGCTACGGCCGATTACGGAGGCGTCCGATACGGTGCTGGTGCCCGGCGGCGAGACGACAGCGGACCGCTGGTTGAAACATCAATCCATCCCGCTGGGCCCCGGTACCGGCACGGGCTACACCGCCACGATTTATTCCGATGTATCGGAAGTCTCGTCCCTGTTGGCGGAGCAGGAGAAGCTGAGCGAACAATTAAACCAACTGTCTACCGTCGATCGCGAAAGCGGCTTGCTGAATCACCGCGCGATGCTGCAACATCTGGAACCGCTGGTGTCGCGCAGCCGGCGCTACAATAATCATTTATCGGTGATCACCATGGAGCTGACTAACCTCGACGCTATCGTGGACGATTACGGACCGGATGCCGCCAGCCAGTCGGTGGTTGAAGTCAGCCGATTGCTCAAAGACCAAATGCGCTGGGCCGATATCGTTAGCCGCGTGGAATACAACCGCTTTGTTTTTATTCTGCCGGAAACCGACAAACCCTCCGCGGTGCATTTGGCGAATAAAATTTCCGCCCAGGTCGCTGAACTGCAAATCCATCATGAAAATTCCTCGTTCCAGTTACAGGCCAATTTTGGTGTTACCGGCTGGGAAAAAGGTAACGACTCGGTGTTATTGCTGCGCAAGTCCCACCAAGCCCTGGATGCGGCCAGAGCCAGCGGCAAGAGTACGGTAGAGGCGGTGTAACACACGGCCGGAAAATACCCCCATCAAACACGCAGTTAACGGCAAAACCGTTTCCGATAGCTCACCCGAAACACGTTCTGGGGTATACTGATGCCTCGCGCCCCGGCTTACCCCGGCGGCCGCCATTATTGGAACGTGCTCGCCTGAGCGTATTTTAGGGAATGCCTGTATTCGCCATGAATTGCCGATTCTGCTTTGCGAATGTCATTTTTTCAAAACCGAAGCGGACCATGTTGCAGCTGCTGATCGTGTTTTTATTCAGCACGCAATGTTGGGCGCAAATGCTTCCGGTTGCAGGCCCACTATTGGAACCCAAAAAGGGCCGTTTCCTGGTGGCCACCGGCAACCTCGCACGGAGCAGTTTTAAGGAAACCGTGATATTGATCACGCATTTCGGCGCGGCCACCGGCGCAACCGGTATCACCATCAACCGGTCTTCCAATATTCCGTTGAACGAAGCATTTCCCGAGGTTAAGGAACTGAAAGACTTTACCGCGGCGTTATACCTCGGCGGACCTGTCAAAACCGATGGCATATTTGTGCTCATGAAAACCAAACGGCCGCATGCCGGTATGAATCCGGTCATTGACGATATTTATTTTACGTTGGGCCTCGATGCGGTGATCCACGGATTACCCAAAGCCATAGACGGCGAAGCCACGCGCGCATACGTCGGTTATGCCGGTTGGGCGCCGGGTCAATTGCAGGCGGAAATCAAACGCGGGGACTGGATTATCGTAGAGACCGATACCAGCGTCGTGTTCGACGAAAACCTGAAGGATTTGTGGCAACAATTGCGCAAAACCTGGTCCGGCAGCTGGATCTAGTTACTTATAACAGCCGCCTGTCTTAGTGATTAAGCTTAGTGATTACACTTAGTGATTACACTTAGTGATTACACTTAGTGATTAAATATGTCATGGCAACCGGTAACTCCTGTTAAAAAAACGGAGCCAGAGAACAATTTCTACTAATATACATAATTAATAAACCTCTCCTTCTTCGATTCTCGGTCTCCCTGGCTTGCCAAGCACATTTCATTGCTAAATCGTTGAACCACATGCCGGGGTATCACTACTTAATTAAACCTCGGTTTACGCGCCATCCATCAATTCGCCATGCACTTTTTATTCTTGTCATCTATCGCAAACCGCTAATATTAGAAACAATTGTTCTCTGACCCGAATGGCACTTACTTAAGAAAGTCATGCACAATAAATTGGCATTTTCACAGGCCCTGTCATACCGGTGTAAACCGGTATCCAGAAATAAATGCCCTGGATTCCGGCATCCGCCGCAATGACGAATTTCATTGAATGTAAATAAGGGC
>DATCIR010000261.1:0-3695 GCA_036507695.1 Gammaproteobacteria bacterium
CCGGAGGATGCACAGCCCAAGACCCGCGCGGCCGAAGAGCAAATCCGGGTTAAAGCGGACCTGGTTGACAACTTGGTTAATCATGCCGGCGAGGCAAACATTTATAACGCCCGGATCGCGCAGCAACTGGGGCAGTGGCACTTTAACCTCAAGGAATTACAGCAAACTATCGCCCGTTTTCGTGAACAGTTACGTAACTTTGAGATGGAGACTGAAGCGCAGATCATGTACCGCCATGTTCCGGACACTTCCGCGGTGGGAGCGGGCGGTTCGCGCCCCTCCGCGGCGGATCTCTCCTTCGACCCGCTGGAAATGGACCGCTTTTCCTACATGCAACAGTTGTCGCGAAGCATGGTGGAAAGTTTTGACGACTTGACCAGCATTCAAAACGCATTGGAAGGCTTGTCCGGCGATACTGATGTATTGTTGCTGCAACAATCGCGCGTCAACAATGATTTGCAGGAAGCCCTCATGAAGACGCGCTTGACGCCTTTCTCAAGCGTTATCGCGCGCTTGCGGCGCGTGGTGCGTCAAACCTGCCAGGAAACCGCTAAGGAAGCGGAGTTGCAGGTCAACGGCGCGGAAGGCGAAATGGACCGTACCCAGTTAAACCGGATCGTGCCGGCGCTGGAACATATATTGCGAAACGCCATTGACCATGGCGTGGAAAAACCCGCCGACCGTAAAAAAGCCAACAAACCCGAGGCCGGCATGATCGCGATCAATTTCAGCCGTGAAGGTTCTGAAGTAGTGCTGCGCATTTCCGATGATGGCGCCGGCATTAATGTCGACGCCATTCGTAAAAAAGCCATCGAGCGCGGGATTATAGAAACGGATTCCAAGGTCGGAGATGACGAAGTGCTCGATTTTATTCTACAGTCCGGCTTCAGCACGGCGGAAACAGTCACCCAGATTTCCGGACGGGGTGTCGGTATGGATGTCGTTAACACCGAAATCAAGCAACTGAACGGCTCGCTGTACATTGCAACCGAGAAAGGCAAGGGTTCCACGTTTACTATACGCCTGCCGCTGACCGTATTGATTAACCAGGCCTTGATGGTGCAGGTGGACGAAGCGATTTACGCCATTTCTCTTTCAAACATTGAACACGTGGTCCGGCTCACCAGTGAAGATGTGAATAAGCTGATTTCCGGCAAGGCTTCCGATTACGTTTATGCCGGTCATCAATACGAGCATTTGCATATCGGCTACGTCTTGCATGGCACGGCGCCCGCCAAAGCGCCGGAAAAAGGCAAATTTCCGATACTCCTGGCCCGCAGCGGCGACCATCGCGTCGCGCTGCAGGTGGATCAATTAATCGGCCGCCAGGAAATTGTGATCAAATCGGTCGGGCAGCAATTAAGCTCAATCAACAGTATTTCCGGCGCCACCATTCTTCCCAATGGTGATGTGGCGTTGATTCTTGATCTTGGCACCTTGATCCGCACCAGCCACGCGTTGCAGAAGACCGATGACGCAAGCCGGGTACGTGATGTGGCGGCCGCCGTCCAAGCGGAAAAACCCCCTGTCGTGTTGATCGTGGACGACTCCATTACGGTGCGCAGGGTCACGCAGCGTCTGATGGCCCGTCACAATTATGAACCGCTTACCGCAAAAGATGGCATGGATGCATTAACCGTGATGTTGGAGAATATTCCTGATATCATCCTGCTCGACGTGGAAATGCCGCGCATGGATGGTTACGAGCTGGCAACCGCGGTACGAAGTGACCCACGGTTGAAACATATACCCATAATAATGATTACGTCACGAACCGGCGACAAACACCGTGACCGCGCGTTAAATATCGGCGTTAATATGTATATGGGCAAACCATATCAGGAACATGAACTGCTGGAAAATATCCAGTCCCTATTGCATGATCAGTAAATGCTGGAACCCAAAATCGCCACAACCACCAAGGTAGCTGTATTTGCTTCATCCCAGAATCAGCGCCAACTTTTGCACACCATGCTCGAACAAAACGGGCTCGAAGTGGTGGTGAGTGAAGCTGTTGGCGGCCAATTCCTGACTGCGCTCAAACAACATCCCGCCGCTGTACTGCTCATCGACCTGCGTGACGATGAGGACGAGGATCTGGATTTCCTGGATGCCCTGGCCGAACAAACCGATATTCCGATACTGTTTAATGATAGCGGCCCGGAAGGCGTTAGCCTGGCGGCATCCGGCGGTAATTGGGGGAAAAAACTGGCGGAGAAACTGACGGAAATGGCGAACGGGGCAAAACCCGTTGCAAAATCTCCAGTGGACGAGCTTCCGTTCCCCATGGTGAAACCGCAAATCCCCACGAATAACCAGGCGCCACTCAAGAGCAAGACATCCGCGATAGCGGCGGGCGCCAGTGTTAATCCGGCGGCGGTGAAAACCGCAACGCCTATCAAACCCGCAGCGCCCTCCGCGGTGGAAAACACCAAACTGAATGTGTGGGTACTTGGAGCGTCGCTGGGCGGTCCGCAGGCGGTACGGCAGTTTCTGGCGGCGATCCAGCAAGACCTGCCCGTCGCGTTTATTCTGGCGCAGCACATTGGCGCTAACCACGTATCATTACTGGCGGAACAGTTGAACCGCGTGACCGCATTCGAGGTTCTGCCGGGCAAAACCGGTCACAAGCTCAAACACGGTGAAGTCGTGCTGACGCCCGCGGATAAGCAACTTTCTATCACCAAAGACGGTTTCCTCGCGTTATCCCAGGCGCCGCCGGCAACGATCTATTCGCCCAGCATTGATAACGTCATGGCCGAAGTCGCACGCTGTTACAGTGAAAGAGCCGGCACCATCGTATTTAGCGGCATGGGTGATGATGGCGCACGGGGTTGCGAAGCCATTGCGGAGCAAGGCGGTATTGTGTGGGCCCAGGACATTGCGAGTTGCGTGGTCAGCAGCATGCCGGACCAGGCGCGTAAAACCGGCAAGGTTTCCTACAGCGCCAATCCGGAACAACTGGCCAAGCATCTCTACGAGTATTACCGCAAGCCAGAATAAAGTTTTTCGCCGGCGCACCGTAAAGACTAGATAGAACCCAAACAGAACCCGATATTATTAATCCAGACTTTTTAACACAGACTTTCTAACACAGGTAATGGCCAACATGGCAGAAAAAGCAATCGTTGTCCGTAGTCAGTTAATCAGCCTAGAGACCGTGCGTTTGGTATTGCCCAATACGGCCATTGCGGAAGTTATTGCGTACACACCACCCGAGCTTCCGGAAAACATGCCGGACTGGTTCCTGGGTTATATCCCATGGCGCGGATACCGGATACCGGTTGTCAGCTTTGAGAAAATGATTGATCAGACGAACTCCGCACCGGACCGGCGCAGCCGCATCATTATCCTGAATTCCATTGCGGCCGATCCCAACCGGCCGTTTTACGCCTTGTTATCAACCGGTATCCCGCGCCTCATGAGTGTCGAAGCCGGCAATATTCAAGATGCACCGGAGATTGGTGAAAACGACTCATTGATATTGCGTCACGTGATTGTTGATAAACAGGGCGCATTAATTCCCGACCAATACGTGCTGGAAGCACGCCTGAAAAACCACGGCATCAGCGTCTCCACCGTGGAGTGAATCAAAAGCGGCGGTTATTGCCGCGTTGCGGCATCGATGCCGCGCCGCGCGACATCGGCCATATACTGAATCTGTGGTTCGGTAATCACATAGGGCGGCATGAAAT
>DATCIR010000262.1:0-4109 GCA_036507695.1 Gammaproteobacteria bacterium
GAGCCCGATTTCCTTGCGCCTTTCCTGTTTGCCGCCGCTGACTTTGCCGAACGGCGCCATATCGGAGATTTGTCCGGTAAAGCTGGCGGTGCTGGCCTGGCCGCCGGTGTTGGAATACACCTGGGTGTCCAGCACCAATGCCTTGATGGGTTTGCCGGACATCAGCATGCGTGACAGGTTTTGAAAGCCGATGTCATACATGGCGCCGTCACCGCCGACGGCCACCACCGGCGGGCACAAGGCAAATTCTTCGTCGCTGAATTGCTGCCAGGTGAAGTAGCGGAAAAAGTTTTCGTGTTCCGCGGGATCATAGTTGCCGGCCAGTTCCAGTTCCGCTTCGCGAACTGTTTTAAAACCTTCGGCCATTTTCGCCATGTGGCCTTCGAAAACACCCATGGCCATGGAAGGGCTGTCCTGGAATAAATGATTGGCCCAGGGAAACGGATAGGGATTAAAGGGATAGGTGCTGCCCCAGACCGATGAGCAGCCGGTGGAATTGATAATACCCATGGCGGTGCGGCCTTTGCCGGTGACGCCGGTGGTGTATTTCCATTTTAAATCCTTGAGCCGTGACACCAGGCGCACCACGCGTTTCAGCCATTCCGGATCAATCGGATGTGATTCGTGCAGCGCCTCGAGCTGTTTGGCAATGCTCGCCAGGGTGATGTCTTCGTTACCGATTTGCGCAATAGCCTGGTTGATGGCGCTGGTGTCATCGATATTAATTTCCTGCACCAGTTTCTGTTCGATATGCCGTTCCAGGCGCTGTATCAGGTCCGTTAGCTGTTCCACGTGTTTGGCCACGCGCGGCTGCATCAGTGCTTCCACCGTGGCGGTGAATAAATGAATTATGGTTTTTTCCGCACAACCCATGCAGGCGCCATCGCCGCTGGTGAAAGCGCTGTAGACATGCTTATCAAGCAGAATCGTTTGCAAGGCGCCGATGCGCTGTTCCAGGTTGTCGACGCGAATATAGTGTTTCGGTGTGGTGGGCAGGTCGAGCCAGAAGTTCCAGTTATCGCGTAACTGTTGAATAGTGTCCTTGGTTTGGGGTACGGCGCGCAAGGCGTCGTCATCGCACACTTCGATGCATTGCTGGCAGCCTTTGCAGGTGTAAGGATTAATGGTGATGCTGAACAGTCCGCCACTGCCGGGCGATTTCTTTTCCTTGACCGTATAGTAAGGACGGGTGAGTGAGAATTGAAAACCGCCCAAGGCTTCCTTGAACCAGCCGAACTCCGTTTTCAGCGCGTCTTTGGTTTCGGCACTGCTGTCGCCGATAACGTTTTCAATGGCGCCGTCGATCAGGTCACTGACAGTCGCCTTTTCATCCGCCGCGTTGCACAGCGCGCGCAGCTGTTTTTCCAAAAGGCGCACCGCCTTGGGCAACTGTTTAACCGCGTGGCCGTTGCGTTTCACCCGCGCGACAACGGTGTCCAGCACCTGGGATATATCGTTGACCAGGCCGGGAATGGCGGTGTCCGGGCAGACCGTGTAGCACTCACCGCAGGCGGTGCAGTTTTCCGCAATCCATTGCGGGTGCGTGAAGCGGATCGAGGTCATGTCGCGGAATACCGCGGAGGCCGCCGGCATCAGGCTCATGCTGATGAACGGGTCGGCCAGGTTATCATTGCCTTTGCCGCGCAGATAAAAGTTGCCGGTTTGCTCCCAGAAGCGGTGAATATCGGAAGCGGGGGCTTGGCTTTGCGGCATGTGCTTGAGCATGATCGGTAATGCCGGTTCCGTGGTGACGGCCACGCTCACCGCATGCGCATCGGCGGGCGGCAGCTCCGGCAGAATATGCGTCTCGTCAAAACCACGCTTGACCACGCGCAGGTTATCTTCCACCACGCGCGCGCCTTTAGAACCAAACTTGTGTTGCAGCTGGGCCTTGATGGCGGTCAACAGGGTCTCTTCGGTGAGCGACATTTTTTCCATCACCGTTGAGGCGGCAAAGAACGCACCCTGAAACGCCGTGCCCTGCATGCGCAATTGCAGATCCGGATCGGTGGCTTCTTCGCGCGCGATTTTGAACGCGTCGACATAGGCGAGCTTGATCTGCTTGTCGCGTATCATTTTTTGATAGTTGGCCGGAATGCTGTTCCATAACGCTTGCGCCGTCGCGTGCTCGCTTTGAATAATGAACACGCCGTTGTCCTTTAAACCGGCCAGCGCGTTGGTGTGGCTAAACACATTCGGATCGGGCGAAATCACCGCGTCCACATAATAGTATTCGCAGTTCATGCGGATCGGTTCCGGCGCCGCGGACAAATAATACGTGGTGGGCTGGCCTTTTTTCTCGGAGCCGTACTTGGGATTGGCCTTGATGTGGTAACCCAATAAATCAAACAAGGTCATCGCCAGGTTTTTCCCGGTGGTGATCGCGCCCCAACCGCCCACGGAATGAATGCGCACGGTGATGCTGTTGTCCGGCATCAGGTTGGGATTCTCGCTGCCATGAATCGCGAGCTCGGCGAGTTTGGGATAAGCTTTTTGCAGGGTTTGCTGGTAGATTTCCTGCTTGGGCGTGAACGGCGTCTCATGCAGAAAGTCAATGCCAAGATAATACAGTTTGCGCTGCTTGCCTTCGGGCAACATGTTTTCGACGGCGGCGATCAAGCCTTCGGCCTGCAAGTCGCGGCTGCCCATGCCAAACGATCCGGAATACAGTTTCGGTATGTGCTCGGGTTTTTTGTAGGCCGCGAGTTCGGGCCAGGGTTTGCTGCCATCGGCGTATCCGTTTTCAATACACTTGCTGAGCGTGGCGCGAATCTCGCGCATCAGGGGCAGATCCGAGGCCAGCGGTTGATCGAGGCGTTCCAATACTGCAACGCCTTTTTTGCCCTTTAAAATCTCACCGAGCAAATCAGCCGGGAAGGGGCGGAACATGGTCAGGTTCACCACACCCACTTTGAGTTGCCGGGATTCCCGTAAATAGTCGGCCACCACCTCGGCGCTGGACGTGATGCTGCCTTGCCCCAGGATCACGTACTCCGCATCATCGCAACGATAAGCCACCACCCGCGCATAACGCCGTCCGGTGAGTTCATAAAACTTGTCAAACGCTTGATCGGTGATTTCCTGGATATGATCAAAAAAAAACGGGCGCTGCGCGGCCACGCTTTGCATGTAGCTGTCCTGGTTTTGCACGATGCCCGCCATCAGCGGATTGTCCACATCCCAGAGTTCCGGAATGCGCCGCCGCGTGTCGCCATAAATAATTTTCTGCGCCGGGGTGGGAGCGTCGATGATGTCATCGGGTTTGCCGAGATAGCGTGCGATCAATTCCCGTTCCGGCGCCATCAATGATTCAATCAGGTGCGTGGTGAGAAAGCCATCCTGCGCGATGATGCCCGGATTCAAGGCGTGCTCAGCAATATAATGGGCGATGATATTAAGGTCCGCGACATGCTGCGCGTTCTTGGCGAACAACTGAAAGAAGCCGGTATCGTCCACGCAGTGATAATCATCGTGCCCGGCGTGCACATTGAGCGTGGACTTGGTCATGGCGCGGGCGCCGATATTCAGCACGTAGGTCAGGCGTTTGCCCACCGCGGCGTACAACGACTCGTGCATGTAAGCGATGCCCTGACCGGAGGAGAAATTCGCCGCGCGCAAACCGGTCATGGAAAGCCCCGCGGTGACCGCCGCGGCGGCATGTTCACCTTCCGGCTCGATAAAGATCAACGGCCGGTTGGAGATATTAATGTGGCCGGTGGCCGCGGCTTCCGCCCAGTACTCGCCCATTTGCGTGGATGGGGTAATCGGATAAGCGCCGGCGGCATCACTGGATTCGCGTTCGCACATGATCGCGGCGGTGTTGCCATCCATCGCCGCCCGCACGCCGGGGTATTGAAAACCGGTTTGGGTGTTGGCGGATTCCGGCATGGGTTTGCCGGTGGGTTTAAATTTTTTTAACATGACATTACTTTATTTATATAGTTCTACTTTGTTACTTTAAATGGCCGCATGCACAGCGCGGGAGGCGGAGGTGTCTGGCAAGACCGTTGGCGGCAGGGAGAAGGTGAGACCCGGAACGGGTCGAGAAGCTGGCCTGGGCCATGCCGCCATCGAGCCTGCAGGGATGCATTTACGGCGTGTCTTGCCAG
>DATCIR010000263.1:0-7917 GCA_036507695.1 Gammaproteobacteria bacterium
TCTTTATCTTTTACTCCATGAAGCAATTGCTACTCAGCAAAGGGTGCGGAGTAAAACTGCCCCTGTTTACCGATAATCGGTAAACAGGGGGAAGATTTTTTTGAAAGAAAATTTTACCAAGGGTTCAGTTAATCAAACGCCCGGTTCGTCCCCATCCATTACACCATTTTCGTTCCGATCCAATGCCATCCGGAAACCGGATCCATTGGGCACGCAGGTGAAAGTTATTTCTTCACCGGGTGTTGTTGCCGCCGCGCTTTGCAGGTTCGCGTGAGAAATGGATGTTCCGTTCCGGTTGGTTTGGTATTGATCGTTACCGGCATACAAATAGCCTCTGTTGTTGGATTGATGCGCTACCAACTCACATTCTCCGGCCAGCGACCGTGACTTTAACAGCTCAATACGATTGATCACGTCGGTATTTTGGT
This sequence comes from Gammaproteobacteria bacterium, assembly GCA_036507695.1. Classification (GTDB taxonomy): domain Bacteria; phylum Pseudomonadota; class Gammaproteobacteria; order SZUA-152; family SZUA-152; genus JAKEGK01. The sequence continues at coordinate 429 of DATCIR010000263.1, forward strand.
AATTGGCTTGGGAAAGGGTCACCTGCTGGCCTACGATGGGCGCCAGATTAGACGGGAATGCCAACATAAAGGCTTCGATTTCACTGCGCGTCACATCGCCCACGGCCATATTGGTATCAATACCTTCGTTACCCGGATCATTGGGGCCATTGGTGCCCGGCGCACGATGTAAAAACGCTCTGCGTTTGTGGAATGAAAACAGCGTATCCTGTGAGCCATCGTGAAAAAAGCCAAAGCCACGGACTTGCTCGCCCATAAACGGGTTGGTGATGCCATCGATTATGACCGGCAGCAGTTCAGGAACGCTTGGCATGCCAAACATGCCGACTTTCTGGTACAGGTTTCTCAAATGCGGAACTTTGATAACCTGAAAGCCCACGCGCCCCGCATTGTATTCGCCTGATGAACCGAAGAAACCCGGTTTTGCAACATTGTACTCGCGGTTGCCGTCAGGATCCGTGGTATGGCAACCGATACACTTAAAGAATGTATCTGCCTGTCTTTCGAAAAAGAAATCCTTGCCGCGCTGTTGTTGCGGCGTTAGGGAATTGTCCAGCGCGCGGATCGGATTGGGTGGATAGGTGACTTGCAATATGAAATCGGTAAATGCCTGCATTTCATCGTCGGTTAATGGTGAGTCGCGTCCCATCAAGCCGACGAACGCAGGATTAAATTGTTTAAACGCAATTTCCTCGTTATAAGTTCCGCTGTCGGGTTGCACGGAGGGCGCTAGTACTCCGCCGGTACGGTCGCCCCGCCAATGCATTGGACCATGATTCGCCATGCCACGCAGGCTCTGCGTCGTCATCGGTCCCTTTAGCGCACGGAACAGCGGGGGCATATCATGGGAACGGTTTATTTGTGCCGGCGTGTTTCTCCAGGGTCCTGTCGGATCAATAGGGCCTGGCATAGCGGAAGAGACTTCGTCGGGATTTCCAAGGTCCCACGCGAGATCATCCATGTCGCCAAAAATATGGCATCCGCCGCAGGAGGCATTGCCATCGGTGGAGGTGTAGGACGCATCGTAAAGAAACTGGCGGCCGGCCACCACGCTTGCGGGTTCCGGATTGTGCATGGTCAAGTGACCGACCTCGGCTTTTTGTCCGGCGTCCACGATGGAAACACCGTTATCAAACCGGGTTAACACGTATAGGCGGTTGCGTTGTTCATCCAATACAACCCCACTGGGACCTCCCGCCGACAGCATGATCTGGTTGTTTTCATCTGGCAGGAAACTGTCATTTTCCAGCTGGGCGGTATCGAACACGCCGATTTTCGCGGAACCAAAAGCCGCGACGTACAGCGTTTTACCGTCTTTGGTGACGGTCATATCGGTGGGTTGCGCCAAACTGAGGTTATTATCGTCGGGATCACAACAAGTACTGAAATCGATATGCTTGTTTAAATGTCTTGCGGCGACGGTGTTGTTTTTAATGACGGTGATGCGGTTTTTCAAAAACCGGCCTCTTACAGTGCCGTATTGGTGTGTAGCGCCGAGGCCTTCGAATCGATTCTCGTTAAACGCCTCGGTATTACTCACATAAACCGCGCCGGATTTCGGATTAACCGCCATATTGAACAATACCGTGCCTACTCCGGAAAAATACCCGGCGCTGCCGCTTACCTGTGCCGGAGGATTGGCGGTGGCGTCAATGACAAATACATCTTTGTCCGGCAGCGAAAATTTAACATATTGATCCCAGGTGCGGCCTATGGTGTCAATCCAGTTGTTGCCATTAAACCTTACAATCAGACCCACAAAAGGCTGCACTTCACCAGCGGCATCGACTGTGGGTTCCGGCAGCCCGGCGGTTGCGGTAACCCTGCTTTCCCAAATCGTGGTGGTTTGATTGCCGGATTTGAAAGCCGCGGCGTAAACAAATTTACCATCGGCACTGACAGCCAAGGCCCGCGGTGTGTCGCTAAACAGTTGAATGATGTTTACGGGTGTTCCGCCGAGCGTGGCGCTGTCTGGTTCCGCGTCCGCGTCAAAAACCCACACGTCGGCACGGCCGATGCCGGGTTTGGTTAACTCGGGGTTGAAGGGGGCATTCGGTCCCCGGTGCGCGGTGGTGATGAAGGCGTAAGTGTTTTCATCATCCGCCCCGGCAAACACGATATCGCGCGGCTCATCGCCGACCAGTAATGTGCGTTTCACATAAGGATTGCCGTTTTGCAATCGAATAATACTGACGCTGTCGGAGAGATGGTTAACCACCCACGCTTCATTGTTGTTTCTTAATGCAATCGCCACCGGCTCCAGACCGACCGGAACGCTGGCGGCAAGACTGAGTCCATCATCGGTAATATTGAATATTTCGACTGTGTTATTTGGCGTGTTAACGACAAATAGATTCTTATGGTTATTGCTGATAGCCATTGGCCGCACCTGCCCGGACTCAAACAGGGTGAATTCCTGTTCGGATGCGGCAAAGGCTGAACTGGCTGTCAACAAACTGACTGTTGACAATGTAATGCAGGAAAGCAGGCTGAATAAACTGGGGCGGGATTTTCGAGTGAGACAATTTACTTCATAGTTAGACATAAAAAGATTCCTTTAAATTAAACCTATATCGCTTCTTGTTACATGGTTTTCTTAAATCAAAAAATTTTTATCTGCTATATACAGCGTTTGTATATTGATGCGTCTCTATTTGTATTTATATTAATATAGAATAGTTCTATCAAAAAGGAAGGTACCAAGCATGATATATAATCTCGATGGCGCTATCAATAATTATTCATCAGCTGCCATACGGTTACAGGCGTTAAGACGCGTGGTACATTAGTAGTGTCGAATGTGTTTAAATTCCTGTAATCTGAGAAAATCGAATGGCGGGCGGCTGAGGCAAGGCGTATTTGATGTTATTAACTGATGTTATTAACTAATGTGGGGAAGTGGAAAAGGGCCGAACCGGTAGTCCTTCATTATAAATAAGGCCGCTTTATAGAACCCATTTATGCTGAGTCGCCCGCTAAAGTGATGGAGTTTTATTTACAGTTCGGCGGGCGAGTAAAATCAGCAAGCGCTGCTTGTGCTAAACCGTTTGTGTAGGCGGAGACATGACTTGGCCAGGCTTATGTTTTCGCAATAGCGTGGTTTGCGCCTGCCATTGCAATTCCGGGTTCATGTCTTCGAGAAATTCCACTTGGCCGTTTTTCGAAACCGCGATGGGCTTGCCGTTGCGGAACAGGATTTTGTTTTTATTGCTGGCGGTAATCCGTTCGCCCGGCAGTATTACGCCGGTGAGGTTGAGGGGATCCACCGCGGACACCACAATCAAGCCGTCTGACGGTTGCTGGGCCTTTCTCAACAAACTCACCGCATCGGGCAAGGCAAACTGTTCGCCGCTGAATCCTTCCACAAACCGTCCCCCGCGGATTTCGCCGCGCGCTTCCAGGCGGCGGTAGACATAGAGCAGTTCACGCCAGGAGGGCAGGTTGGCTTCCCGTTCCAGTAGTTTGCGGAACACCACGCCATAACGTTTTAACAAGGTTTTTGCGATGTGTTCTTGGGCGATGTGTTCCTGCGTGGCTTGCGGATTATCGTTGGCCGTTTGGTGATTGATGAGAGTCCAGCGCCCGGCGTCTTCGATGTTCAGCGCGTTGGAATTCAGCCGGCGGCGGGCGCCGAAACCGGGCCGCCGGCTGGAAGGTGTCACCAAAGCCCGCAAGCCAATAAAACTGTCCGAGGTCACCAGGCCGTTGGCAACCAGTTGGCCCAGTGCGGTTTCCACCTGGCTGCGCAGCAGATGGCTTTCATTAACGAGATCATCAAAAAACAAAGCGCCTTGGTGCTTTAACAGGTTATGCAGGGTTTGCGCGGCGCCGGATAATTCCGGTAACTCGCTGCCGGTTTTGTTTAACCAGGCGCTGGTGTGTTGACGCAACAGTAACGCGATGGGAGTAATGCTAATGGGTGTGGCTTTGGTTTTGCCATTAGTATTCCCTGAGGTAATGCGCATCCAGTTGACGCGGCCGCTGTTGCACAGGCTATCCATCCAGTCCGGCAAATAAAACGCCATGCGCGCGGGCAGGATATCTCTTTCCCAGGCCACTGCCGGAATCGAAAAGCCTTCCAGTTGCGCGATGATGTCCAGCAAGGCGTCCTTGCTTTCCACCTTGTCATCCAGGTGATGCCAGTGAAACAGAAACTGCATAAACGCGCCGGCGCTGACCAGCTTGATTTCATTGCGCAGGGATTTTATCGTGTAACGATGAATGCGCGCCAGCAAACGCCGCTCACACCATTCGAGTTGTGTGGTGTTAGACGTAAACTGCCCGCGAATCGCAAAACCTTCCGCTTCCAGCGCCAGTAACGCCTGGTCAACCGTGGCGGTCGCGATGGCAAAATCGGTTGCCAATTGCTGCGCGGTGACCGGACCCAGGCCTTCCAGACGGCTGCGGATAATTTCCCGTACTGCGTCCTCTTTGGTGAAATGCTGATTCTTGTTGTCGATGACCGGCGCAATGTTGGGTTGATAAGTAGTGTTTGGCAATACCAGCCGCATTTCCTGCAGGCGTTCCGCGGCCACCCAGATGGAGTGCGCGCCGGTCAGGTGCATGTGCGTGACACGCTGCTGCGCCACTAAATTATCCATAAACGAACCCATGACGCTGTTCATTTGAGTGAAGCCTGTAAATTCCTTGCCGGTGATAAATCCCAGCAACACCAGGGCATCATGCAGTTCATCCATATCGCGTGGAGCGGGCCAGGCTTCCTGTTTAACTTGTTCAATCGCCGCCGAATCAAGACGTGCCAGTTCAGCCGCGCTGTGCGGATCGGCAAAGCGGCGTTGTTGCACCGCCAGGGTGCGGCGTTCTTCCGCCGGCGCGTCATCCAGAAACGCGTAGGGCCGCGCGTTCAAAATGGCTTGCGCCAGCGGGGAAGGGCCGTTCAAGTCTTTGCAAACAATCGTTACCTCACCGCGTGCAATACGTTGCAGTAAAGTTTCGAGTCCCTCGATGTCCATCACATCGGTAAGACAATCCTGAATGGTCTGGTTGACCAGCGGATGGTCCGGCACTTCGCGGTCACCGGCAATGTTTTCAAAACAGGCCAGTTGATCGGGAAACACCACCGACACCAGATCCTCGGCGTCGTTGCGCTGAAAATAGGCCGGTACTTTTTTACCGTTGCGGTTGCGCGGTACGGCGAGCGCAATATTGGCGTTCCAGCGCCAATGGGTAGGGAACATGGGCGCGGCCAGCAAGGCTTGAATTAATATTTCGCGCACGGTTTCGGCTTTTAAATAAGTGGCGACTTCCTCCAGCGGGAAACTGTGCGTGGCGCCGAGTGACAGCACAATGCTGTCTTCCAGGGCGGCGGCCTGCAATTCAAAATTAAACTTGCGGCAAAAACGTTTGCGCAATGCCAGCCCCCAGGCGCGGTTAATGCGCGAGCCATAGGGGGAATGAATGACGAGGTGCATATCGCCGGTTTCGTCAAAGAAACGCTCGAAGATAATGGTGTCCTGGTTGGGTAACACACCCAAAGCGGCCTTGGCGGCGGCCAGGTATTCCACCAATTGTTGCGCGGCGCTCAACGATAACTGATGTTGTCCGGTGAGCCAGGCCACGGTGGGCTCAATGCCTTGCTCCAGGGATTGATCCAGTTGTTGGCGCAGGCGCGACACGGCCTGGGATAACTCATCGCTGCGCCCCGGCGCTTCGCCGATCCAGAAAGGAATATTGGGCGGTTCGCCTTTGGCGTCGTCCACGAACACCCGGCCCTGTTCGATCTTCAACATGCGGTAAGAGGTGTTGCCTAATTGGAAAATATCACCGGGCATACTTTCAAAGGCGAAGTCTTCATTTAAAGTGCCAATAGAATGGCCTTGAGGTTGTAATACAACGTCATAGTCAAACTGGTCCGGAATAGCGCCGCCATTGGTCACCGCCACCAGGCGCGCGCCCCGCCGCGCGCGTAACCGGTGATTCACCCGGTCATGATGGATATAAGCCCCGCGCCGGCCACGGCGGGTGGTGAAGCCATCAGCCAGCATGGTTATCACGTCGGAATAGGTTGCGAAGGGTAAGGCATGATAGGGACGGGCCTGCTTCAGGTGTTGATAAAGTTCCTGTTCATCCCATTCGCGGCTGGCAATCTCCGCGACAATTTGCTGGGCCAGCACATCCAGCGGTTGCGCGCACAAACTGAGTTGATCCAGTTCATTGCGGGATATAGCATCCAGTAAGGCCGTGCATTCCACCAGGTCATCGCAGGTCAGCGGAAACAGGCGTCCCTTGGGGGTTTTATCCACGGCATGACCGGAGCGGCCGACTCTTTGTAAAAACGTGGCGATGCCGCCCGGTGTGCCCAACTGGCAGACGAGATCGACATCCCCGATATCAATACCCAGTTCCAATGAAGCGGTGGCGACCAGGGCTTTTAATTTTCCTGATTTCAGTTGTTGTTCGGCATGCAGGCGGTGTTCACGCGACAAGCTGCCGTGATGCGCGGTTACCAGGGTATTACCGATGCGGTCGGCCAGATGGTGCGCGGCGCGCTCCGCGAGCCTTCGCGTGTTGACAAAGATCAGTGTGGTGTTGTGTTCCCCGATGAGTTGTGTCAGGCGGTCATAAATTTCTTCCCACACTTCATTGGGCATGATTGCTTGTAAAGGTGAAGACGTTAACTCCAGGGCCAGGTCGCGGTCGCGCGTATGGCCGGTATCGATGATCTGGCAATGCTCCGCTGCGCCGCCGGTTAGGAACTCGGCGATCGTGGTAATCGGTTTTTGCGTGGCCGACAAGCCAATGCGCGTGGGTTTTTTATTGTGATGGCTGGCGCAGAGCGCATCGAGTCGCTGTAACGATAATGCCAGGTGCGCGCCGCGCTTGTTGCCGGCCAGGGCGTGAATCTCGTCAACGATCACCGTGCGCACGGTGGACAACATCTTGCGTCCGGATTCGGACGTTAGCAGAATGTAGAGCGACTCGGGCGTGGTCACCAGAATATGCGGCGGGGTGCGGCGCATCTGGTTGCGCTCCGCCTGCGGGGTGTCGCCGGTGCGCACCCAGGCGCGGATGCAGATATCCGGCAGGCCGCTTTCCAGCAGCATGTCGCGGATACCATTCAACGGTTGTTGTAAATTCTTTTGAATGTCGTTGGATAAAGCTTTCAAAGGCGACACATACAACACCCGGGTTTCATCGGGCAGCGGCGCGCCCATGCCATCGCGCACCAGGTCGTCGATGGCGGAGAGAAATGCGGCCAGTGTTTTACCGGAACCGGTCGGCGCGGCGATTAAGCTTGGCTGGTTACGTTTGATCGCCGGCCAGGATTGCTGTTGCACATCGGTCGGTGCGGCAAAGGCTTTGTGAAACCAGGCACTGACCACGGGATGGAAATAGGCGAGCGGCATTCGCGCATCATAACCAAAATCGGGTCTGGTTGCTGCTATACAGTAGAAGCCGCTTATGCTCAACCCATACCGTGTTTTCGCGGCGGGTAGCCGGCAGTAATCCGGAAAAAACGCTGAAAAAC
>DATCIR010000264.1:0-6071 GCA_036507695.1 Gammaproteobacteria bacterium
CATCCCTGGCCGCAGACGCCCCCGGCAGGAGACACCGGCACCGCTTTAACCTATGCTGCACACGGGGTGAGTAGTTACGGTTATTGTTAAAAAATGCCGAATGGTTCATGAAACCCGGTTTAATCTGCCCGATGCGCAGCGTAATGCGCCGGGTTCACTGGCAGGAGAACGTAATATTGCTTAATATGACAGTAACGGCGCATCCCGTAGTGATGTCACCGGAAGTTACCCTTATTTATCCTTTCACTTATCAATTTCATGGCAAGACCATCACGCACTCATAGAAAATCACGGCCGTCACGTGGAATTTTTTCCTGGGCGAATATGCGCTGGGTACTGCTGGGTGGCTTGGTATTCTGCGTGCTGTTTGGCGCCTACGTTTTTTATCTTGACTATAGTGTGCGCAGCCAATTTGAAGGCAAACGCTGGGCGATACCCGCCAAGGTATATGCGCGGCCGCTCGAGCTTTATCCCGGCGCGCAGCTGACGGCCGATCAGTTTGAAAATGAACTGCTGGTATTGGCATACCACAAGACCAACATTCCCAGCCGGGCCGGCAGTTACTGGCGCAACGGAAATAATTTTTACGTCGTAACCCGCGATTTCATTTTCTGGGACAGCACCGAACAATCGGCGTCCCTGCGCGTGGAATTTCGCAATCGCGAAGTACGCTCCGTGGAGCATGCCAAATCCGGCGATACCATGCCGCTGGTCCGGTTAGATCCCGCGGTTATCGGCCGTATTTATCCTGCGCACACCGAAGACCGGGTGCTGGTGCAACTGGATGAGGTGCCTTCCTTGCTGGTGAAAACCCTGACGCTGGTGGAAGACCGTAATTTTTACTCCCACAAAGGCGTATCGGTTCGCTCCATCCTGCGGGCGATGCTGGCCAACCTGCGCGCGGGCGGAACGGTGCAGGGCGGCAGCACCTTGACCCAACAGCTGGTCAAAAACTTTTTCCTTTCCAACGAGCGGACCATCACGCGCAAGCTTAACGAAGCCATTATGGCGCTGCTGCTGGAACAGCACTACACCAAAGAAGAAATTCTGGAAGCCTACCTGAATGAAATCTATCTAGGCCAGGACGGCAACCGCGCCATTCATGGCTTCGGACTGGCAAGCCGGTTTTATTTCGACAAATCGATAAGCAACCTCACCGTGGAGGAAATCGCGCTCCTGGTCGCCATGGTCAAAGGGGCTTCCTATTATAATCCACGGCGCTTTGTGAAACGCGCCATCGACCGCCGCAACCTGGTGATCGATATCCTGGCGCAGGAAGGGGAGATTTCCAAACAAGAAGCGCTTTCCGCCAAAGCCAGGGATCTGGGTGTCACCCAGCGCGAGCAAAGCGGCGTAACGTCCTACCCGGCCTTTATGGACCTGGTCCGGCGCCAGCTAAAACGCGATTACCGGGAGCAGGATTTAAATTCAGAAGGATTGCAGATTTTCACCACCTTCGATCCATTGATTCAAACCGAAAGTGAAAAGGCGTTTACCAAACGGCTTGGTAAACTGGGCAAATCGCGTGATACCGCGGAAGCCGAATTGCAGGCGGCTTCAGTGGTGGTCAGCGTGGAGAGCGGGGAGGTACTCTCCATGGTGGGCGGCAGAAACCCGCGCTTTGCCGGCTTCAATCGCGTGCTCGACGCCGTGCGTCCCATTGGCTCGCTGGTCAAACCAGCGGTTTATCTCACGGCCTTGTCCAATCCGCAACAGTACACCTTGGCCAGCTTGCTGGATGACAGCACCTTGACACTGCAGTTGGAAAACGGAGACCAGTGGGTGCCGGAAAATTACGACAAACAAAGCCACGGCATGGTCACGCTGGTGATGGCGTTGGCGCATTCTTATAACTTGTCGAGTACACGCCTGGGATTGGCGGTGGGGCTGCCGAGCATCATTGAAACCTTGAAGCGGCTCGGCGTGGAACGTGATATCAAGCCGTATCCTTCCTTATTGTTAGGCGCGGTGGCATTAACGCCCTGGGAAGTTACGCAGGTTTACCACACCCTGGCAACCGGTGGCTTTCGCATCCCGCTGCGCGCGATTCGTGAAGTGTTAACCGCGAAGGGCGAACCGTTGCAACGTTATCCGTTGTCGATCCAGCAGGTTTATGACAGCACGCCGGTGTATCTCGTGACGCACGCCCTGCGCGTCGCGGCGCGCTTGGGCACCGGCCGCGGCATGTATCGTACCCTGCCGGAAGATCTGGTAGTGGCCAGCAAGACGGGAACCAGTAATGATTTAAGGGACAGCTGGTTTGCGGGATTCGCGGGCGACAAACTGGGCATTATTTGGGTAGGGCTGGATAACAACGAAACGACGGGACTGACCGGTTCCTCCGGCGCCTTGCCGATCTGGGTGGATATATTTAATCAAATCAACTTGGTATCGGATACCGACTCCCTGCCGTCCAATATCGAGATGGTTAAAATAGATACCACGAACGGCTTGCGCGGCGGCTCGGGTTGTAAAGAAACGCTGGAATTACCCTTTATTGTGGGCACCGCGCCTTCAGAAACGTCGCCGTGTACCGATGCTGAAGGCAGCAAAGGATTCCGCTGGTTAAGGGATATGTTTTAAATTCAAGGGTCGAATCAGCTATTATGAAAGACATGCCGCATTACCGAAGAGCCGCGTTGGGGTGGATCGTTGCCGTCATCGCGGCAATGACTGGCTGCGCCAGCACGCCGGACATGACACCCTTGCCAACACCGGACATCTCCAGCAGCACCCAAATTGATGACTCCGTGCGCCGCCCCACACCGGTGTATGAATTCCCGGGCGCCGGCGCGCAAGGTGACAGCGCCACGGATATGGAACCCTTGAGTAAATCGCCGACCTATTCCAATGAAACGACCAGCAGCAGCCGCACCGTGCTCGCCTTGCTGGATCAGGCGACCCGGATGGAAGCAGCCGGTAATCCGGAAAAAGCCGCGGCGACCCTGGAGCGTGCGCTGCGCATCGAACCCAGGAATGCCCGCTTGTGGCACCGGCTGGCCGTGATCCGTTATCAACAGGGACAGTATACCCAGGCCGAAAGCCTGGCCGCCAAATCCAGCACCCTCGCGCAAGATGACGGGGAATTAAAACGCAAGAACGCCGAGTTGATTGAGCGTGTGCGCCAGCAACGGCCATATATTCGTTGAGCCCGCCCGGACGCGCGGTTACAATAACGCCTCATCACCGGGACACGCACAGTCATTCGAATAACATCCCTATCGATTTATTCATAACGACTCAGTGATTTTTTACAGGGCGCCGTGGCGTCCGGTATTACTCTTTTTAATGCTTTATGTTATCCATTGCCCAACTACTTGGCGAACACGGTCCGCTGCAACAAACCATTGATGGATTTGCGCCGCGTCGGCAGCAGCAGGAAATGGCGCAGGCAATTGCCGAAGCTTTGGATGTTGGCGATGTGCTGATTGCCGAAGCGGGCACCGGCACCGGCAAAACAGTGGCCTACCTGGTTCCGGCGTTACTTAGCGGTAAAAAAATCATTATCTCCACCGGCACCAAAAACCTGCAGGATCAGCTTTACTTTCGTGATCTGCCACAGGTGCGGCAGGCCTTGGGTATGCCGGTCTCAACCGCCCTGCTCAAAGGCCGCGCCAATTATGCCTGCCTGTACCGCATTGAGCAGAAACTCAGGGACGGACGCTACAGCGTGCAGCAACTCGAGCAACTGCGCGCCGTTGAAGCATGGTTGCAAACCACGAAGTCCGGTGATATCTCGGAATGCGGCAACGTGACGGAAGATGCGCCCATCTGGCCTCAGGTCACTTCCACCGCGGATAATTGCCTGGGCGGCGAGTGCCCCAATGTCAAGGATTGTTATGTCGTGAAAGCCCGGCAACAGGCGCAGCAGGCGGACATCCTGGTGATCAACCACCATTTATTTTTCGCGGATCTGGCCCTGCGTGATGAAGGATTCGGCGAAATCCTGCCCGGGGCGGAAGGTTTCATTTTAGATGAGGCGCATCAATTGGCGGATGTGGCGACCCAGTTTTTCGGTGTGTCGCTCAGCAGCCGGCAATTGCTGGATCTAGCCAAGGATGCGTTGCACGAAGTATTGGCCGAGGCGGCCGACGAGGGCGCGATCCAGGACAAAACCGATCAGCTGCAAAAGCGGGTCAAGGACTTTCGCTTGCTGCTGGGCGACACCGAACGGCGCGCGCCCTGGCAAACCCTCGAACAGGATGAGCGGGCAATCGATGCTTTACTTGACCTGAGCGCCAGCCTCAAGGGGCTCGAACGCTTATTGAAAAATCATGTCAGCCGCAGCGCCGGCATCGAAAAATGCTGGCAAAGGACCCGCAGCCAGATTACCCGCGTGGAAAATTTTTTATCAGACTCCGCCACTGGAGTTACAGACGGTGACGAAGCGGCATTGCTTGACGCTAATCAATACGTACGTTGGTATGAAACACGGCAACGGGGATTTATGCTGCATATGAGTCCCGCCAGCATTTCCCAGACCTTTCATGAATACATCAGCGCTCATGAAGCCGCCTGGATTTTCACTTCCGCCACGCTCGCGGTCGGTAATAGTTTTGAATATTTTGCGTCAAACCTGGGTATTGAATCGGCGCAGACCCGGCAATGGGACAGCCCGTTTGATTACCACGCCCAAAGCCTGTTGTATTTGCCCGCCGGATTGCCCGAACCCAACACCCGGCACTATACCCAGGCCGTGGTTGAAGCGGCGATCCCGGTGATCAACGCCTGCGAAGGGCGTACCTTTGTATTGGTGACCAGTTACCGTGCCCTGAGTGAAGTCGCTGAGCTGTTAAAACCGGCGATTGACTATCCGCTGCTGGTGCAGGGCAGTCAGCCGCGTACCGAATTGCTGAACCAGTTTAGGACCTTGGGCAATGCCGTGCTGGTCGGCACCAGCAGCTTTTGGGAAGGCGTGGATGTCAAAGGCAGTGCCTTGTCGTGTGTGATTATCGACAAGCTGCCGTTTGCGCCGCCCGACGAGCCGTTATTGCAGGCGCGCATCCAGTCGATGCGCGAGCGCGGCCAGAACCCGTTCTTTGACTACCAGATTCCTGAAGCGGTGATCAATCTCAAACAGGGTGCCGGGCGGCTGATCAGAGATGTTCATGACCGGGGGGTGCTGATGTTGTGCGATCCGCGGCTCAGATCCAAGGCGTATGGAAAAATCTTTTTAAAAAATCTGCCGCGGATGACCGTCACCGGCGAGTTGGATGCCGTGGAAAATTTCTTCGCCGCCCTAAAACCGGCCGGGGCCGTGTTGTGAAATTACTGGCCATAGAAACCGCGACTGAAGCCTGTTCCGCCGCCCTTTATATCGATGGCGGGATAGAACAGCGGTTTAAGATCGCGCCGCGTGAACACGGCAGCCTGATCCTGGGTATGATTGATCAATTGATGGCGGAAGCGCAATTAAGCGCCGTCCAGCTGGATGCGATCGCGTATGGCCGCGGCCCCGGTTCTTTTATCGGTGTCAGGATCGCCGCCGGTGTCACGCAGGGAATAGCGTTCGGTGCTGAACTTCCCGTAGTGCCGGTTTCCACCCTGGCTGCCATTGCGCAAGGCAGCCGGCATGATGATTTGCTGGTCGCGATCGATGCCCGCATGGGCGAAGTGTATTGGGGGCAGTATTCGCGTTCCCCCGCTACCGGTACCGTCTACGAACGAGCTCCGGAGCGCCTGTTGCTGCCGGACGAGGTGCTGGTGATGGAATCCACGGCTGCCTGGGTGGGTGTTGGCACGGGCTGGCAGACATACCGGGCTTCGTTACTGCGGCGCTTGCCGTTCGTAACGCAGATTGACGATAATCATTATCCCAAAGCGGAATCCACGGCGGTACTGGCCGCTGAACTCTATCGGCAAGGCCGGGTCGTTAGCGCGGACCAGGTGATTCCGGTTTATCTGCGGGACCGGGTCGCGGAAAAACCAGCAAAATAGATGAACTAGCCCGCATTTCTCACCAGGATCGCGGGAGCAGACCGCTCTCGCCCATCCATGGGCTCCGCGGCACTCGTACATCCTGTACATCGCGCAGGATTCGTGTTCGTAGGCGCCGCTCTGGAGCGAAAGTC
>DATCIR010000265.1:0-6281 GCA_036507695.1 Gammaproteobacteria bacterium
TGCGTTGCTGCGCAACATACCCTGCCACACTAGGGTTCGCTCCGCGCACCCCAATGGGCTGCTTTGTCGGGGTGTAACTGAACACCCCAAAGTGCAAAGGGGGGCGAGCAGTTACCTCCAGTTTACGCATAGTGTCTCTGCACGATAATTTACGAATGGATTTCAAAAATTGAATACACTACTTATCTTTGTTCGGCAGTTCCTGTTTTCCATATACGCCGGGAAATCCGACAACTTGCCCGGCGTCACCTTTTAATTCCACAATTTTAGCCGCGCCTTCCTTGTCAACCTCGTCAATACGGATAATGGCATGCAGCGGAATGTAAGTACGTTTGACTTGCTTGAACTCATCCTTGAGGCGTTCTTCCGTTGGATCAATGACCACGGCGGATTTCTCACCGAAAATCAATTGTTCAACCTCAATAAAACCCAACATGCCGGATTGCGTCACCTTTTTGGCATATACTTCATATACCTTACCCTGGTTGACAAATATAACCTTGTAGACGTTTTTCACCGCCATTCACAGTCCTTACATTAATCGTTATTAAAATCGCTGACCGGAATGGCCCTTACTTAAGCTCAGAACCGCCGTCTTCCCGGCGTCTTTTAAAGCATTCGTTGTCGTGCGGTTATTTTCCAATAGTCTTGGTCATGGAAAAATGCGGTATCTTACCGTATAAGTTGTGCGCCGGACCCTGGCTGAAATAGCCGCGGCGCAAATAAAAATCCAGCGCATTTTCCCGGGCGTACAACATGATTTTTTTTGCGCCTTGCTTGATGGCGTACTGTTCCAGCTGGGTCAAAATCAGGGAACCGATACCACTCTTGCGCGCGTCGTCTTTAACCGCCATGTAGCGTACCTGTGCCTCGGTGGGAGAATTAAAATGTATCCTGCCAACACCAAGCACACTATCATGCTTATCGTGATCCACCGCCATCACATGGTAAGCGTCGGATTCATACTCATCTCTTTCGCTCCCTTGCGGCTGCTCCCAGGGTTTGCGCAGTATTTCCCAACGGCATTGGTAGTATGCCCGCCAATCGCTGTCGGTTTCCGGGTTGCGAACATCAAAAGAGATTTCTGCCATGCGCTGTTTTCCTCGCTTTTTTGGGTAGTAATTCGAAATATAGTCTATCGATTATGCAGACTTTCGTTGTTTTTGACACGCGTTGTTGACGCGCTTTGTTGACACGCTTTGTTGCCACGCGTTTTTGCAGGCATTCGTTTAGCCGGTATCGGTTTATAAAATTATACGATACGTTTTTATTATCCAGCGATGCTGGGTTGCCGTCAGAATAATGCACGAGGCGCCGCCATAGGTTCGTGAGTGTCCGGCAGCGCCAGGATTCAAGACCCAGGGATCTTCTGCCTGGTCGCAGACGAGCCGGTGGCTATGGCCATAAACAATCGCTTTGGCATTATTGTATTTTTTACGCAATTTGTCATGACGTAATTTCGCGGGTGCTATGCGGTGACCATGCTCCACGCAGAGTTGGCCACCCGGTAACTCAACAACTTGTTCATTGGGGATTTTTTTCAGGAATTTAACATCCCGCACCGGCCATTTCGCGGCGATATCATTGTTCCCGAGTACCGCAACCGCCGGTATATTCACCAATTCCAGTTGTTGAAACACCGCCGCGCAACCGATATCACCGGCATGCACGCACAATTCCGTTTCCCGAATAAGATCCATGATACCCGGCGCTATCGCCCCGTGCGTATCTGAAATTATCGCAATTTTCATCGGGCCCTGTGACGTAGTTAATAGTCCAGCCAACACATTACGCAAAAATCACCCGGCTGTGAAGCCGGTCACGCCATTTAGCCGGGGAATTTTCTATAAATACCCTCACTAGGATTCCGGAACGGACGTTATATAATTATGTTAAGCCAAAAAAAACCCGCCAACCCCTTTACGGAACGGCAGTATGGAAGCCCTGCGCTACCGGAAAACCTCCGGCAGGGCAAGACCCCCTTAAACGAGCAAACCGCCGAAGCCAAACAAAAATTAAAAATAGTCGACAACAAGATAGCCGACAAAAATAAGTACCGTAAGCAGGCGCTAACCCGCCCAGAGGACCTGGTTAACTACAATGACGTCAGCGTAACCCGTTTACTGGCCAGACGATTTAACACCCCCTTTAACGTGGAAAACTACCGCAAGTCCGCGCGTGAGCTGCGGCTTGCATTAATAAGCGTTACCGTGTTGCTAGCCGCGGTGGCGTGCGGCTGGCTCGTTATCAGCAGTACCAATTTTCTTGCCGATGGTAACTTTGCTTACAACGCGGGGTTACTCGGTGGATTCCTGATGTTATGCGCCATATTTTATGCACTGATGAAACGCGTCCGTTTCATTAATGCACTGGGGAAAAACGACACCTGGTTTTATGCCCACTTGGTCTGCGGTATTGTTGGTCCGCTGCTAATCATCTTCCACAGCTCTTTTCAGCTCAAATCGGTCAATAGCAGTGTGGCGTTCCTGTGTATGCTGGCGGTGTTGCTGAGCGGGCTGTTCGGCCGTTATGTTTTCCCTTTGATATCATTCAAAACCCAACGCGTCTACCAGGATGTGGGGGATGTGGAACTGGATTTATTGTCCACTTTGCAGGATTACCGCGGCTCTACCAACAAACCTACCAAGGCCGCGCTGACGCAGCTTATCGTCAACGGATTGAAAAAACCCAACTCTTGGATTCACAATGTCCCGCAAATGCTCCGGATGCTGGTCAGCGCCACGGCCTATTATCGCGCGCTGGCCCAGGATATTAAAACAATTTGTGCGGCAACAAAAACCCATCGGCAATGGGACAAAAAAACCTATAAAGGCAATCTGGCCGATGCCAAACGCATGGCGCGCAGCTATGTGTACCGCATTGTTAAGTTATCGATGTTAAGCACCACCCAGAATCTGTTCTCCAACTGGCGCATCCTGCATACCAGCATGCTTTACATCTTAACGATTACCGCAGTGGCGCATATCGTGGCGATTCACATGTATTAACCGTATACCACTTAGCCTCGCGTTCTTTAGCGCCGCGTTGACGGCGCTTTTTTTTGCCGAGCATGGATAACTGCTGTGAAACATTGTGACTCGCATAACGTATTCAGCGCTCATCCAGCGCCACTTGATGTCAACCAATTTGAGTAATGTGGAAACAGTCACAGATAATCCCGCCGACCCCATTACTATTAACACCATAACTATCGGGTATGGTAATCAATAACCCGTGGCGCGCTGAACCAGAATTAGTCCGGTCCACTTGGGGCCCAGCTGATAGAGAAATTGGCCAATCCCAATGCCGGTGTCGCGTTAGATTCATGGCTTGACGCCGGCATCCAATCTCGAGGGGATGCCGCTGATTTTTTAAATAATCAATAGCTGGGAAATCGCTGACCACGTCCCTCACCGGGGCGTGGTCTTTTTTGAGCGGGTGTGGGTTACAGTGGTCGTTGGATAGGATACGACTGACCTGGGATACATCCAATGCGCACCGACCGCAAGTGTTGTCGCACAATGCTCTTTATGAATCACACAAGTTTTTGCCCTGCCGTAAAACTTTCTTAATCAGCCTGGCTTGAATTGTTGCAACATATTCCTCCAGAAGATGTTGTTCCTGTTCGGACCAATCGCTGATGACCGGTTCTTGTATGTCCTCGAGGATGAGCACCAGGTCGTGGTAATGGCCCAGCAAAACACCTAACTTATTAAGCTTGTCGATTCGCGGCCGGTATTTGGCCTTGAGATGCGATTGCAGAATCTGGGTTTGATACAGGCAGGTTTTTACGTGTTTGCGCCAGGTGTGCATTTCAACGGGATCCGCTGCGTTTTTATTTTCTTTATAACCCGCTTTTACCTGGCCGAACTCATTGTTCAGCGCTCTAATGATTTTTGCGCCGTCGATACTTTTAAATTTCCAGTTATTGATTACCTCGGAAAGCGCCAAGGCTTTTTCATGGGCGAGCCGCACATTTTTCTCGATGATTTGCCGGTCGATGGAACCAGCTTGGTAGTATTCCGCTAGTTGCTGCAGCAGGTGTTGCTGGTTTTCATTGGCGTCTTTGAGCAATCGGTGAATCACTTCCAGCTTTACTTCTTCGTCACGATGCAGCGACAGCAAATGCGCAATGTCGCGAATTTCTGTATTAAGTTGTTTCGCCGGTTTTGGCAGGTTTTTTTTCAGCAATGCCGCAATCGCGCGCAAGCGTTTCCCGGCGACACGGGTCTGGTGAATACTTTGCGCGGCATCCGGATAAGACTGCAGGGATTCCTGCATGCCGGCGAGGAATTGCTGGGTGACTCTTGCCAGGCCTTCGGCAATGGTTTCGTCGCTTTTAATATAAAAGCGGTTCTTGCTACTGTGTTTTTGGCTGGACGGCATGAAGTCATTTTATTGTCGAGGACAAAATGTTTTTATGATAGACAGTAAATATGTCAGTTTTGTGACACCAATTCTCGCTCGTGGTGAGAACGACTCGCGCAACCGAGGAGATAATTTAACGTCATCGTGATGCGGTTCGTGCCGCACCGTATCCTGCGGCGCTGCATGGCCCAGGCCAGCCTCTCGACCGGTTCCCGGTCTCACCTTCTCCATGCAGTCCTCACCGGCATCGTACCGGGTTGCTCACATTAGCTTTACATACCTCAGCCAATGCGCCCGTATGTGGAATCCTGTGAATCATGCACCCCAACATTATTCGTTAACCAAGCGCATCCGCCAACGACTGGATTATTAGTTGCTGATCCTTTTGTTCGAGGTATGGGTGCATGGGCAGGCTCATAACCTGCTTGGCCGCGGCTTCGGTAAGGGGAAGCGGTAAATCGCCCTGGTTGATCGCCGGCTGGTGGTTTAATGGAATGGGATAATGAACCGCCGTGGGTATGCCCTGCGCGTTGAGCTTTTGCGCCACGCTGTCGCGGTTGTCAATCCGCACGGTGTATTGCGCATAAACGCTGGTGTTGCCCGGCGCAATAAACGGCGCGGTGATGGATTGGCCCATCTGTGCGATCAACCGGGTGTAGTGGTCGCCGATTTGTATTCTGGCTTCCACTTCATCGGGAAATATATCCAGCTTCGCGAGCAGTATAGCGGCCTGCAGGGTATCGAGGCGGCCGTTAAATCCCAGCCGCGCGTGGTGATAACGCCGGTCCTGTCCGTGCACCCGGATCTGGCGCATGATGTTGGCGAGATTGTCGTCATTGGTAAAGATTGCGCCCGCTTCGCCGTAGGCCCCGAGTGGCTTTGCGGGAAAGAATGACGTGCAACCAATCAGTGATAACGAACAGGACTGCCTGCCCTTATAAGTGGCGCCCAGGCTTTGCGCGGCGTCTTCGATCACCGGCAGGCCATGTTGGTCCGCGATGGCGTTGATGGCATCCATGTCAGCGCATTGTCCATAAAGGCTGACGGGTATGATGGCCCTGGTTTTTGGCGTAATAGCGGCTTCGATGAGCTGCGGATCGATATTAAAGGTTTGCGGGTCGATGTCCACAAACACCGGTTTTGCGCCCAACAAGACGATCATTTCGCCGGTGGCGATAAAGGTAAATGGTGTGGTAATGACTTCGTCGCCGGGACCGATTTCCAGCGCCATCATGGCGGCCTGTAACGCGTCGGTGCCGGAAGCAACGCCGATGCAATGCTCTACGCCCACGTAATCCGCCAACCGTTCTTCCAGTTCGGCGACTTCGGGGCCCAGTATATATTGTCCGTGGTCCAGAACCTTTTTGATGTTTTGTTCGATGGTGTTGCGAATGCGGCTCTGTTGTTTCTTTAGGTCAATAAATTCCATAGTTGTGTTTGTCCTTCACATTAATAATATAAACAGGAATTGGTTTGCTTCTGATTATGTCAGTACCCCTGGCCGCCTTTTTCAAATGGGAAGGGAATAAAGTCATTTAGTTCTTTACCACCCCTTTTGTGAGCATGCCGTAAAAGGCATCATCTTAACCTCGCCCTTTGTACAGGGGGGATCGAGGGGGATTTTAAATCGTTTTGATGCGGTTCGTCTCGCTACACGCGCTGCGTCACTCCTTCACCCTCACCCTAACCCTCTCCCTAAAGGGAGAGGGATTTTTCATGTCTGGTGGCGTCTGGACCGCATGCTCTGCGTACCAAGCGGAAATCCTATTTACAATTGTCAGCGTTCAACGCGGCGCACTTGCAGGCCTTCCAGTATATATTGGTCGCCGGTGTGGGGACAGCTTGTTTGTGCTTGTCCTGACAACGGCAAGTCCAACTGCTCGCCGAACGCGCTCATCCAGCCAATGTGTTTG
>DATCIR010000266.1:0-4851 GCA_036507695.1 Gammaproteobacteria bacterium
AGGTTGTGAGTAAATTGAGCGTCGATATAACACCGGCAATTGCCGGCCGTCTGACCAATGTTTATGTCGAAGACGGCAGTGAAGTTAAAAAGGATGAATTGCTGGCCCGGTTGGATGATCGCGAAGCCAAAAGCAATTTGAAGCGCGCCGAAGCCAATTTGCACAACGCCGAGGAAGATGTAGCATTGGCGCAGCGTTCCCTGACACGATTGCGCCAGGCGTTCTCCAAGGGTGCTATCGCTCGCCAGTTGGTTGAAGAATCGGAGGTTGGACTTCGTTCCGCCAAAGCCCGGCTGAGCGTGTCGGAAGAGGAAGTTCGTTCCGTGAAGCTGAGCCTGGAGAATCCCCGTATCGTTGCGCCATTTGCCGGCACCATCACCGCCAGGCATGTCGAAGTCGGCCAGTGGGTAGTACCGTCCGAGACCTTGTTTTCGCTGATGGATCACTCCCAGCGTGAAATAGAAGTGCGCGTTGACGCATCGGATAGCGGCGGTATTGCGGTGGGTCAGACAGTCACCCTGACCAGTGATGCATTCCCTGGTCTGGAATGGTCCGAATCGGTATCCCGGTTAGCCGCGGCGACCAGCAATGTTGGTAATGCCAATACAGTAAATGTGTATATCAGTCTTGGTAGTAGCGCGCCATCATTGCGTTATGGCCAGCAAGTGGACGCGGAAGTGCGGACCGCGTGGAATCCCAGCGCCCTTAAAGTGCCTTATGGCGCGATTATTAACCGCAGTGGAAAGACCTATGTTGCGGTGGTACAGGACAATTTTGTCAGCCTTGTGGAAGTGGAAACTGGGATTGAAGATTTTACCCATGTTGAAATTCGCAAAGGCGTCAGTCTTGGTCAGCGGATCATACTTGCCAATGGCGTTGATATCCAAGAAGGTGACCGCATTATTATTGCTTCCAACAATTGAACATGAAATTTAATGATCCAATTACAAGATGTAAGTAAAACTTACCATCTTGGAGAAGCCTCAGTTTCCGTCCTTAAGCATGTAACCCTCCAGATAAAACCCGGCGAGTTCGTTGCCATCATGGGCCCTTCAGGCTCAGGCAAATCCACGCTAATGAATATTATTGGCTGCCTGGATGTGGCTGAGTCCGGGCGCTATCTGTTTGGCGGAAATGCCATTGAACACCTGGCGGAGTGGCAATTGGCGGCCATTCGCAATCGCTATATAGGCTTTGTATTCCAGTCGTTTAACCTGATTCCCCGCGTCAGTGCCTTACGTAACGTCGAGCTACCCATGATCTATGCGGGAGTTAAACCCCAGGTTCGCCGGCAACGGGCCTTAACCGCATTGCGGATCGTTGGGTTAGGTGACCGGGCCGAGCATACCGGCGCCCGCATGTCGGGCGGTCAGCAACAGCGCGTTGCGATTGCCCGCGCGTTGGTTAATAATCCCCACGTCATAATCGCCGACGAACCGACTGGCGCGTTGGATACACATACCGGGCGGGAAATTATGAATTTGTTCCAGCAACTTAATGCCAATGGCACGACTATCGTCATGGTTACCCACGAAAACGACATCGCGGCTTGCGCGCAACGGATTTTGTATGTCCGGGACGGAATGGTTTCCGAAACCCACCTCGAACATCTCGCCGGAAAGGACCGGTACTAGCCCGCATTTCTCACCAGGCGGCCGCTAACTATCAGGAATAGGCAAAAAAACAAACGACTATGCACTATACGCCAATAACACATAGTTCAGTCCACTGGCCTATCGCGGTTCAGACTGGTCTTCGCGTCCGTACGCTTGCTCTTCACTCAAGCCATAGCTACGGCTATGGCTTTCGCTCCAGAGCGGCGCCTACGAACACGAATCCTGCGCGATGTACAGGATGTACGAGTGCCGCGGAGCCCATGGATGGGCGAGAGCGGTCTGCTCCCGCGATCCTGGTGAGAAATGCGGGCTAGCCGTCAACCGGCTGGCTAGGGTTTTCATGATGAATACGGGTCTCTATAAAGAAGTTTTCGAGCAAGCACTGTATTCCCTCAGTGATAACAAATTACGCTCAATTTTAAGTGTCCTGGGTATTGCCGTGGGCATCGGAGCGGTGATGGCGGTAGGGTCTGTCACCGAAGGCATCAAAGATTTCGTGTATAAAGAACTCGAATCTTATGGCATTCGCACCATTTGGGTATTCCGTGATCCCGAGGAAACGAAAAATCAAAATCGCGCTGTTCGCCAGGGGAGCGGTATTTCCAATGACGACTACGAATTTATTCGCTCCAGCAAAACCTGTTGTCCGGCACTAAGACGCGTGACGCCGCAGGTGTATTGGGCTGAACCAAAACCGGTGCGTGTGAATAGTGTGAATTTCCTGTTTAACATGGAAGGGGTGGGTATCGAATATTTCACCATTAGCAACGACCAGCTGGAGGATGGGCGCACACTGACCAGTAATGATATCGAACGGCGTAATTCAGTCGCCATTTTAGGGCCGGTTGCCGCGGAAGAGATATATGGAAAAACCAGTGCCATAGGCAAAACATTCCGTTACTTTGATCAGAAATATACTATCGTCGGTGTATTAAAACGGAAAAGCCGTGACATTATCGAGCAAGTCAATGCGGATTCTTATGATCCCAATAAACGCATATTGATTCCCTATACCAACCTGCAGGCACTGCTGGGTTCGAAAGATATTCATACCTTGCTCGGTGAAGCCGGAAGCCTGGAAGCGTCGGTGGATGCGATGGCGCAGGTTAAAGCGGCGCTGGAAAGGCGGTATAGCGGGCGCTTCAAATACAAAACGGAAAACATGCAAGGCTGGATTGACAACGCGGAGAATTATATTAACAAGCTGCGCATGACAGGTATGGCCTTTGCCGCGCTCGCCTTGTTTGTGGGCGGCATGGGTATTATGAATATCATGAGTACGTCTGTTATCGAACGCACCCGGGAAATCGGGATTCGAAAAGCATTGGGCGCGCAGTATGAAGATATCCGTTTCCAATTTTTAATGGAGGCGACCGCGGTCAGCACCATCGGCGGAGTGATTGGGCTGGTCTTGGGAATTCTGGCAACTTACTTAATAGGCCTTTCAACCGGCTATGATTTTCGTCCCTCCTGGACCATGGGCATCGCCGCCATTACAGTATCTGCGATTGTCGGCTTGATGTCCGGCTTCTTTCCGTCACGTCACGCCGCGCTGCTAAAACCCGTGGATGCGCTACGGCACGAATGATACTTTTGGTTGGTGGTGGCCGGTGGTGGCCGCGGCTGCTTTAGTTGCGGACTGTTTTGCGGAATTCCGTAAGCATTGACAACATGCCCTGTAATGTTTTTTGCAGGTCGCGGGAAACCGGTTCGGATTGCACGACAGTGGCATCAATGCGTCTTGGCACACGCTGCGGATGGTTGGAGAAATATTCCCTGAATTGTTCGGCGGGTACATTCACGAGGTTGTCCGGCGCGAGCAGAAACGCAGGACCATCGTAGTAACAAACCTGGGCGTGTTTTTGTCCATCCGTCAGCAGCACCGTGTTATGCGCGAGGGCGGTTTGATAGGCCAGGTCGCGGTCCAGAAAATAGGTATCTTCACAACTATTTTTCACAGGTTCATTCATCATTGCGGCATTTACCCTATGTGCACGATTAACCTTTTACCTAGAAGGAATAGGTTGGTGATGGTATCAGTGCGATTTAAAACCACACATGCACATATAGCGACACCGAGTATAGAAAGTTTAAAAAGGCAGGTGCTAGGAAAAAACTCCGCCCGTTCAGGCGGATAAATTAATCGCCAAAGACTCTTGGAAGGGGAAAGCTCCGGGGCTGCGCAAACTCAAGGCTTGGGCAGGCAAAGCGGGTCTTGTTTTTGGTATCCGGGTTCACACTCCCAGCCGCTACCCAGGTAATTCAACCTGGCGTTATCCGGTATTGTGATTGCGACACATTGACTGCCGTCTGTTGAATAACCGCTCTCGCATTCCCAGTGGGTGCCAAAAAAGTTTAATTTAGCATTTTCCGGGACAGGGATTTTCACGCACGCCTGATCCTCGCGCAGATACCCGAATTTGCACTGCCAGCCGGTCCCAAAGAAATTGAGATACGCGTTGTTGGGTATTATGATTTCGACGCAGTGACCGTCTTGTTGAATGTAGCCGCGCCGGCAATTCCAGCTATCGTAATAGTCCAGCCGGGCATTGACCGGCACCGGGATCCGGACACATTGATCACCCTCTTGCTGATAACCGTATACACATTCCCATGTGCCATCGGCGTTTCTCACCACCGCGTTTTCGGGAATCTCGATAGTAAGGCATTGATCATTTATTTTTTGATAACGCCGCAAACAGCCCCAATTGGTGCCCGCATAATTGAGCCGGGCATTAGCGGGTATTGCGTTAGGAGCTATGAGGTCGATTTTCTCTAAGGTGGACGATCTGGCCGTTCGTTCACGGTCATAGAACTTGCCGTGCGAGTGGAATAGATAATGAGAAGGAACGTAGCTGCCATCAGGACGCGTGTAACCTTCAATCCAGGTGGCGCCCGCGGATACCGTCTGCGTGGCTCCCACAAGGCAGAGGCCGGCCGCGAAAATCTTCGCGTAAGAAAACATACGTAAATTCATAACTGGCAAAATATCAATGTACTAGCCCGCATTTCTCACCAGGCGGCCGCTAATTATCAAGAAAAGACGGAAAAACAAACGGCTATGCATCATAAATCGAAAACACACTGTTCAGCTCTCCGGCCTATCGCGGTTCAGACTGGTCTTCGCGTCCGTAGGCTTGCTCTTCACTCAAGCCATAGCTACGGCTATGACTTTCGCTCCAGAGCGGCGCCTACGAACACGAATCCTGCGTCTGCTCCCGCGATCCTGGTGAGA
>DATCIR010000267.1:0-10537 GCA_036507695.1 Gammaproteobacteria bacterium
GATCGCGGGAGCAGACGCAGGATTCGTGTTCGTAGGCGCCGCTCTGGAGCGAAAGTCATAGCCGTAGCTATGGCTTGAGTGAAGAGCAAGCCTACGGACGCGAAGACCAGTCTGAACCGCGATAGGCCAGAGAGTTGAACAATGTGTTATTGACGTATCGGGCATAGTCGTTTGTTTTCGCATCTATTCTTGATCATTAGCGGCCGCCTGGTGAGAAATGCGGGCTAGCTCTTGGCTGAACCGATGACTCCTTCCACCAGCCAGTCCATACTCTCCAGCCAGATATCCGTCTGCTTGTATACCTTGCCAGCCGGGATAATAGTCTTGCCGGTGTTGTCTTTTATCGGACCTTTGTATACCACCATCGACCCATCCATGAACCTGGCGCGTACTTTATCAGCGGCTTGCTTTGCTGCGGCGGTGACCGCAGCACCATACGGCGAGCTTTTTACTATGCCTTCCTTCAAACCGCCGCGCACCAGGTTAGGAATAGCCTTTTTGTTGTTGATCATCTCCGCATAGCCGGTATAGACCTTACTCCAGTTCCATTCCGCGCCGGTCAGAAATCCCTTCGGCGCCAACACCGATTGGTTGGCGTGGTAACCACAGGAATAAATGCCGCGTTTTTCCGCGGTTTCCACCACGACCTTTGGGCTATCCACGTGGCACGTAAGTACGTCAATGCCCTGGTCCGCCATGCTGTTAGCCGCTTCGGCTTCTTTCACCGGATTCGCCCACCCGCCGGTAAACACAACGTTTGTGGTGATCTTCGGATTTACACTGCGCGCGCCCATGGTAAAGTTATTGATATTGCGCAACACCTGCGGAATAGGGATCGCGGCGATGTAACCCAGTTTGCCGGTTTTCGACATCAGGCCCGCAACGATACCGGACAAATAGACCGGTTCATCGATATAACCAAAGTAACTGCCGACATTTTTTGGATGCTTACCGGCATCCCACAAGCCACCACAATGCAGAAACATAACATCCGGATATTTTGGGGCAACCTTTAAAATGTGCGGATCAAAATAACCAAACGACGTAGGAAACAACACCTGCGCACCATCGAGATTGATCATGCTCTCCATGGTTTTTTGTACTTCGATGGTTTCCGGGACTTTCTCCTCGTCGAATGCCTTCACCCAATCCATGCCGGCCACGGCGGATTTACCTTCAAAATGAGCCTGGTTGTAACCGTAGTCGTCCCGCGGCCCTACATAAATAAATCCCATTTTAACTTTCGAAGCGGCCCAGGTTGGCCGGATACCTGCTCCAGCGAGTACACCTGCGGCGCCCAATGCGGCCAGGCCTTTGAGCACTGAGCGTCTTTTTAAATTTGCATGTTTATTGTATTTCATATCGGTTTCCTCCCCTTACCAAATCCATTTAACCATGGCTTGGGCAACATCCTCATCAATGCCGTCGATACCAAACTTGTTACGCCATATCTGGTATTCAACCCCCGCCTGAAGTGTACCAGGCGCACCCCAGAATTTGCCAACGTCTATCAGTAGTCTTGGACCGGTAACAATATTGTCTTCCGCCGGAGACACACCGTAGGCGTAATCGAAAAATCCTTCAAAGGACCAGGAAGTAGCACCGATGTCAAACGGCAGCAACCAGACCAGGGTCACTTGAGCACCGGTATCATTGCCTGAGTTGATTTCATCTCTCACATACCAATTAACCTGAAACACCTTGAATTTCGAAAATTCAAGATCTACGGCAAGACCGTAAAGGTAGTTGCGAAATCCTTGTCCCGCCTCCAATGTTGTTGTAACCAAAAAGTCTTTTATGATGCCCATTTTGAGGTCTTTGCCTGTCATTGCACTGAAACTCAAGCGTGGTGATATTTCCCCGTAAAATTCCGTTGGGGTTAAGTCGCCGGTACGATTGGGATTGGTAATATCGACAAAGAAAAAGTTATCCCCGTACTTCCAGCCATTGACATGCTCCAGGGTAATAATGGAGCGCGTTTCGTCCCCCAACTCATAGCTCGTACCATATAGATACTGAATATTGGTTGAGCTCCAGATGGCCGAACCTGCCACGGCGGAAAACGACGCCAGGAATAGCGCACCGCACGCAAGCGCCAGATGCGCTGATTTTCCCCCAACAAAAAATCTGACTTTTGATTGCTGTAAAACATTTCTCAACATATGCTTCTAACCTCCCGGCGTTAATTGTTAACAACAGTTTTTTCTGTTGTATACAACGTTGCATGTAACATGCCATGGCGCCGCCACCGCGGCAGTGTACATTTGCCAGCTTGTAACAGGCTGTTTTTATTGTAGTAATAGGAAGTTAATGCGAGTGCTTTACTTTAGTGCAATAATAATTCTATGTTGTTTTCGCACTATAATAGTGAATGCGCAAAATAAAGCAGCGACATAATAGTGCAGCGTATAGTGGATTATTGAATCGGTTATATTTATTTCGGCAAGTCATGGATGTGTTCGAGTAAAATAGCCAGACGGGGTTTAATAAACATTTAACTCAACGGAGCTACGCATCCTTTGCTGAAAAGAAAGAAAAAACTCGCAACGCCGCGGATTTACCAAATGTTGCGGCAGATGATAATGGACTTCGATCTTTTCCCGGGTACCCGGGTTACAGAAACCGAATTGGCGGAACAGTTCAAAGTCAGCCGCACACCGATTCGGGAAGCATTGCAGCGACTGGAGGTAGAAGGGCTGATACAAATACGCGCCAAACAAGGCTGCTTCATTCGGCCAGTCGATACCGAGACCACGAGCAACTATTATGATGTACGAGTCGCTCTTGAGACCATGGCAGTGGAACTTGCCTGCACCAAGATGCCCAGGGACATTCTGGAAACGTTATGTGAATTTTGGCACCCAGGTAACTGCAAGTTTGATTTTGATTATCCCGGACAAATTCAGGAAGTCGAAGAAGCGTTTCACGTGCAAATAGCGCAAGGTAGCGGTAATTTAATACTGGCGCAATTCTTAAACGACGTTAATGATAGAATCAGGGTTATTCGCAGGCTCGGCTTTCCGGATAAAAAAAGCATCCAGGAAACCTATGAAGAACACCACGAAATCTGCAGCCTGATATTGGCGAATAAACCAAAGGATGCCAAGAAAGCAATGGAAAAGCATATCCGTAAAAGTCAGGGGATCGCCCGCTCGGTGACACTCGGTCAGCTTGAACAACACAAAAAGCAGTCACAAAAGTGGCGGAAACGAAAAGCTTTAATTCAAATTTAGACGAATCATGCAGTTGGTTCATCCGTGATAAATGAGGAGATTAAAGATCTTGCCTCGTCAGAAAAACCTGTGGGTAGACCAGCACCAAAAAAACTTCAACGCAATGGCGCAAAGAATTCAAACTATTACAACCCATGCCGTCATAGCGTCGGGATGTGTTATTAGACCGCCAAATTTGGAGTCCAAAATGCGATCCTCCACTGTTTTTAAAAATTATCCGGCTCTCTTAGCGCCACTGCGTCTTTGCGTCTAATATCAGCGTTAAGTTGCCCACTGATTTTCCGGATGACCCTTTAATATTAATGATAGTTCTCTGCATAACGCCGTGTATCCCATTCTAAATCATGCCAGGTTTTCAGAGACTGAAACATTTTTCCATCGTAACGAGACAAGTGGTCTGCATACTTGTCAAGAATTTGCGCGTCCCGGGAAAGCTCTGGGTCTGCATGCTTTTGGGCGAAATCATTTAATTTGATATGTTGCTCGGTTAACATCGCCACCGCCTGATAGTAACGCTTATTTTGGATGACAGGCACAATAGCTTGAATCACCGACTGCGTGTTCAATATTAATAACGAGCGCATCACTTTGTGATTATCCCGATTCAACGTCTGATTGCGATCCACGACATAGTGAACCTGTCCGGTTTTACTCGTCGAGTAATATTGTTTTTTCACCGGATCAAAATAGTTGACGTCGACCCGGATTATTTCATTGATGGCGGAAGACGAAATTGAAGGTATTTCAAGTTCCAGCAACATCACATAATCCCTGCCTTGCAGCAGTTCGGGTATCTTTTTATTTATATAATTATTAGCCGCATGATGACCCAGTGGTGACTTAACGTTTTTAATATTCACACCATGTTGACTTTTAACCTGCAGTTCAATATCGCGTAATTTCAGCGCATTCGTGTAATGCAATTCATCTTTCAACCACGTTGCCATATCAAAGCGTTGTGTCGTCACGCTGAATCGGCCTTGGCCTTTTTTACTCAGCGCCTGCAGAAACGCAACCAGCGGACTTTCTCCAACCGACAACACAGACAAGGTCACGGATTTCACGCTGAAGATATGCGCGATATCGACCAGATTTTGCTTTTCTGCGCGCGACAATTCGCCGTGTTCATCCAGCAACAATACAAAATGATGTTTGCCCGCGCCCAATGGGGCAAGAGCATAACTACGGAGGAAATGCACCAAGTTGGGTTCCGTGTTGTGAGTAAGCAGGCTTTTTGATTGATCACTCAGGCCGGAAATACTGCGCACGGCATCAATGGTCAGCGACGAATTTTTCGGTAACGTGCCTGCCAATGATTGAATAGCCTGTGCTGATTCCCGTAACCGGGTTTGCCCGGCGTTGGACAGCGAGGCGGGATTGTATACCAGAGCGTGGAAATGCGTAGTGTTTAACGTTGGCGATTGAGTTGCCAAACCCACCTGCACATGAACCGTGTCACCAGTGGCCAGCGCGTTGGGCCGCTCGAAAGTGATATCGATATCCAGCAACTGGTTATGAGGCGGGGGCAAATGGTGGTCGTAGTCATTCAGGAAATCCGCCGTCGCTATTGCTTCCTCCGGCACCAGATCACCTTCCTCCAGGCTTTTTTCGACTACGTCCATGGTGGTGCCGCATGCCGCCAAGAACCCAATTACTACTCCGACAGCCAGACCCTCTTTTAACCATTTGATAGAATGAGTATTTTTCATGCGTTGCTCCTGAATGATCCAATTTATGTTTGAAATAATGGGAACTTCTTCCCATTAATAAATGGGAGTATATTCCCATATTTATGGGAGTACAAGCCCATTTTCATATTTTTGTGGTATGCTGCCACATCACTAATAGCAGGAACGTACCGATTACCATGCATGACATCCCTCAAACACTGCTCGCGGCCACAGCGAATATCTTACGGCCCGTGATTAAAATGTTGATTCGTTACGGCATCGGCTATACCGCGTTTGCGGAATTAGCCAAGCACCTTTATTTCGAGGTCGGCAAAAACGATTTCACGATTGCCGGCAAAAAACAGACCTCGTCACGCATTTCCACGCTGACCGGCTTATCGCGCAAGGAAGTCGCGCGCCTGGAGGCCCTGCCCCCGCATCAACACGCGCTCGATGCTTCGCGCATTAACCGGGCGGCCAGAGTTATCAGCGGCTGGGTAAGGGATCAGGAATTTCAGGGAAGCAACCGGGAACCTACCGATTTACCGTTCGAAGGTGAACACAAGAGTTTTAGCACGCTGGTAAAACGTTACAGCGGGGATATCACAGCTCGCACTATTGCGGATGAGTTATTGCGGGTTGATGCCATCAGCATGTCACCGGAGGGGTTGATTCATCTCAATACCCGCGCCTATGTCGCCAACACCAGTGATGTTGACAAACTCATCATACTGGGCACTGATGTCTGCAACTTAATTCAAACCATCGATCACAATATTGCAACGCCGCAAAACGCTTACCTGCAACGGAAAGTGGCCTACAGCTACCTGCCGGAGGACAAACTGCCCGGCATCAAACAGCAGTTAACCCATCTGGCTCAATCCAGCCTGGAGTCGATGGATAAAGTTCTCGCCAAGCATGCCGTGAAGAAAAGCGCCACCAAAAAAACCGTTCGGTATTACCGCGCGGGTATCGGTATCTATTATTTTGAAGGTGAACAATCATGAAGTCACTCACCAAAATACTCATGGTATTTGGCACGATCGTATTCATACTCAATATGTTGCTTGCCGGATGCGCCAGCCGGGCAATCGATGACGAAGAAGGCGGTATCAGTGGCACCGGTAACGCGATCAACTGTGCGGACGAGAAATACCGGAAGCATAAATCTTGCAGCCAGAATTGATGTGAAGAAGTAACTACTCACCCCGTGTGCAGCATAGGTTAAAGCGGTGCGGGTGTCTCCTACCGGGGGCGTCTGCGGCCAGGGATGACCGCAGTCGACGGATTCGCCGGGAGCGAATCCGGTCGCACGCAGTGCGTCCGCTGGGTGTGGGCCAGGGATGGCCCACAACAACCTACAGGGACGTACTTGTGGCGTCCCCCGGCAGGAGACACCGGCGCCGCCCACGGGTGAGTAGTTACGTAAAAATTTGAATTCGTTGCGCCTTGGCGTTAAAGTTTTCAGCTATTAAATACCCGCAGATTTTTCTGACGAGGCTTAATTAGGCGTCAAAAAAAACCCCGCGATCACTCGCGGGGTTTTTTAGAATTAAATCTAACAGGCTGATTAGACTTTTACGTTAGCTGCCTGCGGACCTTTGGGGCCATTTTCAACTTCGTAGGTGACTCGTTGGCCTTCAGCCAGCGTGCGGAAACCTTCGCTTGCAATGGCAGAGAAATGAACGAACACGTCCTTGCTGCCATCATCGGGGGAAATAAAACCGAAACCCTTGGATTCGTTAAACCATTTAACGGTACCTGTCGCCATAGTAATTACCTCATAAAATGTTAATAAATAAAGTGGAAAGTGTTACAAATCTTACAAGGTAACTTACAGGAGATTACTTCGAAAGAACTTCTGACCAGTACCAGTAGAGAATGTAGCATGAAAAGTGTAGCGTACTTTTGTACAAAAACACTACCTTTTTGTTACTTGTCGCAAAAAAAAGTTCCTTTAAGGTAATAATCCTTTTATATTTAATAAGTTGGCGGTGATTACCCGGTCAAATTCAGCCGCTCATCCAGCCGACAACGTGCTCAATAAACCATGGATAGCCCGAAAAAATAGCGGCCAAAACGCCTTTTTGGGAATAAAGGGCGTAAATAAAAGGCAAAAAATCGGCTTCAAAACCCCTTTTTAGCAATACTTCAGGTATACTCCGCCTTTCCAAAAAAACAAATCGTACACTTCGGTCTGTACCTTTTTAAAACGTAACGCGGTAATCCATCCCGATTCACCTCGAACCACACAGCGTTTCCGCCTAGACCGACCCAGCAGTGTATTGGGTAGGCCGATCCCAGGAGAACATCGTAACATGTCATTTGAATCCCTCGGTCTCAGGGCCGAATTAGTCCGTGCTGTATCCGAAAAAGGTTATAGCACCCCTACTCCCATACAGCGCCAGGCCATCCCGCCGATTCTCGAAGGGCGCGACGTCATGGGCGGCGCACAAACGGGCACAGGAAAAACCGCCGGTTTTACCCTGCCGCTGATACAGCGGTTAATGTTCACGAACAACCCGTCCACGAACAATCCATCAACGCACAAACCGTCAACCGGTAACCCAGGAAAAAGCCGCCGCACGATCCGCGCCCTGGTGCTGACCCCAACCCGGGAACTGGCCGCCCAGGTGAACGAAAGCGTGGAAATGTATGGCAAATATTTGCCGTTGAAATCCACCGTGATCTATGGTGGCGTGAAAATCAATCCACAAATACAAAAACTGCGTAACGGTGTCGACATCCTGGTTGCTACGCCCGGCCGATTGCTGGATCACGTCAACCAGAATACCGTAAACCTTTCAACAGTGGATATTCTGGTGCTTGACGAAGCGGACCGCATGCTCGACATGGGTTTTATTCGCGATATCCGCAAACTGCTGGCGCGGTTACCGAAGCAAAAGCAGACCTTGTTTTTCTCAGCCACACTATCTGGCGAAATTAAACAACTGGCGAATGAACTGTTAATCTCACCGGTCTTGGTTGAAGTGGCGCAGCGCAATACCGCATCAGAAATCGTGACCCAAGTCGTGCACCCGGTGGACAAAAATCGTAAACGCGAGCTGCTGTCCTTCCTGATTGGTTCAAAGAACTGGAAACAGGTACTGGTGTTCACGCGCACCAAGCATGGCGCCGACCGACTGTCTGAACAACTGATCAGCGATGGCATCAGGGCCGCCGCCATTCACGGCAACAAGAGCCAGGGTGCGCGCACCAAGGCGCTGGCCGATTTTAAAGCCGGCAAATCGCGGGTACTGGTTGCAACGGATATCGCCGCGCGTGGACTGGACATAACCCAGTTGCCACACGTGGTTAACTATGAATTACCGAATACCCCGGAAGATTACATCCATCGCATTGGCCGCACCGGACGCGCCGGCCATGAAGGTGAAGCCATGTCATTAGTATGTGTCGATGAATTAAAGTTACTGCAAGATATCGAACGTTTGCTGAGACGCGGCATTTCCAAAGTGGTCGTTGAGAATTTTGAACCCGATCTTTCCATTAAACCGGAACCCATCAATAAGGGACGCGGCAGACAGCAACAAGCCGCAAGAAAACCCGCGGCAAAGTCACCGGGTAAAAAAGCCGCATCCGCCTGGAGTAATAATCAGCGTCCTTCCTTCAAGGGCCGATCGAACAACCAGGGCCGGTCGCAGAACCGCTCACGTCACAGTACACAAGGCGCGCGTTAGTCACATAACGCAATGAAACCAATCAAGGGCAGGGATTTCCGTCTCTGCCCTTTTTTACTTAAGCCCCGCCTCAACACAATACCAATAAATACAGCCAACAATACCGGCTAAAATAGTTACCAATTACGTTTAACATGGCATCCGTAGCAGCCATAACACCGACAGGCTTGACTGTGAAAAAAATTGCAATCTTTGCCGATGTGCAAAACATTTATTACACCACCCGCCAGGCCTATGGCCGGCAATTTAATTACCGCAAACTTTGGCAACACATCAGCGCTCAAGGCGAGATTGTTTCCGCCACGGCGTATGCCATTGACCGCGGCGACGATAAACAACGCAATTTCCAGGATATACTCAAACAAATCGGCTTCACCCTGAAGCTTAAGCCCTTCATTCAACGCAGCGACGGCTCCGCCAAGGGTGATTGGGATGTTGGCATTACCATTGATGTGATGGAAGCCGCAAAAAACGTGGATGTCGTGGTATTGCTCTCCGGTGACGGCGATTTCGATCTATTGCTGGAAAAAATCAAAAACACCTATAGCGTTAGCGCTGAAGTCTATGGGGTGCCGGCGCTGACCGCCAAATCGCTGATTGAAGCCGCCAGCATCTATCACCCTATTGACGATGATTTTTTACTATAACGCCTGGATCGCACCCCACACACGAATAGATCTCGAACTCACTGAGCTATTATCATCACAGTTATCGACATAGTTATCGCTATCGCGGCGCAATCTTTAACTCAGCGCATCGTTAGCGCGGTCACAAAAAACTGCACGCAGTAGGTCACCTGGAAAAAAATGCAGCGCAATCCGGGAAACCATTTAACTACAGATCCAATCCGGCATGAATTCGATATACCGGTACCCGGTTTCCAGGATTCCGCGTCACTGCACTGTAACTAAAACCAACTGCATCAGCCAATCACTTTAAAAAAGCCTCCTGGTTAAAAACGCATAAGCGCCGCCGCATTCGTCAAATGCGTTGTGGCTTTTACAATTTGAATGTTGCGTGCGGTGTCGCTGGCGGCGGTGTTCATGGCTAGCTGGAATGACTCTACTGCCTTGTCCAGCTGTTTAACGGCATTGACGGGTAAACCACCGCTGTTATGAATATCACCTTCTTTTAGTACATCAATGGCATCTCGTGTATCGGCAATGGCGATTTGCAGGATTCGATGAATAACGTCGTCGGGATTGAGAGTTAGCGCCAATGCCTCAACTGCCCGGCTTGCCGCGGGTAGCGCCAGGTTTTCGATATTATCCAGGGCATTAATCACGCGCAGAAAGTTGGCGACACGGGTTATTTCCTCCGCGCTAAACGGGATGCTATTGCCGCTTGTTTGGAAAAATTCCGGGGAGTTATAAAAGGCGATGGCATCCTCGAGATTATCGATCATGTTGTTATGGAAAAAAGGCGCGGAGTCCGCCGCTTCCACAAGGCTGACAGTATTAAAAGTTTGATTGCCAAAGTTTTCGTCGATGAACCCGGGTTGTGCTTCCAGGGTTGCAAACGTGCCGGAAGGATTGGTCCCGAATCCGCCATCCACCGGACGCGGTTCATTGTTAACGGCAGTGTTTGAAAGGCGATTTTGCAGGAACAACTCGACGCCGGTGTTAAAGTTACGATTGCCCGGGTTGGCGCCCCCCTGGACATTGGCGCCGGCATTGCTATGGCAGTTGTTACAGGCTGTGGTGCCTGCCGGAATGCCATCACGAAACAGGATTTTACCCGCTTCAACCTCCGGATCCTTGAAGGTCAGCGCAGTCAGATTAAGTTCCTGCTCGCGTCCAATGGAGAGCATGAACGCTTCAAGGGCATCAATCTCAACCGTGGTGGGTGCGCGGAAATCCGGCGCGGGACCATTAAAGTTGCGCGCTGGCGTTAACGGATAATGTTGGACGATGGCACCCAGGATAAAATCCCGCAA
>DATCIR010000268.1:0-2388 GCA_036507695.1 Gammaproteobacteria bacterium
CAACTTTGACGCGCCGATGGTCGCCATTGCGCCACCCAGGCTATGCCCGGTCAGGAATAAGGGCCTGCGCTTGGTTCTCCGTAGTTCTTGATACATATCGAACAGGGGTGTCCAAACATCATGTAATGAATTCCAGAACCCCCGATGAAAACCACCGAATAACGCACGCTCCAGAGAGGCGTTTAGATTATCGAGCCAGTCGTCTATTTCATCGGTACCACGAAACGCCATGCAAAAATAATCGTCGTGTTCGATTAACGCCGCTTGCGCACTGTTTTTCGATTCGCCGGTAACCGAACGAAACTTCGGATCTTCCGCTTTCAAATCCTGCAGAATCTGCGCTTCATCGGGCGTGTCGCTATTGGCGCGTTTGTAATAAACAGCCTTAGCGATTCTAGCCATCCAGTATGCATTGCTTTGGCTCAATCCTGTTTTATAGGGTTCCACAGCGTTCATAATCACAGCTCCTTTTGTGTAATGGACAATTGATGAATCAACTGATTGACTGACTTTTTGTTCTAGAACCTATCTCAAAAATACAATTCAGTAAAAGAAACCACCGTAGCCCGGTTACCGACTCCGGGGAGTGCATTTCAAAACACGCTGTAAATACCTCCTTGTACGCTCGACGGCGGCATGGCCCAGGCCAGCTTCTCGACCCGTTCCGGGTCTCACCTTCTCCCTGCCGCCGACGGTTTTGAAATGCACTCCCCGAAATCGCTAACTTACCAACTTTGAGATAGGTTCTCGTTTTCTCCGCTAGAGAAATACCACGGCTTGATGCGTTTGCCATTGGTGCCAACTGCTTCAGAGACGAATTTCATAACACCCCTGCCCCAATTACTTTATCAGTATAGTTTCATTTCCGCTTTTTACCTGAGGAAGCCGGCTAACGGCAACCTGGATAAATTTTTTATGGGCTATCCGCTCTGGATGTTTACTTATTGGCTGGGACACCGCATCTTTAACGCTTGTCTAGCCTGTGGATGCGCTCAATGCTGAATGATTTTCCAACATCCCATCTAACTTAATACCGAAATTCGCTCGCGGCTTTGACTTTTTCATAATGCCAAAATAGACATGAAGGTACATATATCAAATAATAAGCAGATTATAATCCCGCGAAACAACGAGCCGACTGTAACCTCCCGATGTATGCAAAATTAAAAAAATTCCTGAAAATCCGCGGTGTAAAACCCACCCTGGAAATCGTTCTTATTGTCACGGTATTCCTGGCCATTAAAATCTATTTGCAACGCGATCTGGTTTCGGGCGCCGCTCCGCCGGTTCAGGGTGTTTTACTGGATGGCCAGCCGGTAAGCCCGCAAAGGCTGCGCGGTAACCCGGTTTTAGTTTATTTCTGGGCCACTTGGTGCCCGATTTGTAAATTACAGCAAGGCAGTATTGCCGCGATCAGCGAAGACCATACCACTATTACTATTGCAATGAACTCCGGTTCGGAGTTGGACGTAAAAGCATTCCTCGAGGAAAATAAACTTGGCTTTCCCGTGATTGTGGACAAAGAGGGTGCGATCGCAGATCGGTTTGGCGTGCGTGGCGTACCAACCAGTTTTATTCTCGATCCACGCGGTGATATCGCCTTTACCGAAATAGGTTACACGACGGAATGGGGTTTGCGGTTCCGGTTATGGATGGCGGCGCGTTAGCGGGCTGGATACAAACTCAGGCTGCCAATTGCACGATAGACAGCGGCGATTAAGAGCACACCGCAGGGATTGTAATCGTTTGAATTATTGGCGTCGTCGCGCCTTTGCGTTAAAGTTTTTTTGTGTTGGCCTACCCACAGATTCTTAAGACGAGGCTAAATTATATGTCCAACGAATCACTTCATCCTGTAGTTGTTCCCCGGCTTTGGTGTGCGCGCGCGGATCATTGTGCAACAATACGACGACATAACGTTTGCCGGACGCGGAGATAACATAACCCGCCATGGACTGAACAAAATCCAGCAAGCCGGTTTTGATATGCGCGCGGCCGGTTAACGGCCCATCCGTAAACCGGTGCGCCATGCTGCCATCGTTACCGGATACCGGCAGGGATGCGATAAACTCCGGCATATAGGCTTGCTGATAAACATGGAGCAGCAATCGACCCAGTAATGCGGCGCTGATGCGCTCGTCACGGGACAACCCGGCACCATTATCGAGGCGCAATGCGGGACTATCCAGCTTATGTTCCACTAGCCATGCTTTCACCGCGGCAAGGCCTTTCTCTGTTGTTCCGGGCGCGCCGAACACCCGCGCCCCCAGTGACAATAACACCTGACGCGTCATTACATTATTGCTGTACTTGTTGATCAGGCGCACGGCTTCAGCGAGCGAGATGGACGAGTCTTCAAGCGCCAACGTAGTATTATCCGGCGCCCTG
>DATCIR010000269.1:0-23327 GCA_036507695.1 Gammaproteobacteria bacterium
TCTCACCAGGATCGCGGGAGCAGACGCAGGATTCGTGTTCGTAGGCGCCGCTCTGGAGCGAAAGTCATAGCCGTAGCTATGGCTTGAGTGAAGAGCAAGCCTACGGACGCGAAGACCAGTCTGAACCGCGATAGGCCGGAGCGCTGAACAGTGTGTCTTCGCTTTATGATGCATAGCCGTTTGTTTTTCCATCTTTTCATGATCGTTAGCGGCCGCCTGGTGAGAAATGCGGGTTAATTGGGCAACTCGAGGTAGCTGACGCCGCAAGCCGGCCGGACTTGCTTGAGCATTATGGAATAAAGTCAGTGCCATGGTTAAAGTTGGGTGAATTCGTATTTCCCGGTGTGCAGCGAGAAATGGAATTGCGCAAGTGGATTGAGCAACTGGCCACCCCGGACGGCATTGCCGCTTACTTAAAACACTTGTTGGAATCGGGTGATCTGGCGCTTGCCATCCGGTTGGTTCGGGATAATCCGGCGTTTATTAATAACCTGCTTGGGCTCGTAGCGGATGAAAACAAGGATATCAGAATGCAATTGGGGGTGAGCGCCATATTTGAAGCATTGGAAGGGAGTGCATTATTGCGGGATATTGTTGACCGGCTGGGAGAATTGACGGTGCACCACAATCCAAAAATAAGAGCGGATATCGCGCACTTCCTATCGTTAAGCCATCACGAAAAGGCGCTAGCTTATTTACAAATGCTCGCGAAGGACTCTGATCGAGAAGTTAGGGATATTGCCAACGATGCACTTCGCAATACCGCGCATTGAGCTATTATTAGTTACTCACAAAACAGTTCTTTACGATAAAGATATTTGCGTTACCGCTATTTACAATACAGCAGAATAAACCACACGAATCTTAGCAGTTATTTAGTGACCAGATTATTGCGCATTAAAATTAATTGATTGCTAAGGGTGAACAGACAGAGAATAATGATTGCCACCGTATTTGCACTTTGTGCCAATCACTTCGCGTCAATCACTTTGCGCCAATAACTTTGCGTCAATAAACAAGGATATCAGTAATGGATCCAGTAAAAGTTCTTTGTAGTGATTGCCGGTTACGTAACCTTTGTTTACCGGTTGGGCTGGCGGGAAAGGAGCTGAAACAGCTTGAAGAAATCATCAAGCAGCCCCGGCCTCTACAAAAAGGACAGCGCCTCTATCTGCCCGGCGATAAATTTCATTACCTTTTCATAGTCCGCAGCGGGACACTAAAAACCTACACCACAACCAGTTCAGGGCAACAACAAATCATCGGCTTTCATCTCCCGGGCGAATTGGTTGGTCTGGATGGCGTGAGTGACGGTGCCTACTCCAGTACGGCCGAAACCATGGAAATGACCAGTGTTTGTGAGCTGCCATTTACAAAACTGGAAAACGTCATGGGGCAGGTAAAAATTTTGCAGCATCAGGTGCATCGTCTGATGAGCAAGGAACTTTTAACGGACCAACAATTGCTGTTACAAATGGGTAAAATGAATGCGGAACAAAGAGTCGCGGCGTTCCTGTTGAATATTGCCTGCCGCTTTCATCAGCGTGGATTTTCCGCGAGTGAATTTCATTTGCCAATGACGCGATCAGACATTGGAAACTATCTTGGTTTGGCGGTCGAAACCGTAAGCCGGCAGTTTAGTCATTTTCAGGAATTGAATGTGGTGAAAGTGTCCCGAAAACATATCATTATCCAAAATCCGGAATTTCTGCGCTTGATTACCAATTTCGACATCAAACATCAGCATGGAAAGGAAGCGACGCACTGCTAAGGCGGTTTTATTCAGTTTGTCCCAATCGGGAATTTTTTCATTTCCGAAACAGGCTAAACAAAAACCCCTTATTAATAGTGCAAGGGGCTACTGTAAACGTTGGGAAAAACGCTCGCGAATAGAGAAAACTAGACTCAGCTACATCCTTTGGGCCGCGGTAATCCGGCGACTTTATTCGCGCATTTGATTAATCCGGTAGGAAACAACGAGTAAATATACTTTTGGTCGCTGCGTTCCTCGCCATATTTTTTCTTCATGATTTTGGAAAAAGCGCGTGGCTCGGCGACGATACCATTTTCCAGAAAATATTCACGCGCGGTATTGATGATATCCCAATGTTGCTGCGTTAATTCAGGAATCTTTTCGTTTTTGGCAATCTCTACCGCCAGCTCCTCACTCCATTCATCCAGGTTTTCCAGCCAACCGGCTTCACTGAGCTGTATTATTTTTTCGTTTACAACCGCTTGCATGGGTAAAACTCCTAAGTATTTGGGGGGATTTAACTGCTGAGAGTATTGCTGGGGAATCATAGCAGAAGCGTTGTGAAATGATGTATCTAATTTAGGATAAGGAAGGAACAGGGGTGACCGGGAATGCAGCCGGGTGAAACGTACCTGAATGTGCCTGTACTAACACGCCTTCACACGCATTCAGGCTCGTCCCTGCCGCCAATCCCGGATGTGCGCTCGTTGCAGAGTTAACTACTTAGTCGCGCGTTCGCGGCGCCGGCTGAGTCAATTTTCGTGTCGGTTTGACGCCGGTATTTGGGTCCGTCTGACTTTGGCTTAAGCACAATAGCGCCGCGCCGCCGGAGTTAGAGATTTGACTCGGCAAATTCCGCCAATAATGAGCGCGGCACCCCGTTAAGTTGAATGCTCCCGCCATGGGCAAAGCCTTTGAACCGCTCGGTCATATAAGTCAGGCCCGAGCTGGTCGGTGTTAAATAGGGGGTATCGATCTGTGCGAGATTGCCCAGGCAAATCACTTTACTGCCTTCACCGGCGCGGGTGAGTATGGCTTTCATTTGATAAGGCGTCAAATTCTGGCATTCGTCGATAATTATCAGGCTCTTTTGAAAACTGCGGCCACGGATATAATTTAACGCCTTGAGTTCGATATTGGCCTTCGATTTGATATAGGCAATGCTTTCCTGGGGTTTTTCATCCCGCAGGTGTAATGCCTCCAGATTGTCACTAATTCCACCCAGCCAGGGATCCATTTTTTCCTGCTCGGTACCCGGTAGAAAGCCATGGTCTTCCGCAAGCGGCGGAGTGCTGCGGGTGACAATAATTTTGTTATATAACTTGTACTCGACAGTCATTTCCAGAGCCGCCGCCAATGCCAAAATGGTTTTTCCCGATCCGGCGGCACCCGTCAAAGTCACCAAATGGACATTTGGGTCCAATAACAGGTTTAGGGCGAAGGCCTGGTAGATGTTGCGCGGCGCCAGGTCCCATACTTTTTGCTGCAACAGCCTGTCTTTACGCAGATCCCATAACGTGACGTGCTGTTTATCGACTTGCTGAACGCGGCCGACAAATCCCGCTTCATCAACGATAAACTGGTTGGCATAAATCTCAAATTTCAGGCTCTCGGAGGGTATCTTATGGTAAGTCTGACCGTCGATCTGATTGCTCTCGACCACGTTAATGTGTTCCCAGAATGAACCTTCGATTTTTATAAAACCTTTAGTGAGTTGCTTGATATCAGAGACTAGCTGGTCGTTATGGTAATCTTCGGATGCGATTCCGCACGCCCGCGCTTTTAGCCGCATGTTGATATCCTTGGTGACCAGCACGACTCTAAAGCCTGGATTCTCGTCTTGATATGCTTTTAAGCAATTGATGATTTGATTGTCGCTAGTATTATCTGGCAAACAATTGCTGTCTTGAAGACCGGCGTATTTAGTCATAAGGACGGACAGCTTGCCAACAGGCCGCTCACCGCTTTTTCGTTGAATGGGAACACCGCTGGTGACTAATTCCGGAGAAGCGTTTTGCAATACACTGTCGATCAGGCGAATTGCTGAGCGGCAGTCGGCGCCGAAGGCTTGCTTGCTGGTTTTCAGCCGGTCGAGTTCTTCAAGGACAGTAATGGGGATGATAACGTGATTATCGTCGAAGTTCAGCAGAGAATTGGGATCGTGTATGAGAACATTGGTATCGAGTACATAAGCTTTTTTCAGGTCGCTTCTATGCTCTTTGTTCATGCGCACCACCTTTACATCATTAAATAATACACATTAGTGCAACTGAATATTACAAGGGTATGACATCGCACATATCTTAAAATTTAGATGAAATAATCGCCTCCCGCCAGCCTGATTTTAGCAAGTTGCCAAAATATAATGTAAATTTGTTGGTGAAATTCATATCATCAATGCTGTCGATTTATAAAATACAGATATATTCGAGAAATGTGACTCACTCAACATTATATTAGCAGCTCGGGTAAAAACCGCCAATTTATCAGGAGATCAAATACAGGATAAAACCGGGAACATTGTTATGCGTTTGAGTTGTAGTGCCTGCGGCTGCCTTTGGTCTTCACACTGTTCGGGCCAGTTGTCGGATTGCACAAGGCCATGGTAATTACCGTTACTGTGCGGGTGACGCGCCCGGTGGAGCGTTACCGGCGCAGAGCAGGACAGGCTGGGAAAGTGCGAGGTGCGTGGCAATCGGGAGAACACTAATTAATTGACGTTGTACCGGTAATAAGGTTGGTAATATTGATGGAAGGGCTGATTTCAATGATGATCGTTTCGTGCAGGTCGATCTCATCTGTTTCGATATATTCCTGCAGGTTTTCGCAGATTTCCAGAATGGTGTTAATTCCCATTCGATTCGGGTCAGCATGCCCTAATTTTTGAAGACTATGCTTTAAATTGTCGATG
The DNA here is from genome assembly GCA_036507695.1 of Gammaproteobacteria bacterium. Lineage (GTDB taxonomy): Bacteria > Pseudomonadota > Gammaproteobacteria > SZUA-152 > SZUA-152 > JAKEGK01. The sequence continues at coordinate 4,665 of DATCIR010000269.1, forward strand.
TAGTTTCGAAATGCCTCGGTACGCTCAAAAAGTTTTTCCTGCGCAAACGCGGGTCTGAATGAGATATGCAGCTCGCGATTCAACGAGGTTTCGTCCTCCTGCACAGTAATATTTAAAGGTCCTTCGATTTCCATTGGGTGACTCCGGCTAGCTACGGTTTCAGAGAAATGTACATTGTCAACATGTTAACAAGCTTCCTGGTTTAGTCAATAATAGAAATAAAAAACAACTGCTGCCGTTTGGAAATAGATACGCGATTTTGCCCGCCTATCCATCGGCGAGTGTTAAATGGTTTTTTTTGCCAGGATTGGTTGTGCGGAATTCATGAACTCCACCAGTTGTTTCGCATCCAACGGAAAACTTATAAGAAATCCCTGAGCAGCGTCGCAATTCATATTCTTTAGTGCGTCATAGACTTCCTGATGTTCGACGCCTTCCGCGATAACCTCGATGCCGAGATTGTGCGCAAGGTCAATCGTGGATTTGACAATAGCGAAATCATTTTCGTCCTGAATGATATCCATTACGAAGGACTTATCGATTTTTAATTCGTTTACCGGCAATTTTTTAAGGTAGGCCAGCGAGGAAAAGCCGGTGCCGAAATCGTCTATGGATAGCCGGATTTTCATGTTGCTAATTTCGGCCAGGGTCTTAAGGGAACGTTTGGGATTGGCCATCATGGCGCTTTCGGTTATTTCCAGGGTGATGGATTCCGGCTGTACGGGAAAATCAATTAACAGCGTTTTGATAAATGCAATCAGATCAGGGTTTCGCAGATTGTACATGGAAAGGTTAATGGAGACATTGATCAGCATATTTTGCTGTTGCCAGTTACTAATCTGTTGCATAGCCTCCTGCATCACCCATTTTGTTACATCGTCAATCATGCCGGTTTGTTCGGCGAGAGTGATTATTTGATCCGGGGGAATAGCGCCGTATTTTGGGTGTTCCCAACGTAATAGGGCTTCAACACCAATAACACTTTCGTTCTTGAGGGAGATTTTAGGTTGATAGTACAGTTTAAGCCGTTTTTGTTCCAGCGCGTCACGTAAATCACTGATCAAGGCCAGGCGTCCGATACTGTAATCATCATCCCTTGGATTGTACACGGCGAAACCCAGTTGGCTTCGTTTGGCAACATACATCGCGACATCGGCGTGCTGGATCAAAGTGGCCGCATCTTTGCCGTGGGCGGGGTACTCCGCCAGGCCGATACTGGCCTTAATAAACAAATTGAGTTCATCAATTACAAAAACATTATCAAGCGCCGCGGTGATTTTTTTTGTAATAGCCAAAGCCGTTGCAATGTTGGTATCCGGCAACAATATGGCGTATTCATCTCCACCGAGCCGCGCAACGGTGTCGGCCTGACGCAAGGTGTTCAACAGGCGTTGGCCTACTTCTTTCAGTACATTGTCACCGATATGATGGCCAAGGGTGTCGTTGATTTCCTTGAACCGGTCCAGGTCAATCATTATCAAAGTCAGATTCTTGTGGTCGCGTCTGGCAACGTTTATCGCCTGTTCCATCCGGTCATGCAGCAGGGTGCGATTGGGAAGGTCTGTTAACGCGTCATGCAACGCCTGGTGCTCCAGGTCGGCCTGACGGGTGTGGACTTGCTTACGCATTTCGGAAAAAGCGTCAATAAGGTTTTGGGTTTCCCGGGTGCGTACCGCGGGCAGCAGAATACCACTTTTGCCAAATGCTTCCGCTTTCAGTGCGCGTGCCACGGAGTCAATGGGGCGGAATACCAGCCGTTGCAAGGAGAGAATGGTAAGAATGATAAACGCCAAGCCAAATCCCGCGATTATTTGCAACATTGTAGTCTGCAGCCGGGCTACCTGGCTTAAGGCCTGCACGTCACGGTTTCCGGACGATTCGATCGCCTTGTCCAGGGTCGCCAGCGAATTGTCAATTTCTGTCAGCCGGGGCTGTATAATGTCCTTGATAAATTTGGTATCGGCGCGCCAGGCGTCGGAACGGTGGATATTTTTAACACCCAAGTAACCTTGATGCCAGCCACGTGCGCTGCTGATTATGTCCTCCAAGGCGGCACTGACTTCAAAGGAAAGTTTGCCGTCCTTATCATATTTAGCGAGCTGCTGAAAATAGACCTCTAACTGCTCGTACATGGTTTCAATGGAATCTTCCTGAAGGGGTAATGAGGCCTCATCAAATGAGCCGACTCGGTTGGCCAGGTACAAGCGAAAATTCGATAGCGTTTGAGTCCAGAGGTGACGCAAATCAACAAAGATACTGTAAAGTTCAGGCTTTGCTGTAAGTTTGTCCCTAATAATGGGATCGTCCAGTATCAAAGCAATGGCGTTATTCAAATTGTTGCGATTAGGCTGCATGACATTGTTGCCTAATTCAAGCGACGGATACTGGCGGTTAGGGTCGATACGTACCTGCATCAGCTCTTCAACTTCGCCATCGAGTAATTCAAAAGAACTGATCAGGTTCTTAACCGTCAGTGTAAGCTCATGGTCAGTGATCCAGCCGTAGGATAACAGTGATTTGCTGAGATTGATGGCGTTATGCAATAAATTGTGTATGCGTTGTTTCGTGTCTTTACGTGTGGGATCCAGCAAAAAGGCGTCCAGGGATTTATAACCGTCAAATACGCTGATACGAATTTGGCTGACCTGGTCGAGGAGTTGGCGGCGTGTTTCTATGTTGGCCGTGGTTTCCTTGGTGATTATTCTGACGTTTCTATATCCTAAAAACGCTACGATTATAATTAGAACTGCTAAAAGGCCCGCAAACAAGATGTAGCGGCTCTTTAGACTATTTGACAGGTTGAGTTTCAAGTATGTATTGGAACCGGCGGTTGAACAGCTGCAAGGCAAGCTAGATAATTACGATATTATTGTTTCTACGTAAAGTGTTTCTACGTAAAGTGTTTCTACGTAAAGTGTCTCTGCGCAAAGTGAGTTATGGCACGGAGCGCCCGTGTTTTTACCCATGGTTTTACAAACAACAGCATATATCGTCAATTGGCAGCATGCCTTAATAAATATATTCTTACACAAAAACAGCTTGGGTCAAATGAAATATATTTTCCTGCCCTGAGCCAATTAATCTGTTTAGTGAAGGTATTTGAAAGTAGGCCGGTAATAGCGGAATTTATAGGTACACCTGCCACGTCGTCATACAAACTCCGGCGTTTGATAAACGAGAGGCAGGGAGAAGCAAGTCGTTTTAACTTACTACTTGACGGTATAGCCGCGTCCTTCCAGGCAGGCAGTCATGGCCCGTTGGTATTTCAGTATTTGTTCATTGGAATAGGTTTCATCGTCAAGCGTAGGGTCGACCCGTGATTCAGTGACAGCCCAGACGTGACAATCGTAACGATCTTTGGCTTGTTGTTCTTCAGTTTGTCCTTCATTGGGATAAATAAACAACCGGCCGGCGGTGGTTTCCGCCATGGCGTTTTCGGCGCCTTCCGGTTTTTCCACGACTAAATACGACTGGCGGGGCTCATCCCAGACGTAGTACGTATCGTTAACAAAGTAATATGTGGAGAGGCCGAGCGAAAACGCGATAAAGCCGACCGGTAATGTTTGAATAAATGCGCCGACGGGCGCGCTAACCACCACATAGCCACTATTGAAGGACCGATAGTACACGCCGCCATAATAAAAATATGGATAGCCACCCACGACAATTCTGACAAACGATTGTGGCGGCATATGCACATGGTAGCCAATCGGGTGATAGTGGTGGTGAATAGGGGCGAAATAGCGCGTGTGATACCAGGGCGTACGGTAGTAAATATGCTTATGCCTTTTATATAAGCGGTAGTTAGGACGGTGTCCCGGTGTGTGTTGCGGATCATGTTTTACAAAAGCCCGCTCTTTACTGTGTTGAGCGCTGTGTTGAGGGCCGTGTTGAGGGGAACGTGAATCGTCGTTGCGATCCTTGTGTTTGTTCTGTGTTGGGGTCCCGCGGCGTGGTTCCTCGGGTTTGTTAGTATCATGCCGGCGTGGTGGTTTGTCCTTGTATTCCTTTGATTTGCTGGAACGCCCGGATGGGTTTTTATGATCACGCCGCTCGTGTTGTGGCGCGTCATTGATTTTACGCTCGCCATAAGCGGATTGCCGCCGGTGTTCATTTTGTCTGGTTTCCTGTTGCCTGATTTGTTGTGGCCAGGTTTGGCGTTTTTCCGTTGCACGCTGGGCCTGGCTGTTATGCCGTGATTCTTCGAAATTATGATTGTTTTCGGGCTTGCCCGAATTGTTGCGTTGCACTTCGAGTTTTTTGCCTCTGAATGGGTCCCGCCATTTAGCGCTTTCTTGCGTTACGAATTTTCTGTTGAATGCAGCGCGATTGACCGGATTGTTGGCAGTTGCCTTTGACGACAGGGGATTGGCCAATGCCGGCGATGCAACGAGTAAACTCAGCACACTGCACAGCACGCAAAGGGCGGCGATTTCGGGTATGAGTTTCTGCGTTGTTGCCATGGTGGTATCCTCAAATAATGGAGCCTTGTGATGCAGGCTAAACTCAGCTGTCTGGCGCTATTCGTGAAACCAAGGATTCTTTAAAAGTGGAAACGTGTGAGCAAGAAAAAACCGTCGCTGGTGTAGACAGGAGTAAGCCAGTGTTTGGGATGCCCGATTAACAGCTAAGTGATTGAATCTTCAGCGGTCGGTAGGCAGTAAAAAGTATCAATTACAGCAGGCATAATTTGATCATTATTGCTGACGCTTACCCCATCGGGGTGTCGCCCGGTGTGGCGAATCGGCGGTTTTGAGTGGAATTATTGTTCAGGGTAGAGCTAAAATCGGCCCATACCGTACGAAAGTTATAACACTTTCTGTGATGTTTTTCCTGTGATGTTTTTTCGTCCAGTCAGAATAGGACAGCACCGGATTATAAAGTGGGAAACGCTGTACCCGGTTTGGAATATGAGGGAAAGAATAGTTCTACTTTGTTACTTTAAATGGCCGTATGCACAGCGCGGGAGGCGGAGGTGTCTGGCAAGACCCCGTTGGCGGCAGGGAGAAGGTGAGACCCGGAACGGGTCGAGAAGCTGGCCTGGGCCATGCCGCCGCATGTATGCATTTACGGCGTGTCTTGCCAGACGCCTTCGCTTCCCGTGCGGGATTGTTCATAAACATAAACTAAAGTAACAAAGTAGAGATAGTTACTACGTAGTATCAACAGTAAACTCGGCCACCGCTTTCGTTAATGATCACTGTTAATAAAAACAAGTCAGTGCGACGTGATCTCTTGTTGCGGGAAGCTAAAACCAAGGATTGATCGTTATGGGTAAATTGCTTATCAACAGGGACGGTTCCAACGTGAGGGAAATCGAATTATTTACTGGTTCGATCACGATTGGGCGTGCAAAGGATAACAATATCCAGTTGAACGATTCCACCGTCAGCAGCCATCATGCGAAAATCGTGACGACACCTCATGAAAGTTATATTGAAGACCTTGGCAGCACGAACGGTGTGCGCGTTAATGGCGCGCCCGTTGTATTTCACGTTTTGCAAGCGGATGATGTTATCTCCATTGGCAAACATGAAATTGTTTTTCATGCAGGTTATGGATCCTCTGTGGAACAAAATGCAGTATCAAGGGATACGCATGCCGGTGCTTCGAATGCCGGCGCTGGCGCATCAAGCGCTCGGCTAACGTCAACCTTAACAGACGTTTTTCCCAACGCCATTACTCGCGGTGACATCACGCCCAACACGGCTCAAGAACGTTCGGTTTTTAATGCGGCGGAACACGGCATCCGCGTTGTTGTTAACAACAACGCGGATTCCGCCAAACAACGTCCGCTTGATATTGATATCAACTTTGATAAATTTGCGGCCCGGGTCGAATCAGGTGGTTTAAGTACACCAGCGCTAGGAATCAATCGGGATGTTAAAAAGGAAAACCCGTATATTGATACCCGCCGCTATTCTGAACCGCTGTTCGCCACTCCAACAGAATCAGCCCAAGTTGAGCCGCAGCGAAAAGAAAAAAATAATACATTCACGGCATCGGTTGCCGCGCAGGCGTCTAGCCAACAACGCCAGCCCGCATTGCCCAGTCAGAAAACAACGGCTAATAACAAATCCCGGGCTTCATCAACGCGTAAATCCAGTGCGCCGCCAAACTTGAAGTCCAAGCAGCCATTTATGACTTCTGAAGAGGTTGTCCAGCATCTGATAACACTGGGGAGGGAAAGAAACAAAACCTCCCGAAAATCCAGCGGCCTTTCTTCGCTGGTAGGAGTTATATTATTTGGACTGATCGCCATTACAATTTACTACCAACTTCGGTAGTAAGTAGTAATATAGCGGTTGGAGAACTAGCGGTGAGAGTAGGGTAAAAGTGAATGGCACTTACTTAAGCTCAGAACCGCCGTCTTCCCGGCGAACGGGTACATGGATGTACCCGGTAGAGTGACGCAGGATGCCAAAGCCGAAGCCGGGATCCAAAATCTACAATAGTGGCAGTTTCATGGATTCCGGCCCCGGCTTACACCATGCCGGGGCATGCTTTAAAAGAGACGCCGGAATGACGAAAATCCAAAAAATTGCGTTAAGTAAGTGCCATTCGGGTAAAGGTAAGATTTAAGCTTGGTTCCTTGCTCTTTACATAGTCGGTTAGACTGTCCCGGCGGCAAAGAACCCGGGTTGAAAAATCAATTACCGGCAAACACCACGTCGTCAACTGTGGGAAGATTGCTGAAGTCCTGAAAAGACCGGGAGTCGCTTGGCGCATAACCCAATTTGTTGATGCTTTCCCTGGCCACGGCCAATCCGATTTCCGGCGTTACACTTTCTTCAAGAATGGCTTGATAAAAATTTTCCAGACCGGTAATGGCGTCCGCCAGCAAATCCAGGCTTAAATTGCTGATCTCGGTGTTTTTTTCCACCATATCGAATTTAATGTAGTTATTGATCGCCTGAGCCAGGTTGGCTTCCTCGTTAAACTGCAACATGTATAAAGCGCCGGTTATATTGGTGAGTAGTTGCGGAATGCACTCCAGCTGGTCTCTTTTGGAACGATCCTCGGAGAATTCGTGAATTTTTTCTTTGACGATCCGCATGTCATTCAGCGTTTCCTTCGCAACGAGTTTTAACAGATTTTCGTATTCCGCCGGCGGCAGAAAACTGTTATTGCCGTCATTGTCTAATGCCGAACCAAGGTCAGACAATGAGGATTCGACATGTAGCAAGGCGGCGGCGATTCCCATCAAGTCATTTTCACTTAATGTGGCGCCGTCGCGGATTTTGGGTTCCAGAAACTGCCTTTGTTCACTGATTAATTCTTTCGGTTTATTCATGCCTAACATGCCCAATGCGTCGGCAATAGTGGAAAACCTGGCGAGTATTCTATCCAGCCCTTCGGTCGAACCGGCATTGGCATGCATGGTGATATCCAACGCATCCTTGATCGACGTTAATTCTTCTTTTACCTGAATGGAAATACTGCCCATTAGATTGACGTTAAAGCCATACAAACTTTCCCTGGCTTTCTTCACCGCATTATCATCGGGATAATCCAGGCCGAAAGCTTTTTTTAATTGCACGACATGGTCGTTATAAGTTTGGGATTGTGCGATGTAGTACAAAAGGTTTTTGATGATTTTATTGGGCGGGTCATCTATTAATATTTGTTCGCCGTGCTCAGTGACCCGCTGGATTTGGCGGTCAACGCGGCCGAGAATGATTTTAATGGCGACGCTGGGTTCCAGTCCCTGTTCGTAAAGCGACTCCACGACGCCTAGCGCAATCCACCAGAACTGTTTCGCTTTGTCGGTGGTGCTGGCGATTTTCAGGTTATCCAGCACTAAAATCAGATTTTCCAGGCTTTCCGGTATCTGTTCCTCTTTGATAAAGCCCAGCAAGCCTGCCAGGTAACCGGGGCGCAGTTTTTTCGCAACTTTTGGCAGATCACCCTGAACAATACAGTCGCCTTCGGCTTCATAGGGCGCGGTAACCGACAGGTCGGGAGAAAAGAATTCGCCTTCCGTGAGCAGTTCCATGTCCTGGCAGGCCCGCAGGTCATTCATCAGCGGCAGTAATATCAGCGGAATATCGGGTTGACCATGATAGAGGCTTTCAAGATAACCGGAAAGTTGCAGCATGCCCGAGGCGAGCACGGCCGCGGCATCGGTTTTTTGCTTGACCCGCTTTTCCACCACGGCGCGAGCCAGATTTTCCATTTCCAGGGCGACCATGGCGGCGCCCTGGATACCCACCATTTCCACCGCGCCTCTCACGCGATGCAGTGGTTCGATGCAGGCTTCGATTGGGGAAGTATCATCGACATTCTGCAGAAATGCGTCTGGCGCGTGATGAACGCTTTTCAGGGTTTCATCGACGCCTTCCTTAATCCATGCCAGCGTTTTTCTGTCAAAGATAGTGGTTGAACTCAATGACTCAATCCTTAACTAATTACAATTTCGATGGTTTTTTTAGGGGCCTTAAGCTTAAAACTGGGCTATATCCCTTGTATTAACGACCAAATGAAGGTTTTATTGACTGGATCATCTGGCGAAGGGTTGCGAATCTAAATTACCAAATAAATATCAGTATGTTAAGAAACTTTTTTAACGTTATCTCTGCTCGAGATAAATGTGCGGTTGTTAAATTACCAATAACTATTGCGCGCCGCAGGATAGCAACAAATTGTCTAAGATTCGGCAACTTTTTCAGTAACCCGGCCATTGGCTGCTTGGTTTGTGCAGTAACTCAAACCAAGAGTGACTCTCCGTTGGCGATGGGTTTTTATTACTGCGTTCCATTATATTCGGCGAGTGGCTTCTTAAAAACATAGTAAATCAGTTGGTCATTGAATGGTGGAGCGAAAATCCCACGCCACATGGCTATTCGATAAAAACTCTGACAGTACAAGCGCTAATAACCAATCAATAGTCTGTTTAAGCGGTTGCCGCAACGGTGGCTATTCGCTGCAAATACCGGGACCGGATTGGTTGTGACGGGTTGTTGTTGAACCGTTTGCCCGCCTTAGAAACAAAGCGATGACGGCGCCGGGCGAACGCGGTGGTAATGCATTTGCCAAAGCGGGGGTATTTTCATGGCAGTCATAACACAACTGGATATGGCTGTTTTTTTACAATGCCGTCATGGCGTTATATGGCAAGCAATCGCAATCTCGAACAAGTCGTTGATTTTTCCTCTTAAAATCCTCTTCCATACCAGCGTCGAACGCGATTCGGAAACAGAGTTACGATTTTAAAGGCAAATTACTTCGGGTTTTTACCCATCCAGACGATAAATGAGGATAAGCCCGCGTTTACCTGGCGATCACCATGTCTGAACGCACTGGATTGGATGAGTGAAAGAAAAACCTTATATAGAACCCACCATTCGCACCATCGCTGGTGCGCTTCTGGTTATCCTTGCCGCGGTGGCGATAACACGGCCGGATTTGAAAATATTCTGGTGGTCGTTTCTGGTCTTTATAGGAGCCAATCTGTTCCAGTCCGGTTTGACGCGTTTTTGTTTGCTGGAAAAAATTCTTAAGCGTGCCGGGTTTCGCAGTGAGATGGATGAAATTCGTGATCTCGCCTTACAGGACGGCTTAACCAAGTTACCCAACCGTGTTTTGCTGGAAGATCGTGTGGCACAGGCCATTGTCCAGGCGAAACGCAATAATAATAAAGTCGCCATGCTGTTTATTGATCTGGATAATTTCAAACAAATAAATGATATCCAGGGACACAAAGCCGGTGACCAGTTACTTATCGAGGTCAGCCGCGCTTTGCAGGAAAAAATGCGGCCCTATGATACGCTGGCCCGATGGGGTGGTGACGAGTTCGTTGTGTTGTTGCCGGACCTGCAGTATTCGGCGGACGCGCGTGCGGTCGCGGAAAAACTGATGAAGAGCGTTAATGACCGGTTGGAGTCAAGCCAAAATTTAAATACAACCTTGAGCATCGGTATTGCGGCATATCCTGACGACGCGGATACTACCGAAAAGCTGTTTATGCAGGCGGACAAGGCGCTATTCCATTCCAAGGCGCAGGGACGCAATAATTATCAGATCTTCAGCGAAATGCAGGAAAGCGGCAAAGGTTTTGTTGACAGCGAGTTGACGATGCGATTTACCGCGGCGTTAAAAACCCAGTTATTGCAAGTGCATTTTCAACCCATTGTGGATGCTGTGACCCACCAGCCGGTCTGCGTCGAAGCGTTGGCGCGCTGGTATGACAAAAAGAGTGGCTGGATCAGTCCCGGGCTGTTTATACCTTTGGCGGAAAATCTGGGATTAATCGAAGAAATGGGTAACCAGATCCTTCTCGAAGCGGTAACGCATTTTGCGGCATGTCCCTGGCAGGACCAGATGCAACTGGCGGTAAACATCTCGCACCGGCAGTTGTTTTCCCGGTCGTTCGTTTCATCCGTAATGCATTTGATTGGTGAGCTGGAAGTTGATCCGCACCGCATTAAATTTGAGATCACCGAATCCAGCGCCCTGGATACGGATAGAGCCCAGCATACCTTGCAACAGTTGTCTGATCTAGGATTTACGATTTCGGTTGATGACTTTGGCACCGGGTTTTCTTCGCTGTCACGCCTGCACGAAATGCCGGTGAAAGAGTTGAAGATTGACCTGTCGTTTGTGCAACGCATTAAAACACATAAAGGCCGGCTGATGTTAAATACGATTATTAACATGGGTAAGGCCATGAATCTCACATTGGTGGCTGAGGGGGTAGAGGACAAGGAAACCGCCGATGTCTTGCGCGACATGGGCGTGCACTATTTGCAGGGATACTATTTTTGCCGGCCCAAACCGGACGCAGAGCTGCGCGAATATATCCTGAAAACTCAAACTGACAGTCATAACCTGGTTTCGATCACATCGAAATTAAAAGGGCACGCCTAAAAAATCCCGGCAACTCCGCCAGGCGGTCGTAGCTTCCCGCTGTATTTGTTGTTCTTCCACCAACGCCGATTTGCATCTTACAAAGATCATTTCTTCAGGCAAGCGCCGGCAGCGCCGGATACTTATTTACAGCGTATAGCTGATATTGTCTAATACAAGACTGCGCGCAGCGGCAAATAACGCGTGGTACACCTTGCGACAGACTTCCATGAAAGCATGATTACCGAATGAATATGAAAAATCGATGGTTTGGCAAAACGTGGATAATCCCCGTTGCTTTTTGCAGTGTCCTTTTTGTTTACACCAGCGCAAGCAGCGCGGCCGCTGTGGTTCATCATGCGATGACGCTAACCCTGAATCCGGAAAAGTCGGAACTCCAAGTGACTACCCGGATTACTTTGCCGGAGCGCGCAACAGCCGGCGGGGAAATCCGGTTTTTCTTGCATAGCGGGTTGCAGGTGCAGTCCTCGCAAGTCAAGGTCCAAAAAATTAGCGCCGCTGATCCTGCCTGGCAGAAAGTGCAGGCAACATCCGCTGTACCACTAAGCCTGTACCGTGTCACGCTCGCGGACAAAATGACGGATTTGCAACTGAAGTACAAAGGTAAAATTTATCATGTCTTGAACGACCGTAATGAAACACCCGGCGTGATTTCAGCGGACGGCGTTTTCCTGGCGCATTCCACGGCATGGTATCCGGTATTCAGCGAGGATGAACTGGTAAGCTTTGAATTGCAGGTGCGGCTGCCGAAAGGCTGGGGCGCCGTATCGCAAGGCGAGTTGCGCCAGGATGTCTCCGCTAATCAATACCGTATGCTGCAGTGGGTGGAGCCGCAACCGCAAGATGACATTTATGTTGTGGCGTCGCGCTATCACGAGTATCAACAAGCAACCGGCGGAATCACGGCCATGGTTATGTTGCGCGCCAAGGATGATGCGTTGGCGGAAAAATACCTCAAGGCGACCGGGCAATACATTAAGCTGTACAACAATCTCATCGGCCCGTACCCGTATAAAAAGTTTGCCCTGGTGGAAAATTTCTGGGAGACGGGTTTTGGCATGCCATCCTTCACCTTGCTGGGTTCGCGGGTCATCCGGCTGCCCTTCATTATTTATTCATCCTATCCGCACGAAATATTGCATAATTATTGGGGTAACGGCGTATTTGTCGACTACGCGAGTGGCAACTGGGCGGAAGGACTGACGGCGTATCTGGCGGATCATTTACTGCAGGAGCAGCGCGGACAAGGCGCGGAATACCGGCGCGGTGTGTTGCAAAAGTATAGCGATTTCGTCAATGAAAGCCGCGACTTTCCTCTAACAGAATTTACGTCGCGCCACAGTTCGGCCACCGAAGCGGTCGGTTACGGGAAAACCTTGATGCTGTTTCACATGCTGCGGCTGCGCATGGGTGATGAAAAATTCAAACAAGCATTACAGGCGCTGTACCAAAAACGCCGCTTTAGTGTTGCCTCGTTTGCGGATGTGGAGCGGGAATTCTCGAGTATCGCCGGCAGTAATCTGAAGGCTTTTTTTCGGCAATGGGTACAGCAAGCCGGCGCGCCCTATTTAACCATTAATGGGGTCAGCGTGGAGGAAAAGGGTAAGACCTATAAAATCAATTTCCTGTTGCAACAACGGCAACCGGAAGCGGCGTATCAATTGGATGTGCCTATCGTGGTCTATTTAAAGGACCGGCAAGAACCTTATCAAACAACCGTCGCTGTAAATGGCAAGAACCAGAAAGTTTCCATCACGGTCGATCAGAAGCCTATTGCCATGGATGTTGATCCGGCGTTCGATGTGTTTCGCCGCCTGGACAGCGGGGAAATTCCTCCGGCGATTTCGCAGGGATTCGGTGATGACAAACCGCTGCTGGTATTACCGGCAGGTGAGGATACGCAACGATTGCAGGCATACCGGAAACTGGCGGAGCAATGGCAAAAACAACATTTGCCGGATTTGGAAATAATCAGCGATAATCAGTTAACCGCGCTGCCAAGCGACCGTTCGATCTGGATCGTGGGATGGGAGAACCGCTTTAGGGAAACCGTGATTTCCAGTTTGGAAAACTACGAGGTAGTAGTTGCGGATGACGACGTTATAGTAAGTCAACAGCGCTACAATAAAGATCAACACGCGCTATTGTTTTCCGCCCGGCATCCGCAAAACTCGCACAAAACGCTGTTTTGGTTAAGTTGCGATAACACTACGGCGATACCGGGTTTTGCGCGCAAACTGCCGCATTATGCGAAATATAGTTACCTCGTCTTTACAGGCGACGCCCCTGATAATATTGTGAAAGGTCAATGGGCGGTGACGGACTCGCCCATGCGTGTGATACTGGACAAGGGAATCGCGCAACCTGTCTTCAGCGCTACACCTCGCACGGCGCTGGCGCCCATGCCTGAATAAGAAGGGCATAAAATTTAATGGGACAATGAACTCCCAACACCACATGCCGCTCGCATATCTCCACTGGCACGGCTGTGTGAATATTAATTTATAGCATTCTTTGCGTCTTGGCGCCTTTGCGTTAAAGTATTTCGGATGGAGCTAAAATAAACGATGCCGCAGTTACCTGAACGCGAACAACAGATCCGCCAGGCACATGCGCAATTAATTCATCTTGTTGTCGAAGCCTGTCAAAACGCCGATGCCCGGGCGCAATTACTGCCGATGCTCGATCAGGCGGTTACCAGTGGCTGGCAATCCCTTGTTGAAAGAATTCGCCGCATTCTCGCCGGTGCGCGTGATGAAACTCTGCTGCTGGGGCTGGATGACGAAGATACGGTTATCGTACGCTGCATACTGCAAGGAATTCAAAATCCCGCGGCACTACCGGACCCAAACTATCAGGGCGATGCGGCGCTGGCGGCGCCGGGCCTGGCATCGATGATTCATGCCGCTAGCCGTGGTGATGCCAAGGCGCTGCATCTGGTTGCCGATATGGCGGAGCAAATGCTGCGCGTAGGCGGTGATATGGCACGGCTGGGCGGCATCTTGCGCAAACTGATCGATGGCGAACGCGACCCGGATAAACTCACTAAGGGAATGGACCCCAGCGGTCAACAACTGGTGCTGGATTTGCTCGCGGAACTGGGCAAGCTCGGCCGGCACTAAAGTGATAGTTAAGTCGTAGTTAAGCCGTAGTTAAGCGGTAGTTAGGCGCTAGTGAGTGGGCGTTAAGTGGCAGTGGACTTGGGCGGGAATCCTATTATCCCGGTGGTAAACTACTTAAATTACACTATTATTAATTCATTCATAAACTGCTTTAACTATTACTCATGACAGCACAACCGAGTATGGAACCAAGTATGGATCTGGAGCGCCGCATCGATCTTGCCCGCACGCTCATGGCGGTACTGAGAAATTGGGGCCTCACAACGGGGCAGCGGATTAATTTGTTGGGATTGCCGGAAGAAACAAGGTTCCGCATGTTAAACAAATTTGCATCCGGAGCGCCGTATCCTGAAGATTATGATTCGCTGATGCGCGCCAATTATCTGCTATCCATTCAGAACGCCGTTGACAGTCTTTTCCCGCACAACGCGACAGCCGCCAACTACTGGATGACAACGCCCTCCCATTATTTCGTGAACCATACCCCTTTGGAAATCATGTTGAACGAAGGATTGGAAGGTATGCAGCGGGTATTGAACTATTTGAACGGTGTGGAAGACTGGGGCTGACTGCTAAACAGGACTTTTTGTAAAGTCATCTTTGTAAAATCACCTTGGTAAAATCACCAAGGTCCAATGACCACGTAAAAAGGGGTTGTGCTTATTGAAAGTCACACCCCCTTCTTGTTGCCGATTGCTTAATATTTGTTTTAGTTGAGCTGTACCATCAGGATTTTAAAATTGTTTTCCTTCTGGGTGCTCATCTGGTGATACAGGGTGACGGGCAGTTTGTTGACATAGGCGTCTCGCAAGGTATCAGCTATCACTTTGTTAGCGGCAGGTGATTTATCCTTTAACTCCAACGTGTAGACCATTTTGGGATTGGAATCCAGCGTAACAAACAGCTCGGCATCTGTTTGGTTTTTCCCTTCGCCCAGTTTCATGCCTTCGATTTGCACGCGATACAGGCTTATTTTGCCTTTTACTTCCACCGAATGGGGGTCGGGTGCGTCAATGCCCTTGGGCGCGTCCGCCATAACCGCTGGTGTGCCTGCCGTGATCAACAACAGTGCGAAACCGGCAGAAATTATTTGCTTTTTGTTCATGGGATACCCCTCCTGGTGGATAGCCTGCATTTATGGGTATGATTTGTGCTGCTCATTACGGCTCATTTATTCATGTTAGACTAATTTATTGATGTTGTAAGTTTAGTGTATCAATGCGCTTTTGTTCTTAAAATATGCTTAACGTATTGATCGCTGCTATAAATAGCCCGTTTTTTAAAAATTTGTCCAGACTTGAGATCCTCTATTTTTTAGATCTAAAACTTTCCAAACATTCCATACAACTGTTATTTACCGTGAATGAAAACGGTTTCACACAACAAAACTGTTTTTACATTAAAAGAGTAGAATGCCGCAAAAGTTTTTTGATTGACCTGCATCAAAAAAACCTAAACCTTTCGTAAATAATTTTTAGTGGTTGTGAAAAATTAACGCCTTTTGCCCTGGCCCACCGGGCTGCCCGGCTTGCGTTGGCGTTTGGATTTGGCCGGTTTGACCGATTTTTTGGACGCCGTCTTTTTTGCGGAAATGCTTTGCGGCATGCCAGAGCGCACGTGCTGAGTGGTAAATTTACCCAGGTTATTGGTTTTTGGGCTTTCCGTTTTGAATTTATTGCCGGTGCCTTCCGGTTGCCAGTGCGGTATCAGGTGTTTTTTCCCGTTGCCAATCAAATCTTCCCGGCCCATGCGTTTTAACGCCTCGCGTAACAATGGCCAGTTTTCCGGGTCATGATACCGCAGAAACGCTTTGTGCAAACGCCGCACTTTGAGTCCCTTGGGAATGACCACCTGTTCGCTGTCGCGGGTCACTTTGCGCAACGGATTTTTTCCCGTGTGATACATGGCGGTGGCGGTGGCCATGGGCGCGGGTAAAAACGCCTGCACCTGGTCGGCGCGAAAACCGTTTTGTTTCAACCACAACGCCAGTTCCAGCATATCTTCATCGGTGGTGCCGGGATGGGCGGCAATGAAATAGGGAATTAAATACTGCTCCTTGCCGGCCTCTTGCGAGTACTTATCAAATAATTGTTTGAATTTGTCATAGGCGCCGATGCCGGGCTTCATCATTTTGCTGAGCACATTCGGCTGGACATGTTCCGGCGCGATTTTCAGATAGCCGCCGACGTGATGCGTGACCAGTTCCTTGACGTATTGCGGCGATTGGATCGCGAGGTCATAGCGCAAGCCCGAGGCAATCAATATCTTTTTAATACCCGGCAGCTTGCGCGCGCGTTGATAGAGTTTAATCAAGGGTTGGTGATTGGTATTGAGATTCGGGCAAATACCCGGATAGACGCACGACAGCTTGCGGCAGGCGCTTTCGATGTCCGGGCTTTTGCAGGCCAGCCGGTACATGTTGGCGGTAGGTCCGCCCAAATCGGAAATGATACCGGTGAAACCGGGGACCGTGTCGCGGATGGTTTCGATTTCATGAATCACCGAGTCTTCGGAGCGGTTTTGAATAATGCGCCCTTCATGTTCGGTGATGGAGCAAAAGGTGCAGCCACCAAAACAACCGCGCATAATGGTAATGGAAAAACGGATCATCTCGTATGCGGGGATGCGTGCATTATGATAAGCCGGGTGTGGTTGCCGGGTGTAAGGCAACTCGTAAACGGCGTCCATTTCCTTGGTAGTAAGAGGAATGGGCGGCGGGTTGATCCAGATATCGCGGTCGCCATGCCGTTGCACCAGCGCGCGTGCGTTGCCGGGGTTGGATTCCATGTGCAGGATGCGCGAGGCGTGGGCATACAGCACATCGTCGCGTTTCACTTGCTCATAGGAGGGCAGGCGAATCACCGTATGTGAACGATCCAGCTTGCGTTTTCTAACAAAGGGCACCACGGTGCTTGTTGTGTCTATTTCCGCCGCTGGTATCGATGCGGTTTGTGCTTGCATGGCGTATGGATCGGGATGCGGATGCACCGGGCCAGGCGCGTCAACCTCCGTGGAATCGATCAGCTCCCAACCTTCGGGGATTGCATCCCGCATAAACGCCGTGCCGCGCAGATCCGTGATGTTGCTTATGGGTTCACCCGCCGCCAGCCGGTGGGCAATCTCCACAATCTGCCGTTCCGCATTGCCGTACACCAGCAGGTCCGCTTTGCTGTCCGGCAGAATCGAACGCCGCACTTTGTCGGACCAGTAATCGTAATGGGCGATACGGCGTAAGCTGGCTTCGATGCCGCCGATAATGACCGGCACATCTTTATACGCTTCCCGCGCCCGTTGCGCATAAACCAGCACCGAGCGGTCCGGGCGTTTGCCGGCAACACCGCCCGCGGTATACGCGTCATCACTGCGGATTTTGCGGTCGGCGGTATAACGGTTTACCATGGAATCCATGTTGCCGGCGGTGATGCCAAAAAACAGATTGGGTTTGCCCAGTTGTTTGAAGGGTTCCGCGCTGTGCCAGTCCGGCTGTGCGATAATGCCTACCCGGAAACCTTGCGCTTCCAGCAAGCGGCCGACTAACGCCATGCCGAAACTGGGGTGGTCCACATACGCATCACCGGTAACAATTATAATGTCACAACTGTCCCAGCCCAGCTGGTCCATCTCCTGGCGGGACATGGGCAACACCGGCGCGGCGCCAAAGCGTTTGGCCCAATAGGGGCGATAAGAAAATAAAGCTTGCATGGACTGTTGAACCTATTCGTGACCGGTGTGCCAAACCCTGATTAATTGTAGGAAATACTTGCCGTGGAGTTAAGGGATTAAATGGCTGCAATTATCCCTGAAACCTTAATAAATAGCGACCGAATCCACAGCTTTGGGACTATTATCACAGGCGTGAACACATGACCATGAAGCCGGGAACATGTAGGCGGAAGAAATGGCAGGTAATAATCCGATAAACTCTTATGCCGTGCACTAACATTACATCAGTTAAAACAAAAGTAAAAACCAACGTGTATCTAAAAAACCTATGCCGCATGTGACTAATAAACGCCGATTAAGTTCTTGGCTGCTGATAGCGATTCTGCCAGGCCTGTTTACTTCCGCATTTGCTCAATCAGACGCGGCTCCAGCCGAGCCGGCAACTATGTTTGCCGAAATCGTGGAATACGCCAGGCTGGCGAATGCGGCGTATGACAACCGCGCAACGATCGACAAGACCATCGGCAAGTATGGTTATACATTGAATCACTTTGCCAGCCTGCCCAAGCTGGAAGTTTCCTATTACCTCGCCACCGACGAAGACAGCCAAACGCACGTCATTGCGGTGCGTGGCACATCCAACGTTGAAAACGCCTTGGTGGATATCGCCATACAATTGGTATCCGGTAATGACTTCGGGATTGCATTGCACAATGGGTTTGTGGTTTCCGCGAAAGGTATTTATGAGGATATTAAACCGAAACTCAACCAGCATTATAAAATCAAAACCACCGGCCACAGCCTGGGCGGAGCCGTTGCGGTGGTGCTGGCCATGTATTTGAAAAACGATGGCTACGCAATGGAGCGCGTCATCACCTTTGGACAGCCCAAGGTGACCAACTTAACCGGTTCCAGCAAGGTGAATGAGTTGGATATCTGGCGCGTCGTCACCGCCCGGGATCTGGTGCCCTTGGTGCCGCCGTTGCACATGGCGGATCTCAACAACGTGAAT
>DATCIR010000270.1:0-4975 GCA_036507695.1 Gammaproteobacteria bacterium
GGGCAGGGCCATCAGGGACTGCAGGTCCAGTGCCGGGCGCCAGGGTTGATCTCCGTTGTACAGCACCAGGGGAAATACCGGCGGTAATTGTTTGTTATCGTCCAACTGGCCTTCCTTGATCAGTTGCTGATAGAGCAAGCCTACATAGACCAGGGTGCGCAAAGCCATCCATTTGTCCGGTGACGATTGGAATTCCAACAACAGGTACAGATAAATTTCGCCGTCACCTTCTCTATAGTGAATCCGGTAGATCACATCGCCATCGCGTTGGTCCAGACCTTCCGCATGAAACTTGGCATTGACCCGTTCCATGTTGGAGAAGTCTAACTGATCCACCCAGTCTTCCGGCACGAAGTTACGTAATAAATCTTCCACCAGTTCAGGATGCGAAAACAATAAATGATAACCGCTGTCGTGTTGCGTCATCGCGGCAGTATATCAATAAACATCGTTGAACACGACCGCGCGTTATTAGCGGCAGTGATCAATGATTACGAAACCCAGCTGCACAATTAGGACAGACCACGAATATTCGCGCAGCGCCACGGTCGACGGTGTGGATGTGCCGCTCGACACCAACGGCGTAGGGCAGGTCACTTTAAATGACATCGGTCCGCATGCTGTTATTGCCACGGTCAGCGATGTTTCCGGTTCCGACACCGCAAGCGCAACTGTCTACGTGCGCGATCCCAATGACACCGCCGCGCCAATCGTGGATATCACCTCACCGCAAACGGATATCACGGTGACGGCGAAGATGGACATCACCGGCCTGGTCAATCATGCCAACCTGCGGAGCACCTGAACCCGCTGGGTGAAATGAGCACCGCCACTTACGTTGACTGGCGCAACCAGCTCACCCACACCAATGATCTTAACCATACTATAAACTCTGATGCACGACTGGTAATTCCCCGGATTTAATTTAAGCCTTATCAGCGTAACCCCGCGTTTTATTGGTGCGATTCTGTTATCTTTGCTACTGGCAAGTTATATTATGGGCTGGTGTTGAACCCACTGCAGGATTGCGATGACAACAGGCGCCGGAAGGATTAATGACATGCCGTGCGAGCTGGTGAGCTGGGAGCGCTTTAACAACCTGGCTCGCCGGCTCGCACATCAGTTACGTGCCGCGGGTTGGGAAATTGATATGATTGTGGCGATCGGGCGGGGTGGTTACATGCCGGGGCGCATTTTGTCAGACCTGCTGGGCATTATGAACCTCGCCACATTCAAGATTGAGCACTATCGCGGTTCGCACAAATCGGCGCAGGCAAGCATTAAATACCCGTTGGTTGCGGCGGTGGAAGCTCAAAAAATTCTACTGGTCGATGACGTGAGTGATTCGGGTGATACGTTTAAAGTTGCGCTAGATCATGTGCGGTCCGTCGGGACACCCGCGCGGATTCACACCGCCGTGTTGCATCATAAAACCGTGTCGGCATTTGTACCGGACTATTACGCGGAAATGGTGAAAGAGTGGCGCTGGATTATTTATCCCTGGGCCGTGACCGAAGACCTGGCCGTGCTGATCCAGGCGGCTCACCTGCAATCCGCCGCAATAGCCGCGATCCAGGAACAATTACAACAGGCGCACGGCATTAAACCTACCACCATGCAGATCGAAGATGCGCTCTTGCTAATGAATCAACACCCAATCAATCAAGCAGGCTGACAACGTATGTTAACGCATTACCGGAATATCAAACCCTTTGTCACCAGGGATGGTTCTGAAATTCGAGAACTCATGCATCCGTCGCAACATGGCAACGCGCAGCAAAGTTTGGCGGAAGCCACGGTGGCGCCGGGCGGCGAAACTCTCCGCCACAAACATCTCACTACGGAAGAGATTTATTACATTACCCAGGGAACGGGCTTGATGAGTATAGGCGAAAAGCGGTTTGCAGTGAGCGCAGGGGATTCCATCTGTATCGCGCCCGGCACTGTGCACAACATCAAAAATACCGGTAGCGTTGCCTTGAAAATATTATGCTGTTGTTCGCCGCCGTATCGCGATACCGATACACTATTAGAATAGAAGGTTGACGCAAGCCAGCACAAACTAAAGTGGATGGCTGTGAATTGACTCAGCGGCGAAACCAACGGTTCTGTAACTTATCGAAAACCTTGTTGGGGTATTTGTATTTGCCGAGACTGCCGTTGTAGCGGGCCAGGGCGCGTGTCAGGTCGCCTTTTTCCCGGTCCAGGTAATGACGCAGTATGGTGCAGCCGAAACGCAAATTGGTTTTCATGTCAAACAGGCTGTCGCCTTCCCGGCCGATTTCTTTCAACCAGAAGGGCATGATCTGCATAAAACCCTGGGCGCCCACCGAGGAAATCGCCCAGCGATTGAACGCGCTTTCCACATGGATCACCGACAGCACCAGTTCCGGCGGCAGGTTCGCGCGCTTGGCCTCGTAGTGCACGTTCTTCAGGAACTGAATCCGTGTTTCCGCTTCCGGTATGTAATGTATCAAGCGGTTTGACATATCACTCAACCAGACTTCCGCTTCAAAACGATCCGTAAAACTGTCGCTGGAATTTGCCGCTTTCATCAATACCAGGCGTAGTTCATTATCAATGGGCTGGCGGCTGGCCTGGGCCGAAGATAAGGTGATAGCAACGCACGCCACGAAGGTCAGGATCTGACTGGCGCGTTGATAGCGTGCACGATTTTGGGATTTAGCCATAGGTTTCATGGTTAAACCTGTTAACTCATTGAAAATTAATTAACTATTTCCGCCTGGTGGTTTAATGACCGGTCCTGTCTTTGGGAAATTATAGCCGGATTTTTCCCTGCAGAAACGGAACAATTTCACTCAGCGGCACATTTTGCGCTGCCGTATCCCGGCGTCCCTGGTACTCCAGGCTGCCCGCATCCAGGCCTTTTTCGCTGAAAACCACCCGGTGGGGTATGCCAATCAGCTCCATGTCGGCGAACATCACGCCGGGCCGCTCCTTGCGGTCATCCAGTAATACCTCGATACCGGCATCCAGCATTTGCTGGTATAGACTATCGACCGCTTCCCGCAATCGTTGAGATTTGTGCATGTTAATCGGGACCAAAACCACAGCAAACGGCGCTATAGCTTCATTCCAGATAATGCCGCGCTCATCGTGATTTTGCTCGATCGCCGCCGCCACCACCCGGGTTACGCCAATCCCGTAGCAACCCATAGTGGGAATGATGGCCTTGCCGGCCTCGTCCAGCACCATGGCGTTCATGGACTGGCTGTATTTTTGCCCGAGCTGGAAAATATGCCCCACCTCGATGCCGCGCTTGATCTGCAGGTTGCCTTTGCCATCCGGGCTGGGCTCCCCTTCTTTTACGTTGCGGATATCCACTGTTAAGGGTTCCGGCAAATCACGCACCCAGTTCACTCCGGTCAAATGTTTGCCGTTTTCATTGGCGCCGCAAACAAAATCGCTGACCAGCGCCGCGCTGTGGTCCGCAATCACGGGTATGGATAATCCTACCGGGCCAATGGACCCCGGTTTGCAACCCACGGCGGCCTGGATTTCAGCGTCCGTGGCGAAGCGAAAGGGCGTTGCCACCTGTTGCAGCTTACCCGCCTTGATGGCATTGAGTTCATGGTCGCCGCGCAATACCAGGGCAATCACGCCATGTCCGGATTCCTCGCTGGCTTTTACCAGCAGCGTTTTGAGGGTGGATGCCGCGGGGACCTTGAGAAACCCGCTGACTTCTTCAATGCTGTGCTGGCCCGGCGTGGCAACGCGGGTCATGGTTGCCGTGGGTGCTTTGCGCGGACCGCCGACCGCCACCGCTTCGGCCAGTTCGACGTTGGCGGCATAGTCACTTTCAGTGCTAAAGGCGATGGCGTCTTCGCCGGACTGCGCCAGCACATGAAACTCGTGGGACGCGTTGCCGCCGATGCTGCCGGTGTCGGCCAGCACCGGCCGGTAATCCAGGCGCAAGCGGTCAAAGATATTGCAGTACGCCCGGTGCATGCGCTCATAGGTTGCTTGCAACGATGCTTGATCGACGTGAAACGAATACGCGTCTTTCATAATGAATTCCCTGGCGCGCATCACGCCAAAGCGAGGGCGAATTTCATCACGGAATTTGGTCTGGATTTGGTAAAAGTTGATAGGTAATTGTTTATAGCTGCGTACCTCGCGGCGGAACAGCTCGGTGATGACTTCTTCGTGCGTGGGGCCGAAACAGAATTCGCGATCGTGGCGGTCCTTGAGCCGCAACAGTTCCGGGCCATACATATCCCAGCGTTTCGATTCCTGCCACAGTTCCGCCGGCTGCACGGCCGGCATCAGCACTTCCAGCGCGCCGGCCTTGTTCATTTCGTCACGGATAATATGTTCGACCTTGCGCAGTGTGCGCAATCCCATGGGCAGCCAGGTATACAGGCCGGCGGCCAGTTTGCGGATCATGCCGGCGCGCAGCATCAGTTGGTGACTGACGACTTCGGCGTCCGAGGGGGTTTCTTTCTGGGTGGCCAATAAAAATTCGGAGGTTCGCATAGTCTTGTATGGTTATCTGTTGTGATTGGGTTGTGATGGAATGATCGGTTGCAATAAAACCAACCGGGATTGTAGCCGGAGCGCGCAAGCAAGGTCCAGAAACGTCGGTGGTTTGCCGGAGTTTTGGTGAGGCGCCCGCGGTTGTTTTAACTCCCCGTGGCGGGTTAGCCCGCATTTCTCACCAGGCGGCCGCTAATGATCAAGAATAGACGAAAAAACAAACGACTATGCCCGAAACGTTAATAACACATTGTTCAGCGCTCTGGCCTATCGCGGTTCAGACTGGTCTTCGCGTCCGTAGGCTTGCTCTTCACTCAAGCCATAGCTACGGCTATGGCTTTCGCTCCAGAGCGGCGCCTACGAACACGAATCCTGCGCGATGTACAGGATGTACGAGTGCCGCGAAGCCCAGGGATGGGCGGGAGCGGCCTGCTCCCGCGATCCTGGTGAGAAATGCGGGCATGTTGGTCACCGCACC
>DATCIR010000271.1:0-17058 GCA_036507695.1 Gammaproteobacteria bacterium
CGGCCTTCACGTTTGAAAAAGCCTCCCGGAATCTTGCCAGCGGCATAGGTTCTTTCCTGGTAGTTGACGGTAAGGGGGAAAAAATCCCGCCCTTCAACGGCTTCTTTCAAAGCCACCGCCGTGACCAGCACTACTGTATCCCCTAAACTCGCCAGCACTGCGCCGCTGGCTTGCCGGGCAATTTCCCCTGTTTCCAACACCACTTGCTGGTTGCCGAACTTGATTTCTTTTCTCGTAGGATTCACTTCAGAATGTCCTCAATGCCTTTTGGTGTTTATGTTTGTTTATGTTTGTTGAATTTGATTTCCGTTTACTAACAAACCGATCGCTGTCACGACCCGTGCGGGTTTCATCACTAATAATCAACATGACTATTCAACATTGGTTATCAACATTGATGATCAAGCGAAACCGGCAAAGTTAACAAAATTAACGGCGCAGTCCTAAACGGGAAATCAGTTCGCGATACCGGTCCAGATTCGTGTTCTTGAGATAGTCCAGCAACTTACGGCGCTTGCTTACCAGGCGCAGCAATCCTTGACGGGAATGATGATCATGTTGGTGATCTTTAAAGTGATTGGACAAATCATCAATTCGCGCGGAAATCAAGGCAACCTGAACTTCCGGAGATCCGGTATCAGCGGCGCCTTGTTGGTATTGATTAACTATTTGGCCTTTTTGTGCGGCGGTTAGAGACATTGAATAACTCCTACTCGGTAAACTTTTATTGCGTTATAAATAAAAAGTTGCATTATAAATAAAAAGTTGCGTTATGAAAAATTTCGTTAAAAAACCGTTTGCGTTAAAAATTTTTTCAGCCGGCGTCACATTGAGTTACTGGGCAGTGATTCTCACGCTGATCAGCTCGTAAACCCAAACCGTATGGCATGGTTCGGGAAGGGCGAATTTTACCCCATTTTGGCCAGGTTCATCAAACGCTTGGGGGTCACTCGCCCATCGTCCTGTACCCATCCGATGCCGAGAAATACGCCAGCAGGATCGTATAACCGGACGTAACCCCCGATTTTTAAACGAGGTACGAATACGGCTTGTCCCTGGCGAAGGTAAAACGCCGCATCCGCGGATAATTGCACTTCTGTCCAGTCGCCAAGACTGGCATCCATTGGCAACAAGACCTGATCCAACGCTGTAACACCTTGTTCCGAGAGCTTATTTAACTGCTCCAGGGTATGCATTTTTACCCCTTCAAAAGCCCCCACCTGAAGCCGGCGCAGTGCCGCAATATGCGCACCGCATCCCAGGGCTTTGCCAATATCATCGGCCAAGGCGCGAATATAAGTGCCTTTGGAACAGCTAATATCGAGTTCCAAGCTATCGTTTTCGAACCTGATCAGGTCCAGGCGATGCACGGTAATGGTTCTGGCCTCCCGTTCCACCTCGATTCCCTGGTGGGCCAGTTTGTACAATGGAACACCACCTTGCTTTATCGCCGAATGCATGGGGGGAACCTGGCTTTGTTCACCCAGAAATTCCAGCAATACACCGCGAAGCCGCTGTTCCTCAATCCCGGCTACGGGACGGGTCTCAATGACCAGGCCATCCGCGTCAGCGCTATCCGTGCGGACACCCAACTTGCACACGGCAAGATATCGCTTATCCGCATTCAACAAAAAATTGGAGATTTTTGTCGCTTCACCAAAACAAACCGGCAACATGCCGGTCGCCAGCGGATCAAGACTGCCAGTATGACCGGCCTTGCGGGCCTGAAACAGGCGCTTTACTATTTGCAATGCCTGGTTGGACGTCAATCCCTGCGGTTTATCCAGCAAGAGTATTCCGTCAACATCACGGCCTTTACTATGGCGTTTTGCCAAGCCAAACCTCTAATTTTTCGCAGCAGCCGGAGCCAAGCTCACCGGGAGACCAAACCAGACAACAAAGCGTTGCGGACGGACCACTATAATAATACTGTTGAATTATTTTTCCTTGGCTGCCTGGTCCGAGGCGACCGCCGTCGAAATGAGTTCAGAAATACGGATCGCATTATCGATTGACTGATCATAGACAAATTGCAGTTCCGGCGTGACTCTTAATTTCAATCGATGGGCAAGCTCACGCCGTAAGAATCCGGCCGCATGCGTCAGGCCTTTAATGGTGGCTTCGCGCACCGCATTATCGCCCAGCACGGTGAAATACACCTTAGCGTACTCGAAGTCGCGCGGCACTTCGACGGTGGTTATGGTCACCATGCCTATTCGCGGGTCTTTGACTTCAAATTGAATCAGCGCCGCCAGTTCACGCTGAATCTGATCGGCAACCCGGTCTGAACGGTTAAATTCTCGCGCCATAATTAATGCGAATAATGCTTCTTTAATGCGAATACAGTTTTTCTGTGCGCGGCATTACTACAACGTACGTTTAACCTTGACGCGTTCATAAACTTCGATCTGATCGCCGACTTTGACGTCATTGTAGTTTTTCACTCCGATTCCACATTCCTTACCGGACGCCACTTCCTGCACATCGTCCTTAAAGCGGCGCAATGATTCGAGTTCACCCTCGTAAATCACCACATTGTCGCGCAACACACGAATGGGATTACTACGTTTTACAACCCCGTCAACGACCATGCAACCGGCAATCGCTCCCAGCTTGGGCGAACGGAACACATCGCGCACTTCCGCCAAACCGATAATTTCTTCGCGGAACTCCGGTTTCAGCATTCCCGACAGGGATTGCTTCACTTCCTCGATGACATCATAGATAACGCTGTAATAGTGAAGATCCACGCCTTCTTCTTCGATCAAACGCCTGGCCACTGAGTCAGCACGCACATTAAAGCCTATCAGCACCGCATTGGATGCCACTGCCAGGTTGGCATCAGACTCATTAATACCGCCGACGCCGCTGGCGATGATCTTGACCTTGACTTCGTCCGTGGACAGGCTCTCCAGCGCTTCTGACAATGCTTCCGCGGTACCCTGGACATCGGTTTTGATAACCAGGTTAAGGGCATTAACCTTGCCCTCTTCCATTTGCGAAAACATATTTTCGAGCTTGGTTTCCTGTTGTTTGGCAAGTTTCACGTCACGGAATTTTCCTTGGCGGAATAACGCAACTTCCCGCGCCTTACGCTCGTCCGGGACACAAATCGCCTCATCACCGGCGGACGGCGCGCCAGATAAGCCCAACACCTCAACCGGCGTTGAAGGACCCGCTTCACTCAATTGATTGCCATGCTCGTCCAGCAATGCCCTGACCCGGCCATACGCTTGACCCGCCAGCAACACATCGCCTTTACGCAAGGTTCCGTTTTGAACCAGCACCGTGGCAACCGGGCCGCGGCCTTTATCCAGGCGGGACTCAATCACCACACCCCGTCCGGGCGCATCTTTAATGGAGGTCAGCTCAAGCATCTCGCTTTGCAGCAAAATGGCAGCCAGCAATTCGTCGATACCTTGACCGGTTTTAGCTGAAACCTCGATAAACTGCGAATCACCGCCCCAGTCTTCAGGCACCACCTGTTCCGCCACCAGTTCCTGTTTGACACGATCTGGCTGTGCTTCCGGTTTGTCGATTTTGTTCACGGCAACCACGATGGGCACTGCAGCCGCTCTGGCGTGCTGAATGGCTTCCTTGGTTTGCGGCATCACGCCGTCGTCGGCGGCAACAACCAGCACCACGATATCCGTCGCTTTCGCGCCCCGTGCCCGCATGGCGGTAAATGCCGCGTGGCCGGGTGTATCCAAAAACGTAATCGCGCCTTTGTCGGTTTCAACGCGATACGCGCCAATGTGTTGTGTAATGCCACCGGCCTCGCCTTCCGCCACTTTTGACTTGCGGATATAGTCAAGCAGCGAGGTTTTACCATGATCGACGTGGCCCATGATGGTAACCGCGGGCGCGCGGTGAATAATTTCTCCTTCGAACCGCAATTCCTGCTCGAGCGCTTCTTCGATGGCGTCGGCACGCACCAGTTTGACCTTATGCCCCATTTCCTCGACTGCAACCGCTGCCGTATCCTGATCAAGCACCTGGTTAATGGTGACCATACTGCCGAGTTTCATCAGTGCCTTGATAAGGTCGGCGGCTTTAACACTCATTTTCTGCGCCAACTCGGCCACGGTTATCGTTTCCGGAATGCTCACTTCACGGATTATAGGCGCGGTAGGTTTTTCGAATCCATGCAGCGTCTGCGAAACCACGGATTTGGCTTTGGGCTTCTTGCGGCGGCCAAACTTGCTGGAATCAACATGCAATTCCTCACGCCCGTATCGAGTTCCTTTTTCAAGCCGGTCGGTTTTTGCCCGCTTGGGCTTTTTGCCCTCGGCTTCCTTTTGTTCCTCAATTACTACAGCGGCACTTGGTTCAGGCGCGAGTACTTCTTCTTCGTACTCTGTTTCAAAACCCTGAACTAATAATTCCCTCGCCGAGTGTTTGCTGCTGCGTTTCTTAACCTTTTTATCCTTGATTTCTTCTTCTTCAAAATCCTTGGTTTTTGACTTCTTGCCTTTCTTGCCCTCGCTGACCGCGGCGGCGGCTTGCTCAGCAGTTTGCGCCGGCGTTTTGGCGGTGACCGTGGTTTCGACAGCTTGTGTAGCTGCTATGCCTGTAACCGCTGCTTTGCCGGCTTCTGAAATTTCCCCGGCAAGCGGAGCAACCAATGCTGCAGCGCTTTCCCCTGTTTGAGTAACCGGTTGTTTCTCGCCCTCGATCTGCTTTTTCAGCTCATCTTTAGCTTTGACTAACGCCTCTTTAGCCTCTTTTTCAGTTTTCAGGCGTTCGGTTTCTTCAGCGATCACCACGCTGCGCTTGACGTAAGTGCGTCTTTTCCGGACCTCAACACTGACAGTCTTGGCGCGGACGCCTCGCCCGGTAGTTGCCGGTTGTTTCAGCTCACTGACACTTTTGCGTTTCAGGGTGATTTTACCGGTGGTTAACGGCTTTTGCCCGCTGCCATGGCTGTCACGCAAAAAATTCAATAACTGTGCTTTTTGGTCATCGCTAACAGTTTCGTCCGGATCACTCATAGGCAATCCCGCCTTGCTTAGCTGACTAAGCAAGCGGTCAACAGGTACACCGAGTACACTTGCAAGCTGTTTTACACTAACGCCTGGCATAGAACTCCTCAAGTTATTAACCTTGTTGCTCATCCGCAAACCATGGGGCACGCGCTGTCATAATGAGTTGCGCGGCTTTCTCTTTATCCAATACTTCAATATCCAGCAGCTCGTCCACTGACTGCTCCGCAAGATCTTCCATGGTGACCACCCCCTTGCTCGCCAACAGATACGCCAGGTGGGGATCCATTCCATCCATATTCAACAGGTCTTCCGCGGGTTTCGAAGCTTCCAGTTCCTCCTCCTGTGCCAACGCTTTGGTTAGCAGCACGTCTTTCGCGCGGCTGCGCAGTTCATTCACCATCTGCTCGTCAAATTCTTCTATGGCCAGCATCTCATTCAGCGGCACATAGGCCACCTCTTCAACGCTGGAATAACCTTCCTGAACCAGGATCGACGCTACTTCCTCGTCTACATCAAGCTGCTCCATGAATAATTTCTGCGCCGCTTCTAGTTCAGCTTCGGTTCTTTCCGCCGCTTGTGATTCCGACATGACATTCAGTTCCCAGCCGGTCAGATTGCTCGCCAACCGGACATTTTGTCCGCCACGGCCAATTGCCTGCGATAACTGGTCATCGCCCACCGCAATGTTCATGGAGTGCATATCTTCATCAACCACAATGGAAACCACTTCCGCAGGGGACATGGCATTAATGACAAATTGAGCGGGATTATCGTCCCAAAGAATAATATCCACCCGTTCTTCCGCCAGTTCGTTGGACACGGCGCGCACACGCGAACCCCGCATGCCTACACAAGCGCCTACCGGATCAATACGGGGATCATTGGACTTCACCGCGATTTTGGCCCTGGAACCGGGATCTCGCGCGGCACCTAATATGTCGATCAAACCTTCCCCCACTTCGGGTACTTCCAACTTGAAAAGTTCAATTAACAATCCCGGCCCGGTACGGCTTACAAACAGTTGTGGTCCGCGCACTTCCGGGCGCACTTCCTTCAAGTAACCGCGCACCCGGTCACCGGGACGTACGGCTTCGCGCGGAATCATTTCTTCCCTGGGAATCAGGGCTTCCACGTTGTCGCCCAAATCAATGGTGACATTACCTTTCTCTACGCGCTTTACGACACCCATCACCAGCTCACCGACCCGGTTCCGGTAGGCGTCCACCACCCGCGCACGCTCCGCTTCACGGACTTTTTGCACGATAACCTGTTTGGCGGTTTGCGCGGCAATACGGCCAAATTCCACCGACGCCATGGGTTCTTCTATAAAACCACCCGCATCCACGTCCGGATTGATTTTTTTGGCTTCGCTCAAATGAATCTGCTTATCAGGAAACTCCAGTTCTTCATCATCCGCCAGAACCTGCCAGCGACGGAATGTGTCATAGTTTCCTGTCTTTTGATCGATCACCACGCGCGTATCAATATCCGCGTTATGTAATTTTTTACTCGCGGTCGCCAACGCCTGTTCAATGGCTTCGAATATAGTTTGCCGGCTAATGCCCTTTTCGTTGGACACCGCATCTACAACAAGTAAGATATCTTTGTTGCTCATTTTCGTATTTGCCTCTTGCTACAGCAGCGCTAAATTTCCGGTACTAAATTGGCTTTATCGATCGCATCAAACGGTAATTCAACTTCCCGGGCATCCATTTCCAATACCACATGGTTGTCACCGGCAGCGCGAATCACACCGCTGAATTTTCTTCGTCCGTCAATCGGCGTTGACAGACTTAATTTTACCTGTTTGCCAATGAACCGTTTAAAGTGATTCATTGAAAACAACGGTCGGTCCAAGCCCGGCGATGATACCTCCAGACTGTAGTGCCCATGAATGATATCTTCAACATCGAGTATTCCGCTGACTTGATGACTGACTCGCTCACAGTCATCCAGCGTTATACCGTCTTCACTGTCGATGTAGATACGCATTAACGAATGCCTGCCCTGGGACAGGTATTCCACCCCTACCAATTCATAACCCAGGGCCGCAACCGCAGGTTCAATCAAAGCCTGAATATTTGCCGGGGCCTGCCGCATCGATATGCCCTAAATAAAAAATGGGCCAATGGCCCACCCTAAAGCTCTACATCGTCGTATACATCAAAAACCTGCGGCATAGTATAAACCTTCGCCACGCAAAACGCCAAGGTTAATACGCAGTTACAGCCGGAGTTCCCCAAACTGCTTGCGATCTATGCAACGATTTAATACCAAGCAGACCTTATTCCAAAAAAAAACCTCGATGCCGAGGTCTTTTTTTCTTTTTAACTTGTTTGCCGCACCGGGATTTAAAGCCGCGGTCTTCGTCTTCAGCGGCTGCGCCGGATGAAAGTTGAGCCCGGCTTCGGGCACACCTCAGCTAATCCCTTCAATAAGTTGGTAGCGGGGACAGGATGTGAACCTGCGGCCTTCAGCGGCTGCGCCGGATGAAAGTTGAGCCCGACACCGGGCTGCCACCTCTGCTTTACCATTTACCCATTTAAAATTGGTAGCGGGGACAGGATTTGAACCTGCGACCTTCGGGTTATGAGCCCGACGAGCTACCGGACTGCTCCACCCCGCATCCGAAGGGGTGGGATTCTACCGAATCTGACGAGACAATAGCAAGGGAAACGCGGTCATTAATCGGGAAATACCTGAGATCATCCGTATTTGAGGGCACAAGCACCCGCTTAACTTGCTGCGATAACGATAAATTTATCGCGCCGGTGACAGTATTTTTTCCTAACCGGTGTAATCCCTTAATTTTAAAACGGAGTATCCGTAATTTTATAAGACCAATCCGTAAATTTGCGCTGATACGCAAGCCAGATCCGGATCTATAAGGAATCCTTAAGTCACGCGTATCTCCAGCACGACAAATGCTAACGCAAAATCTTTTTCATCACTGATGCTGAGGTAAGTTGAACCAATATTAAAACTTTCAACGAGTTTTCTGGGCAATGTCCACGAACTGAAGCGCCGGTCGCCCCTTAATCTTCGCTGGCGACAATAATATGACGAAGACTCAGCCATCCCGGAGACCAGTACCAAAGGCTTTGGCCGCCGCCTCTATAGCTGCATAACGTTTAGCCAAAAATTGGGCAGGTTACGCATGACCAGGAAAAATCTGAAACTCGGATTCCGCCAGGATACGACTGGCGAATCGATCACCGCACCTGGCAAGGTTTGCCGTGAACCGGGACACTTGGACTATATCGGTTCCGACACCGAAGATCACGGGTTGCGCGCCTCGACCATCAAACGTTTCATTTCACGCACTGCGGCCTGGAATCCGGTGAACAGGGCGCGCGCTACAATCGCGTGACCGATATTGAGTTCTTTAATCCCGTCAATCGCTGCGATGTCCGTGACATTATGGTAATGCAGACCATGGCCGGCGTTCACATGCAATCCAAGCTCCTGCCCGCGTTTAACGCCCTGGAGGATGCTGGCGAGTTCAGCATGGCGTTGGGCCCGCGTGCTGGCATCCGCATAAGTGCCGGTGTGCAGCTCTATCACCGGCGCCCCGGCTTTGGCGGCGGCTTCGATCTGCTCCGCTTCGGCATCGATAAATAACGACACCCGGACATGGGCGGCGGCCAGCTGCTGGCACGCGGCCTGGATACGCGCAAATTGCCCCACGACATCCAGCCCGCCTTCGGTGGTCAATTCTTCCCGGCGCTCCGGCACCAGGCAGCATTCTTCCGGCTGAATACGTTCGGCTATCGCCAGCATCTCGCCGGTGACGGCCATTTCCAGATTCATGCGCGTCTGCAAAATGCCTTTCAACGTTTCCACATCGCGCAGCTGAATATGGCGACGGTCTTCGCGCAAATGCAGGGTAATCGCATCCGCTCCGGCCTGCTCCGCTTCGATGGCAGCCTGGACCGGATCAGGGTAACGTGTTCCGCGCGCTTGTCGCAGCGTCGCCACGTGGTCGATATTGACGCCTAATAGGATCGTTTTGTCGTTCTGTTGTGTTTGCATTTCTGATATCCACCTTCATCTGGCTACTGACAATCATTACTATCCAATAACCGTCTATGGAAAAACCGAACTTGGTTAATCGAAATTTGCAGCCTGTGGCGATGTTACCGGCTCATGATCACTGCTTTGCGGTTTCGCCATCAGTGACCTGCTGTACAACACCCTGGATCCTAAATGCTGGTCCAGCACGGTGCGCAGTAACTGTTTAGCCTCCTTGAACGAGGAGCGGGTTGCCGCATCAGTATGCCGGCTGTTTTCGCGCAGCAGCAGCGGATTCGACAACATCGTTAACGTGGCGCCCGATACGCGAACGCCGCGAAAATCACCGCCGTGCGGCTCACTTTTAACGGGACCGTGATCCGGCCAGTAGTCATACCAATCACTCACTACAATAGCGGATTGAGTACGAACTTCATGATCCAATACCAGGCCATAACCAATGGACCGCAGCAATACAATTTCAAACTGTCTTAAGTGCGCTTGCCATAACAAATCCTCATTCGCAGCGCCGGACAAACAACGCAACCTGGTTACGGTATCATGATAACTCTGAAACAAATCATCGTGTGGATCATGCCTGTGCAATAAATAAAAGACGAGTTCATTCAGGTAAAAAGCGCTGGGCAGATATTTTGGCTTAATCAGCACGGGTGCTTGGTAATGCTCGGCGCCGGTCAAGACTCCCAGTTCGGACCGGCTGATCCACGATAACAATAGCGGCTGAAAGGGTTGCAGCAGTCCCCGCAGTTTCGACCGGGGGCTTTTAACACCTTTGGCAATCAAGGCGCAGCGGCCGTAATTTTCACTGAAAATTTCCAATAATGCGCTGCTGTCACGGTAAGGCCGTTGATGAAGAATATAGGCATGCTGTAACAGCACACGCTGTTTACTGCTCATCGTTATATCCCAGGCTTCGCAGCGCACGCTCATCATCGGCCCAGCCTTCCTTCACCTTTACCCAAAGCTGCAGAAACACCTTGCTATCAAAGGCTCGTTCCATATCCTTGCGCGCCTGCTCGCCAATGCGTTTTAATAAACCGCCGCCTTTACCGATAACGATTCCCTTGTGGCCGGGGCGAGCCACCCAAATGACGGCGTGAATGTTCTTTATAGTGCCCTGATCTTCGAAGCGCTCAATTTCCACCGTCAGTGCATAAGGCACTTCTTCCCCCAAGCTGCGCATTAGCTTTTCACGGATAAATTCCGCCGCCAGAAATCGTTCACTGCGGTCGGTAATCTGGTCTTCGGGAAATAATGGCGCTGTTGAAGGCAATAATTCCAGTACCGCGCTTTCCAGCGCTTCAATCCCTTCTCCGGTACGGGCGGAAACCGGAATCAGCTGCGTGAATTTCATTTTGCCCGCCAGTTTTTCCAGGTGCGGCAGGAGTTGTTCCTTTTCCACCACCTTATCCAGTTTATTCAGCACCAGTATTACCGGCGCATCAACACCGGATAATTTTTTCAGCACAAACTCATCCTGCTCGTTCCAGCTTGACGCCTCCACCACGAAAACAATCACATCGACATCATTTAACGAGGAAGTCGCCGCGCGGTTCATGTAGCGGTTTAATGCCGCTTTGGCATTGCTGTGAATTCCCGGGGTATCAACATAGATAACCTGCGACCGCTCACCCGTCTTGATGCCTAAGATGCGATGCCGCGTTGTCTGGGGCTTGTGTGCGGTTATACTGATTTTCTGCCCCAGCAACTTGTTCAGCAAGGTTGATTTGCCGACATTTGGCCGGCCGACAATGGCTACATACCCACAGCAATAATTTTTGTGTTCCGGGTGATGGCTGTTCGCATCGCTCACAAGACTCACGTCCAATCCGTTGCTTCCAATTGTTTTAAGGCTTTGCCGGCTGCTTCCTGTTCCGCTTTACGGCGGCTGCGTCCGATTCCCTTGATGAGGCGTGGCAGAATACTGACCTTGCATGATACCTCAAATATCTGCTCATGATCGCTGCCCGATGTTGTCACCACCTCGTAGCTCGGCAAAGGTTGTTTTCGGGCCTGCAAATACTCTTGCAACTGGGTTTTGGGATCTTTATTGACTTCCACCAGGGATAAGGCCGGCAATAGTTCCGCGTAAACCGCCAGTATAAACTGTCTCGCAGCATCCAAGCCGCCATCCAGGTAAATCGCCCCGATAATGGCCTCCACGGCATCGGCCAGTATGGACTTACGGCGATGGCCACCGCTCTTGAGTTCGCCTGGACCCAGGAATAAATAGTCACCCAGATCCATTTCCAACGCGAGTTCCGCCAGCGTTTCACCTTTGACCAATACCGCGCGGCCGCGGGTTAACTCCCCTTCCCTTGCCTCTGGAAAACGCTGGAACAGTTCAGCCGAGATGACATAACCCAAAATAGAATCCCCAAGAAATTCCAAACGCTCGTTGTTTATGGAATGTTTACTGCGATGGGTTACGGCTTCAGTCAGCAGGGTAGGGTCGGAAAACGTGTAATGGAGTTTCTTGCTGAGTTTAGTAACCGCACTATTTTCGGTTAGTGATTTCTTCACAGCCTTGGTTGACGATTTCTTGATGGGCGTTACCGCAACAGGTGATGGTTTCGTTCTGCTTTTCTTGGTAGTGCTCACTCTTGGCCGCGGTTTAAATATCAGTTTGTGTCAGTAGGTTGTATTCAGTATTCAGACTCAATGGACCCAATTATTTTACTTCCGCACTCTCTGAAAAATAGACAACGACGTCAACATTGCCAAGGAAGTTCTTGCGCACTTCATAATCCACTTCAACCTTATAACCGCCGGCAATGTCAGTAATGCTGATATCTTCCCGGGCAACACTTTTAACATCATCAATATCAAACCGCTTTAATAAGGCCTTCCGGACTTCCTCTTTAGACATTTCACTGCTGCGCAAGTCCTTTCCGATACGCGAAACATGTGAGCTAACACTAAAGTTTTCAATATATACCGGCATCAAAGTGACTGCGATCAACACAAAAAAAGCCAATAATGCCAGCCCGGCGGCAATGGTAACCATGGTTACACCGCGTTGTTTGTTATAGTTTTTCATGCACAACTCCAGTTTTTACAACTCGCCAATCCAAGCACAAAATATGTAACATAATGAAATATATAGCATAGGGCCCGAATTAAATAAACAAACCCGGCGATCATTTGGATAATTTTCAGAGTTTGGCCACTAATTTTCCAGAGCGCCGGTAACCTTGGAATCAATATACGTTCGCCTATCGTAACAGTGACTGATAACAACAGCTTCGCTTAACAGTTCGGAGTCACTCTTACCAGTGCTATGACTCCATTGTTATTCAATCGTCTGCCCGATCCTGCTCCAGGTGACCCCGTTGTTGGTGCCATCCCAGTTCATCCAAATCATGAAAGCCCTGCCCACCAGGTTCCGCTCCGGTACCGTACCCCAAAAGCGGCTATCGTTGCTGTTATCCCGGTTGTCGCCCATGACAAAATACTCATCTTCAGCGACCCTGTATTCCATATTGAGCAC
Organism: Gammaproteobacteria bacterium; assembly: GCA_036507695.1. Classification (GTDB taxonomy): domain Bacteria; phylum Pseudomonadota; class Gammaproteobacteria; order SZUA-152; family SZUA-152; genus JAKEGK01. The sequence continues at coordinate 12,508 of DATCIR010000271.1, forward strand.
GGGCCGGTCGTGATCAACCAGGATATGATGTTTTTTCGCTGTGAGATCTTCTTCCAGAATTTGCGCGCCGGCCATGGTAATACCCACACCGGACGCTTCATAGCGGCCCAAATCGTTTAACGGCATCAATTCACCGTTGATGTAGAGTTTTTTGTTGCGGTATACGATATGATCCCCCGGTAATCCGATAACGCGTTTGATATAATCCACCGATGGATCATTTGGATAACGAAATACGGCGACATCGCCGCGCTGCGGTGCGCCCATGCCAATAATTTTCTTATTAATTACCGGCAAGCGGATCCCGTAGGTAAACTTGTTGACCAGGATAAAGTCGCCATCGAGCAGCGTCGGCATCATGGATCCGGACGGTATCCGGAACGGCTCAATCAAAAACGACCGCAGAATCAACACAATAAGTATTACCGGAAACAAAGAGCGGGAGTATTCAACAATAACCGGTTCCTTTAATCGTTTTTCTTTTTCCTCTTGCTGCTCATCGGTTAACGGAACATCTTTGGCGCCAAATTGTTCAGCCGACTCCCGCCTTTTTGGCGCCCACAACCATGCATCCAGCGCCCAGATAACTCCGGTAATTAGTACCGCCAACACCATGATGGTTGGAAAATCAAATTGCATTTATTTTTTCCCTACTTTTAAGATTGCCAGGAATGCTTCCTGTGGAACTTCCACAGAACCCAATTGTTTCATGCGTTTCTTTCCCGCTTTTTGTTTTTCCAACAATTTGCGTTTGCGCGAAGCATCACCGCCATAACATTTCGCCGTTACGTTTTTGCGCAATGCTTTAACGGTCGTTCTGGCGATGACATGCGAGCCTATGGCCGCCTGAATGGCCACTTCAAACATTTGCCGGGGAATAAGTTCACGCATTTTTTCCGCAAGCTCCCTTCCCCGATACTGCGACTGGTCACGATGCACGATCGTGGACAACGCATCCACGCGTTCGCCATTGATCAGGATATCCAATCTCACCAGGTCCGCCGGCTGAAAGCGTGCAAAATGATAGTCCAGCGACGCATAACCGCGGCTGACGGATTTGAGGCGGTCAAAAAAATCCATCACAACTTCATTCATGGGCAACTCGTATTTCAGGGAGACCTGGCTGCCTAAATACAGCATTTGCTTCTGTATGCCGCGCATTTCTTCGCATAAGCCAATCACATTGCCGAGGTATTCCTGCGGTAACAGAATACTAGCAAGAATAAAAGGCTCCCGCATTTCGCTAATACGTCCCTGCTCGGGTAGTTTTGACGGGTTATCGACGTTCACTACTTCCCCATTCGTGGTAACGACTTCATAGACTACCGTGGGCGCCGTGGTAATCAGGTCCAGGTCATATTCCCGTTCCAGGCGTTCCTGAACGATTTCCATGTGCAACATGCCCAGAAAGCCACAACGGAATCCCAAACCCAAGGCAGTGGAAGTTTCAGGTTCGTAAAACAACGCCGCATCATTCAAGCGCAACTTGGACAACGCGTCGCGTAAATTCTCGTAATCGTCGGAACTAATCGGAAATAAACCGGCGAATACCTGCGGTTGCACCGGCTTAAAGCCCGGCAGCGGTTCTTGTGCAGGGTTGTCCGCACTTGTCAGGGTATCGCCCACCGGTACACCATTGATATCCTTTATACCTGAAATAATGCAACCCACCTCACCCGCTCTCAGCTCATCGACGTCAACGCGTTTTGGCGTAAAAATACCGACCCTGTCCACCAGATGCGTACGCCCCGTCGACATGACCTTTATTTTCTGCCCTTTCTTGACGCGGCCATGCTTTACCCGCACCAGTGATACAACGCCGAGATAGCTGTCGAACCAGGAATCAATGATCAACGCCTGCAATGGTTTATTGTAATCACCCTCTGGCGGAGGTACACGCTCTACCAATCGTTCCAGGAGTTCGGGAATTCCGACACCGGTTTTGGCGCTGACCTTGATGGCATCCCGGGCTGCGATGCCGATGATGTCTTCGATCTGATGAATTACCCGCTCGGGGTCCGCCGCTGGTAAATCAATTTTGTTTATCACCGGAATTACTTCCAGCCCCTGATCAATCGCGGTATAACAATTTGCGACACTCTGGGCTTCAACTCCTTGCGAGGCGTCCACAACCAGTAACGCGCCTTCGCAAGCAGCGAGGCTGCGCGACACCTCATAGGAGAAATCAACGTGACCGGGGGTATCAATAAAATTCAATTGATACACTTTACCGCTAACGGACTTGTATTTTAATGCGACGCTCTGTGCCTTTATCGTAATACCGCGTTCTCTTTCCAGATCCATGGAGTCCAGGACCTGTTCCGCCATTTCCCGTTCTGACAATCCACCGCATAGCTGGATAAAGCGATCCGCCAGGGTGGATTTACCATGGTCAATGTGCGCAATAATGGAAAAATTCCGGATATGATCCAACTGGGTCATACAAACCTAGTGTCTATGTACCTGCTGATAGAGCAATATAATATTATTGTGAAATTAAATACCGGCTTTGCAGCAACAATTTGCGATAGCGCTCTTGATTGGAAACAATTGCTGGAAATTGCTGGTTTATCTTTTATTTTCAGCGCGTTAAACCCATTACAAGGCTGGTAAAAATTGGCCTGGCTATTCTAATCTATTTTTGACAGAAAAACACATGCCAGCCAGGAAAAACCGGATTCACCCGCAAAAGTGAACCCGGTCATGGAGGTTAGCAAATTCGGCAGGAATAAGACTCTGAGCGGAAAGACTCGACGACTTTTACTTTCGTTTTGTACTACCGTTGTACTACCGTTGTAGTGCCGTTGTAGTGCCGTTCCCGGCTACTTATCCTCGGAAAGTTTTAAAGCCAGAAATACCGGTCCCCCACGGCGCTGCACCAGCAAAGGCACCGATTTATCCGACGGCAACTTGTCGATCAAATCTTTAAAGTGTTTGGAATCCTTCACATCGATATTATTCATCATCAAAATGACATCGCCGCGGCGCACGCCCGCTTTTCGCGCCGGACCTGCGTTTACATTACTGACCAAAACACCATTTTCTTTAATCTCAAGGCTATTTCGTTGCTCCGCGTTCAAATCAGCGACCGCAATATTCAGCTTATTGTCTGAGATGATTTTCGGCTCCGCCGCACTGGCCAGCGTGGCATCTTCGTCCGGCAACTCACCCAAGTTGACGGTCAGGTTCTTTTTCTTGCCGTTACGTAAAATCTCCACTTTGACATTTCTACCCACCTCGGTCATGCCCACCACGGGAGGCAGGTTGGAAGAACGCACAATATTTTTGCCATCAAAACTGATCACTACATCACCGACCTGAAAACCGGCTTTTTCCGCCGGACTATCCGGTAAAACCTTGGCCACCAATGCGCCGCGCGGCTTATCCATGCCAAATGATTCCGCCAATTCCCGGGTGACATCCTGGATTAAAACGCCCAGCCATCCCCTGGCAACACGGCCGGACGCTTTGAGCTGATCGACAACACTCATCACCATGTTAATCGGAATGGCAAACGACAATCCCATAAAACCACCGGTGCGGCTGTAGATCTGGGAGTTGATGCCAATCACTTTACCATCGAGATTGAACAATGGACCGCCGGAGTTGCCGGGATTAATCGCCACGTCCGTCTGGATAAACGGCACATAGTTCTCGCGGGGAAGATTTCTTCCTTTGGCGCTGACGATACCCGCCGTAACCGAATAATCAAATCCGAAGGGCGAACCGATTGCCAGCACCCATTCACCCACTTTCAATGAGTCTGAATCTCCAAGCGCCACCAGCGGCAAGTTGTCCCCTTCAATTTTTAAAAGCGCGATATCACTGCGAGGATCACTACCGACAATCTCGGCCACCAGTTCGCGGCGATCCGACAGCCGGACAATAATTTCATTGGCATCCTTGATGACGTGGTTGTTAGTTAATATATAGCCGTCTTTGGAAATGATAAATCCGGATCCCAGCGATTTGGAATCAAAGTCTTCAAATTCACGGCCTTCTTCATCGCCGAAAAAGTGCCGGAACAGGTCGCCAAACGGACCTTCAGGCACCTGCTCACCTTGAAAAGGTTGCTTGGTTGCCGGATGCTTGATTTTTTGCGTGGTGCTGATATTAACTACCGCCGCGCCATTTTTTTCCACCAACTCAGTAAAATCCGGGAGTTCGCGCGCATTCGCAGGAGTCAGAGTGAATATAAACAACAGCATCGTGAAATAAACAGACAATTGTTTTACGCCAGTGGCACGCACCTTAATGTTCTCCTGTAATGCACAATTTTTCCGGAATAGCATATTTTTAACCTAACAGCCTATAACCCGCCTGCACCATCGCTTCATCAGCATGGCGGAGCAAAATGGGTTGATAGCGGGGATTATCGCGTGTCTTGCGGCTATGCCATCGTAAACCCAAAACACTGACCGCCAGTCCAAAAAGAGCGCCCAGCACGCTCATATAATCTGGATCGATTGACACTAGTCGCGAGGCAATAGTTTCACCCGCTAAAGCAAAAACAATCATTAACACAATGGGGGTCGCGTAAACCAGCACAGA
>DATCIR010000272.1:0-12974 GCA_036507695.1 Gammaproteobacteria bacterium
CCCCGCCATAATGCCCAGCATCACCGCAAACGGCAGCATGATCAGTGTTGTCAAGGTGCCGATCACCAGCCCGGTGCGGATACTCTTGAGGCTATAATAAAGTACATCGTTGCCGACTTTGTCGGTGCCTAATATGTGATACTTGTCAGCAAACACGATGATAAACGCGGCTAGAAAACACAGCACCCAAAACGTTAGCAACATGGGCCGGAATGGGACCCGGGTTTTACCGGCGGCGATCTCGCCCAGCATTATACCGGATGACTTTTTATAATGCCTTGCCGCCAACCCGGTGATAACGGCGCTGACAACCAGCCAAAACATCATACTATACGCCAGGGAAAATGCCGTGCCCTTAATAAGGTCCAGCCAGAAATCCAATGCGGGGTCAGTTAAGTGCTGGCCGCCGTACTTAAGGCGCGGGAAATCGCGGACCTGGCCCGCGTTAGTTTCGATGGTTTCCTTGGCGTAGAGATGCGACGCGAACGGCGCGGAATACGTTTTTTCCTGCCGTGTCCGCAGTGGCGTGACCAGTTTGTCGAACACGGTCAGCACGTCGCCGGAGTAATGCAATTCGGTCTGCCCTTCTTCCTGTTGCAGCGCTTCCCGGAAATGGATGGAGTCCAGCAGCCCAATCACGACATAGAACATGAGCACCACCAGTGCGGACATCGCCAAGGGCCGCTGCAACACATGCCGCCAGGGCGCGCGCAAATGCTCTTTTTGCCGCGCCTGGATTCCAAACCAGGCAACGGAGAACACCAGCACGTAAATTAAAATATCGGTCCACAAGGGTACGAATTTGATTTGCCAGGTTTGCGCCATGCCCATCGCGCCGGCGACGATCACGAATGCCAGAACCATTAATATAAGGTAGGGTTTTGCGCTGCTCATACGGTAGCGGCCCCCAACCGGATGCGCGGATCCACCATGGTATAGGAGATATCGGTAAGAATCAGGCCGATGATATACAGCACCGATCCCAGGAATACCATGGCGCGCACGATGGCGAAATCCTGCGACTGAATGGCATCGATAGTATAACTGCCCAAACCGGGAATGCCGAAAAACGATTCGAGGATCAGGCTGCCCATGAACAACAAGGGAATCACGGCGACGACGCCGGTCAGAATCGGCACCAGCGCGTTGCGCAACACATGCCGGAACAACACCACGCGCTCGGCCAGCCCTTTGGAGCGGGCGGTCCGCACATAGTCTTTATTGATTTCTTCCAGAAAAATCGTGCGGTACCAGCGGGTGCCGGAACCAATACCGCCGATGACACCGATGATGACCGGCAGGATTAAAAACTTGGTTGCCGTTTCAATATCGGCGCTGTAACCGGAAATGGGCACCAGGTGTAACAGTTTGCTGATGAGGTACTGGCCGCCGATGATGTAAAACAAAGTCGAGACCGACATCAGGATGACACACAAAACCACGCCCAGGTAATCCACGTAAGTGGCCCGGAAAAAAGCCATAATCAATGCAAAGGTAATATTCAGCAGGATGCCGGCAATAAACACCGGAATAGCGATCGCCAGGCTGGGCCACATGCGCTGCTGGATGTCTCGCGTGATGTTGCGGCCGTCGTCGGCGTTGCCAAAGTCAAACGCAAACAGTCTGACCGACTTGGTGTAAAAAATGGTATCAGTAAATGCTCCGCCGCTTTCCGGCTCGCTGTTGTAGAACAACGGCTTGTGATAACCGTGGGATTGCTTCCATTTGTCGATGTTTTCCTGCTGCACGTGTTTCATGCCCAGGTGCATGCGCGCCATATCGTCCGGTTTGTTGACGACAAAAAACAAGGCAAAGGTAATGACATTCACCCCGATGAGTATCGGTATGGCGTACAACACGCGTCTGACGATATAGGCAAACATCAGGCGGCCACCCCCTTGGCGCGATTCTTCCGGCGATAGGAAAACATGGCGGGCAACAGGCCGGCAACCAATACACCACCCACTATATATAGGGGCATCAAATTGGGCTGGTTCCATTCTTCCCTGAGCTTGGCGCGCAACTCGGGATCCAGGCGTTTGTACTTCATGGTATTGTTCGCCATCAGGTTGGGTTTGGAATTAAAGTGCCATTGGTGATAGAGCGCGAAATTCTGCGGGTGCAGACCCCACAACCACGGGCTGTCGCGGCGCGCGATTTCCACCATCTGGTCGATGAGTTTTTGCCGCTCCGGACCGTTCAGCATGTTCTTCATTCTTTCGAACAACGCGTCGAATTCTTTGTTGCTGTAGTTCGCGGCGTTCTCGCCGTTCTTTTCCATTTTGGCGTTGGGCCCGTACAGCAAAAACAAAAAGTTTTCCGGGTCGGGGTAATCGGCGTTCCAGCCCCACTCAAACATCTGCGCCGTGCCTTTTAACATTTTATCCTGGAAGCGGTTGTAATCCGTACTGCGAATCTCCAATTGAATATTGAGTTTGTTGAATTGCTTGCGCAACCAGTCCAGCCGCGCCTTGGCGTCGGGGCCACTCGCTGGCGTGTCGAAAAACAATATCAGTGGTTTGCCGCTTCGGGCATCCCGGCCATTGGGATAACCCGCTTCGGCCAATAATTTTTTGGCTGCGTCGATGGATTTGCGTTGCGGCTTGCCATCCACCCACTCATACACGTACGGATTAATACCAGCCTCGGCTTCCCGGTAACCGAAGATGCCCGGCGGTATCGGCCCCTGGGCGGGGATGCCACGGCCGTTCAGGAAAATCGAAATCCGTTCTTCGTAATCCACGGCAATCGCGATGGCCTGGCGTACCTTACGCGCGGATTCGGATTCACCGCCGACGACCGAATCCCGCATATTGAAGCCCATATAAAAAGTCGATGTACCGGTTGCCGTAATCAGCTGAATGCCTTTTTCGCGCATGGCATCACTTAATCCCGCCTCGCCCTGGTTATTGAAGTTGATCGCCTGATCGAAGCTGTCGGAGCTGATACCGGAGGCGTCATAGTAGCCCTGCAGGAATTTATTCCAGGATGGAATGTCTTCCTTTTCCAGGCTGTAAATCACTTTGTCAATGAACGGTATCGGCTTGCCGGCGTCTTCGAGAAAACCCGCGTCCTTGTCGCCCGGCTCGCCCGCTGCCGGATAAGTTTCACCCCGGAAGTTCGGATTTCGTTCCATGATCATCTGCAGGTTGGGATTGTTTTCCGTCAGCATGTAAGGACCGGTGCCGACAGGATACCAGTCCAAGCTTATGTTTTTCTTTTCCATGCCGGGTTGGGAATAAAACTCATCGGCTTCCGGCGGAATCGGCGCGAAGAACGGCATCGCCAGCCAATACAGGAACTGCGGATACTTGCCTTTGATTTTTATTGAGTACGTATAACGGTCAATGGCTTTCACGCCGCTGAGATCGTAAATGTTTAAATTCAGAAATACCTCATCGCCCTCTTTCTTTTTCAGTTTGGTGTCGGCGCGGCGCAACTCGTCGCCAAACTTTTGCAGGCCATCGATGTACCCGGTCATCAAGCCATAAATGGGCGAATGCAGGCGGGGATGGGCCAGGCGTTTTATTTGATACACGAAGTCATTGGCAACCAATTCGCGGGTGCCGGTTTGTGCAAAGTCCGATAACTTGAATTTGCGCGCTATTTCTTCCGGCGTAAGATTCAAATAAAGCGCTTCATTTTTTTCATTTTTGGCGAAGGCTGGATGGGGTTGATAGTTCACGCCCTGTTGAATTTTAATTTCATATATAGTGTACGCAATGTCGTTCACCGGCGCGTTGTCCGGCAACGCCTCGTCCTGTTTATTGTAATAAATCGCTTTGGGCACCGCGGCGGCGGCCAGGGGAATGATTTGGTAGGGCCGCTTTAAAAAGTGATATTGCAAGGGCGGCTCGTAAATCTGACCGGTGAATGCAATCTCGTTGGAGCTGTAGGATTGGGCCGGATCCATGTGCTTGGGGCGCTCGTCAAATGACGAATACAGGATATTGGCGGCCGCATCTTGCGCGGGATACGGGTTATTCCAGGTGCTTTCCTTACACCCGGCGAAAACCACCACGCTTAGAATACTTAAAGAAACGCGAAACCAGAATTGGAGCAATTGATGTCCTTCCACTACGTTTTGTGATCCAATGTTTTGTGATCCAGTGTCTTGTGATCCAGTGTCTTGTGATCCAATGTCTTGTGATCAATAGTTTTATCGATACTTGCGCAAGCCTGTTTGAACCGGACAGCGCCGGGGTGCGAACAGGGTGTTCGTTGGCAATTCCTTTGCTATTCCTTTGATGTTCCCTTGATGTTCCCTTGATGTTCCTTTGCAACTCTTTTGCCAGATTATTTGCCAACAGGTTTAGGTTTCATGCAGGCTTGGCGTATAATACGCGAACTCGTATTTTTAACAAATTTTGCGTAACCTGTTCAATCTTAGTTAAAAAAAGGAAAATAATATGGGTTTTTTAGACGGCAAGCGTGCGCTGATTGTGGGGTTGGCTAGTAATCGTTCAATTGCCTGGGGTATCGCGCAAGCCATGCGCCGGGAAGGCGCGGAATTAGCGTTTACCTACCAAAACGACAAACTCAAATCGCGCGTCGAAAAAATGGCCGAAGAATGCGGTTCTTCGTTGACGTTTCCGTGTGATGTTTCCAGCGATGATGAAATCAATAACGTGTTCTCGTCCTTGCGCGACAGTTGGGATGGACTGGATATTATCGTGCATTCGGTGGCATTCGCGCCGCGTGAAGAGTTGGAAGGTCAATACGTGGATGCCACCACGCGCGAAGGTTTCCGGCTGGCGCATGAAATCAGTTCGTATAGTTTTACCGCGCTGGCCAAGGCGGGCCGGCCGATGATGCAGGGCCGCAATGGCGCCTTGATCACTTTGAGTTACCTGGGCGCGGAACGGGTGCTGCCGAATTACAACGTGATGGGCCTGGCCAAGGCATCATTGGAAGCCAACGTGCGTTACATGGCCGCCAACCTGGGCCCGGAAGGCATTCGCGTTAACGGCATTTCCGCCGGACCGATCCGCACCCTCGCCGCGTCGGGTATTAAAAACTTCCGCGCCATGCTGGATTATAACGAAAAGAATACGCCGCTGCGCCGTAATGTCACCATCGACGAAGTCGGCAACGCCGCGGCTTTCCTGTGTTCCGATCTGGCGTCGGGTATTACCGGCGAAATCACGTATGTGGATGCCGGATACAATATTACCGGCATGGCGAGAATGGATGTGGATGCATCCGGCGGGGAGTAAGTAACGCGTCTGCGGATTTAGGGATACTCCGCAAAATCTGCGGTGTCCCGGGTAACAGAAAATTTTCAACGCGGAGGCGCAAAGAAGCCGTTTATACCGAGACTTTGAATGCGCCAATTTATGCCCTGGCCGCCGCGAATTTAGCAGGCTTTCCTTTGGAATCGCAGCGCGAGTCCGGCAGAATTAGGTTTTTAGAATGTAACTACTCACCCATGGGCGGCGCCGGTGTCTCCTGCCGGGGGGACGCCACAAGTACGTCCCTGTAGATTGTTGTGGGCCATCCCTGGCCGCAGACGCCCCCGGCAAGAGACACCGGCACCGCTTTAACCTATGCTGCACATGGGGTGAGTAGTTACTTTAGAATATTCTCTTCTCCTTCACTCCTGGCGATAATCACCGCGCCGCAGGAATCACTGAACACATTCACGGTGGTGCGGCACATATCGAGAATTCTATCCACCGCCAGAATCAAACCCAACCCTTCAACCGGCAAACCTATGGTGGTAAGTATGATGGCAATCGCCACCAGGCTGGCGGAAGGAATGCCGGCCACACCGATCGAGGTCAGCAGGGCTACAACCACAATAGTGAATTGCACCGTGAACCCCAGCTCCAGGCCGTAGGCCTGGGCAATGAACATCGCGGCCACGCATTCGTATAACGCGGTGCCGTCCATGTTGACGGTGGCGCCCAAGGGCAAAACAAAACTGGCGGTGCGATTGGATACACCGGCGTTTTTTTCCACGCATTCCATGGTCAGCGGCAATGTTGCAGAAGATGAACTGGTGGAGAATGCTGTTAATAACGCCGGCGCCATGGCTCGAAAATGCCGAAGGGGATTCACCCGGCCCATGAATTTCAATATCAGGGGCAACACGATAAAAAAGTGCAGCGCCAGGGCCAATACCACGCTGATAAAAAACACCGCGAGCGGACGGAACGCTTCAAATCCCGTGCTGGCCACCACCTTGGCGACAAGCGCAAATACTCCGATGGGCGCGAATTTCATGACCCAATCGGTTATTAACATCATGATGTTATAGATGGCATTCCAGAAGTTATAAATGACATTTGCGCCGGGATTATCTATTTTCATCATAAAAAAGCCGAACAACACGCTGAAAAAAATCAGCCCCAACATTTGTCCATCAGCGGCCGCGAATACAATATTGTCCGGTACCATACGCAAGAACACTTCCGCGATATCGCCGGCGCCTTTATCTGAAACTTTTGCTTTGATCGCGTCAATATCGGCGGATAGGCCGATCAGATCCCTGGCGGGCTGCCCGTCCACAACACCCGGTGTGGTGATGTTCACCACGGTTAATCCAATTAAAATGGCAATCAGGCTGGTGGCCATATAGTAAAGTATGGTTTTCGCGCCCATGCGTCCCAAAGCATGATGACCACTCATGCCTGCGATGCCAATTACAATAGATGATGCGACCAGGGGGACAATCAGCATTTTCAGCGCATTAAGAAATAGCGTGCCAACAAATGCGTACAGGTCAAAGAATTTAAAACCCCCAAAACCCATATCGGTACCGGTGATGGAACCGGCGATAACCGCCAGCACCAGCGCGATCACGATTTGCCAATGAAGTTTGAGTTTTGGCATAACCTGTCCTTTTCGGTTTGCGGTGACGATTGAGTGTGATGTGCCGGTGAAGTGACTGCCGTTGATTTACGGTATTTGACCGCGCATCACTAAAATTATGTCACCCTGGGTGTGATGACGCAAATCGCAAGGCGATTAAAAAGGATGGAAAGTGAAAATGAGATTAGGAATTACAAGTTGTTTTCCAGCACAACAATGCTGGCGTTATCTTTGAGGTTTTGCAGAAGATTACTGAATGCGGCCTCGCCACGAATGCCGGAAAGATTATTGACCAGGGTTTGGCGTTTGGCTTCTTCTATACTTGCCACATCGCCATCAGTAACCTTGCTGACACCCAGTACCGCATAATCACCGGTTTCCAGGACGACCCCACCAAAGCTGGACTTACCGGCTTCCGGTTTTGACAGTTTAAAGGCCTGCTGTACGATTTTGCCGTCGATAGTGCGGTCGGTGCGTTTCAACTCACCCGCTTTTTTCCACTCGACGTTAACAATCTTGGCGGCCGCTTCCGGTGTGGCTTCGCTCTTCGCCAATTGTTCGATGATATTCAAACCTTGTTGGTTGGCGCGTTGTTGCGCTTGTTCGGAAATTAATTGCGCCTTGATGGCGTCCTTGACTTCATCGAACGGCTTTAATCTCGCTTCCTGGTATTCTTTGACCCGGATTACAACCAGATGATTTTCACCCACGCCGATGGGTTCGCTGTTGTAGCCCTGCTTTAAGACTTCATCGCTGAACGCAGCCGAGGCAAGCTTGGGATTAGCCGCGATACCCGGACCACCGGCACGCGGAAAAAAGTCCGTGGTTTTAATCGGCAAGCCGGTTGCGCCGGCGGCATCATCGAGGGTATCGGGAACCTCGTATGCCAGGTTGGTGAGTTTTTCTGATAGCTCAAAGAACTTGCGCTCTAATTTGCCTTGTTGGTATTCCGTAATCAGCGCCGGCTTCACTTCTTCGAAGGGTTTGGCTTTCTCTTCGCGGATTTCTTCCAGCTTGATGATGTGAAAACCAAACGCGCTCTGCACCGGCTCACTCACTTCACCTACTTTAAGTTTGTACATGACCGCTTCATACGCCGGATCAAGCGAACGCTTGCCAAAAAAACCGATATCGCCGCCTGATCGTGAAGAACCCGGGTCGTCCGAGTTTTCCTTGGCCAGTTTTTCAAAATCAGCGCCTTCTTTAATTTGTTTGTGCAAATCATCCGCTTTTTTCTTGGCCGCCTGTTTCTTCTCCTCAGTGGCGCCAGTTTCCACGCTGATCAGAATATGGCGGGTGCGGCGTTCTTCAGGAATTACATACAGGCTCGCTCGTTCCGCGTAAAATTGCTTCAGTTCTTCTTCCGTGGGCTGCTCGTCCGTCGCCAGGTCTTTCACGTTAAGCTCAATATATTGCAGGCTGACCATGTCAGGCGCCTTATATTGATCGCTCTGCTGTTCATAACGTTGCTTCAGTGTTTCTTCGGTGACTTGCGCTTCGTGCTTGAAGCCGTCGAACTTTAACACCATATAACCGATGTCGCGTGTTTGTTCCTGTAACTTCAACAGGTAATCCACTTCGTGTTTGGTGACCACGGGCGTAACAGCCACGCCGGAGTACAGTTGCTGGGAGAGAACCGCACGCTGCATACGAGACTCAAATGCCGCCGGTGATTCTCCTTGCGCACTGAGTTGCTGCTTGTATAGCTTGTTGGAAAACTCGCCGTTTTCCTGGAACGCGTCAAAACTCTGGATGGTTTTCACCAGAAAATCATTGGAGATGCGGTATCCGGCTTTATCGGCGGCTTGCACGATGACTTCACGGTTAATGATGTCATCGATCGCTTTTTTCTTGAGTTGTTGATCCATCAATGATGGATTGAATTGATCGCCGAACATTTCCCGCATTCGATCGCGTTGCTGGTAAAATTCGCGTTGATAGGCTTGCTGTGTGATTTCTTCACCATTGATATTCGCCACGACGAGCGTGCCACCGGTGCCGAAGTATTCGTTGATACCCCATAATGCAAAGGGAATAATCAGAAGGATGACGATCGCCCAGGCGATCCAGCCTTGTACACTTTCTCTTATGTAACCAAGCATTTAATCTAGCGCCAACAGAATTAGCATGAGGTTCAGCAGTCAGTTTTAGGCTTACAACAAATGAAAGGCGCTCCGGTTGGGAACGCCTTTGCTGGTCCGTATGGCGGAGCGGACGGGACTCGAACCCGCGACCACCCGCGTGACAGGCGGGTATTCTAACCAGCTGAACTACCGCTCCTTTACTTATAAACACTTTTGTTAGGAACACACTTTCTTATAAACAACTTTCGTTATAAACAACGTTCTTTATAAACAACGTTCTTTATAAACAACTTCCTTTATAAACAACTTCCTTATAAACAAAAGTGGTGGGTGGTGTAGGGATCGAACCTACGACCCTCGCCTTGTAAGGGCGATGCTCTCCCAGCTGAGCTAACCACCCAGCGAAAGCGCGCTAGTTTACGGCATCCTTGAGCGCTTTTCCAGCCTTAAATGATGGATTTTTGGCAGCCGCAATGGCGATGGGTTCACCGGTGCGTGGGTTGCGTCCGGTGCGTGCCGCACGTTCACGAACCAAAAATGTGCCAAACCCAACCAGAGAAACCTGTTCCCCTTTGCTCAGCGCATTGGAAATCGCGCTCAACATGCCATCCACTGCCCGGCCGGCGGCAGCTTTGGATAGTTCCGCACTTTCAGCTACGGCATCAATTAAATCTTGTTTATTCACACAATACCCCTTAATTTGGTTTTTATTGTTAATCGAGAGTACCCAGTCTTGCGTCACTATATTTATTTCGGTCTTACCCAGGTCTCTTAGTCTATTTATCAAAGTCTCTAATTTATTTAAGTCGCTAGTCTATGTCTTTATGTCTATATCGTTGCTATATCATTACATTACCGCTAACTTTATCTTGCACCATCCGCCGTCAGTGGTTTTGCTGATCGGAAATTGCAGTCAACGCGGCCATGTTCCGTTGTAGAGGGACAGGCTTTATACCAATGGACTTCAGATGGGTCAAGCAAGACCTTTGATACCGGCATGTGAAAATTTACAACGCCTGATTTTTCAATACGTAATATCAACGCGCCAATATCAATGCATCACTATCAACACCAAACGTATCAATACCAAAGTATCAATGAGGGGTCTTATCGAAAAGTAACGCTTAATGCTTTAAGGAACAGTGTTAATTGTAATGCGCAAAAGTCAAAATCCAATGACTTTTGCGCATTTTTTTCCGGTCTAGGTTGAGTATTTGTTGTGCTTATGGTGTACGTTTAGTGTGTTCTTATCGAATTTTCCGCTTCGTCTGCAGCTTTTTCAACGGCCACGGGCTTTTTTCCCTCAACACCTGGCAGTGGTTTGGGCATTTCGGTCAGCGCAACTTCAAGCACTTCGTCTATCCAGCGTACCGAGCGTATATCCAACCGTTCCTTGATATTTTCAGGAATTTCGGCGAGATCCCGGTTGTTTTCCCTCGGTATCAAAACGGTTTTTATCCCCGCGCGATGCGCGGCAAGTAATTTTTCCTTCAAGCCGCCGATCGGCAATACCTCACCGCGCAGGGTGATTTCGCCGGTCATGGCAACATCGGACCGCACCGGGATACCGGTCAGCACCGAGACAATCGCAGTACACATCGCGATACCGGCACTGGGACCATCTTTGGGCACCGCTCCTTCCGGCACATGGATGTGGATATCTTTTTTCTCGTAAAAGTCTTCCGACTCGATACCCAGCATTTTGGCGCGGTTGCGCACCACGGTCATGGCGGCCTGGACCGACTCTTTCATGACATCACCCAACTGACCCGTAATCACATGTTTGCCCTTGCCGGGCACGATAACCGCTTCGATGGAAAGCAATTCACCACCGACTTCAGTCCACGCCAGGCCGGTAACCTGTCCCAGCTGATCTTTTTCTTCAGCGCGGCCGAAACGAAAACGTTTTACGCCCAGGTAATTTTCCAGGTTTTCGTCCGTAATGGTGACTAGATGGGTTTGTTTGCCGCTTTCTTCCAGCAGGATGTTCTTCACCACTTTGCGGCAAATTTTTGAAATTTCCCGTTCCAGATTGCGCACACCCGCTTCACGGGTATAAAAACGGATGATATCCCGTATGCCGGCCTCGCTGATTTTCAGTTCGGATTCATCCAGACCGTTGGCCTTAATTTGTTTCTTGACCAGGTAACGCTGAGCAATGTTGACCTTCTCATCTTCCGTATAGCCGGATATGCGTATGACTTCCATGCGATCGAGCAACGGTCCGGGGATGTTCATGGTGTTGGCGGTTGCCACAAACATCACATCCGACAAGTCATAATCGACTTCCAGATAATGATCGCTAAAGGTATTGTTCTGTTCGGGATCCAAAACTTCCAGCAAAGCCGACGCCGGATCACCCCGAAAGTCCATCGCCATCTTGTCGATCTCATCAAGCAGGAATAACGGATTACGTGTGCCGGCTTTTGTCAGGTTTTGAATAATCTTGCCCGGCATGGAGCCGATATAGGTACGGCGATGACCGCGTATCTCCGCTTCATCGCGTACACCACCCAAGGACATGCGGATGAATTTGCGGTTGGTCGCACGCGCAACGGACTTACCCAACGAGGTTTTGCCTACGCCCGGCGGTCCCACCAGGCACAGGATCGGACTCTTGGCTTTTTTGGCGCGTTGCTGCACGGCCAGATACTCCAGAATTCGTTCCTTCACTTTTTCCAAACCGTAGTGGTCGGCTTCCAGTACTTCTTCTGCGGCAGCCAGGTCATTGCGCACCTTGCTGCGTTTTTTCCAGGGCACATTGACCAACCAGTCGATATAATTGCGCACCACGGTCGCTTCCGCTGACATAGGCGACATCATTTTCAGTTTATTCAATTCGGAGTCGGCTTTTTCTTTCGCCTCTTTGGACATACCCGCTTCTTCGATCCGGCGGGTCAGGTCATCCACTTCACTGTGACCTTCATCGAGATCACCGAGCTCTTTTTGAATGGCTTTCATTTGCTCATTCAAATAATATTCGCGCTGGCTTTTCTCCATCTGACGTTTCACCCGTCCGCGAATACGTTTTTCGACTTGCAACAAGTCGATCTCGGCTTCCATTAATCCAATCAAGTGTTCCAGGCGCTCGCGCAAGTTGACGATCTCGAGAATCTTCTGTTTCTCTTCAATCTTTAACGACATGTGCGCCGCAATGGTATCCGCCAAACGGCCTGGTTCGTCGATACTGGATAACGAGGAAAGAATTTCTGGAGGGACTTTCTTGCTCAGTTTGACATACTGGTCGAATTGCGCCATTACGGAACGCATAAGCACTTCGGCTTCACGGTCCTCAAGCTGCGCGGAATCCGGTGTCTCAACTTTGGTTATCTGAGCCTTGAAGTAGTCGTCGGTGCCCATCAGGTGCAGAATGCGCGCGCGTTCACTGCCTTCCACCAGCACCTTAATCGTGCCGTCCGGTAACTTTAACAATTGCAGAATATTGGCGATGGTGCCGATCTTGTAAAGATCTTCCGCGTCGGGTTCATCCTGCGAGGCGTTTTTTTGCGCGGCCAGCAGGATCCGTTTGTTTTCCTCCATTGCCGCTTCGAGCGCAAGAATGGATTTTTCTCTCCCGACAAACAACGGGATGACCATATACGGATACACGACCACATCACGCAGCGGCAGCACCGGCATCACCTGGAGCTGGTCATTTACGACATCTGAAACCTTGTCTTCTGGAACCCTGTCTTCTGGAACCCTGTCTTCTGAAACCTTGTCTTCGTCAGACATTTTAATCCCTCTCTGGTTGGGAAGATGCGTCCAAACTTATAATTAGTGGTCGCTGTTTTCTCTGCGTATTTACAGGCACTAGCCGCGCGGTCTACAGTCTGTCTTCCGTTCGTTCGGGAACACTAATTAAGCGATTGCAACACCTCCGAAACATTTATTGTGTCACGCCTAACTTGATCATTCTGTGCAATTCGTTTGCCATACTGAATAATTTAGTATGTGCGGGCGTTGCATATTGACTTCAAGGGGACTCTGATTCGACTAAACACACACAAATCGAATGCTACTTGCACTATATTCGCCTATAGGGAGCGAATTTTGGGTAGGGGATCACATTTTCAG
>DATCIR010000273.1:0-9654 GCA_036507695.1 Gammaproteobacteria bacterium
GTTGTGGGCCATCCCTGGCCCACACCCTGCGGGCGCACTGCGTGCGACCGGATTCGCTCCCGGCGAATCCGTCGACTGCGGCCATCCCTGGCCGCAGACGCCCCCGGCAGGAAACACCAGCACCGCTTTAACCTATGCTGCACACGGGGGTGAGTAGTTACCAATATGCAAAGATTATTTGTTTACGGGACTCTCGAATTTCCAATTATCGTGAAAAAGCTGTTGGGCAAAACCTTGGCCGGTGAGCCGGCGCGACTCAATGGTTATGAGCGTTATCTGCTGGTAAACCGCGCTTACCCCGGCATAATTTCCCAGCCCGGCGCGGGTGTGGACGGGGTGCTGTATCTCGGTATTACGCCTAAATACTTGAAGCGGCTGGACCGATATGAAGATACGATCTACGAACGGCGGCGGGTGCAGGTGACTGATTCCCGCGGCCAGCCGGTAGCCGCCTGGGCCTATGTAATTCCACCCCAGCGCCAGCGTGAATTATCAAATCAGCCCTGGGACAGGAATACTTTTATGCAGACACAACTCAAGCGATTTTTAACTATACGTTGCCGGTGATTGCGATATGAAAACGGTTAAAACCGGCGCGAACAAATATCCATCGTGCTACATACTGCTATTGTTAGTGGTAATACTGGGTAGTGGGTGTGCCGCAGTCCCTCCGGCGCCCGCGGATAACAGCGATGAAAAAGCCACGGTAATGCAAACCGGCGTAGTTAGCGCTGACGACACAGGTTGGTGGCAGGTGGGATTTCACCGGGCCATTAAACCGGATGAAGAACCGTTGTGGCATTTGGATACCTTGCTTGCCTATGAGGTTATCAAGCCGATCCTGGCCCAACAGCAATTGGCCTTATGGCGCTTTCACCGCCGGGCTTCGCCCGACGCTTCCGGCCACACGTTCAGTTTTATTTTTTTCAGTACCCGCGGTAAGGGTGAAAAAATCTATCAACAAATTAAGGAACACCCGCTGGTTGTTCAGTTGCAAACTGAAAATATGGTGGAGCGCTTATCATTTTTTGATATCAACGGGGATGCCCGCGCCAATATTGAGGACACCAGCGATAAAAAATGGTCCATTGAACTGCAAAAAGCCTGGCCCGCGTTTATTATGGGCGTCAGTCAAACCTGGCTGAACTTAATCGAGGAATATACCGATCAAGCGGATGGGGCGAATACTGACGATGTTAAAGCGCAAGTCGAGCGGTTTGAAAAAATTAACCGCGAGATAAGCTCGGTATGGGAGATGGAAGGCGGTCATGCCTTTTTGCATCATCTCAACGCACTATTTGGCTATCAGGAAGTCTACGTCATAGAGCGCAAAAAAACCCGTTTCTAGCCGTTCCCTGGGGTAATGGATAATTTACGAATTGTTATGCCGACTGAACCCGACCGTTCCGAGCAAACGCATTCCAAACGCATTGGCGTGTGGATGGTGGCGGCCGCGTGGATTGTGCTGCTGTGGCTGCTCACCATGTTTATTGGCAAGTGGTCCGAGCGCGAATACAATCCCAACCAGAATGTGGCCAACATGCTTACCGATGAGGGTGCGCGAGAGGTCGTACTGCAACGCAACCGCAGTGGCCACTATGTCACGTCGGGATTCATTAACAATAAACCGGTGACCTTTATGCTCGATACCGGCGCCACGGATATTTCCATACCCGGTAGGCTTGCCGATGAGTTGGGGCTCGAACGCGGCGCCACAATCTATTTTCAAACCGCCAACGGTCCGGCGGCGGGATACGCGACGATGGTCGACAGCGTGGCTATCGGTCATATTCAATTAAACAAGGTGCGGGCATCGATTAATCCCAATGTGAAAGACCTGGATATTTTATTGGGCATGACGTTTTTAAAACATCTGGAATTTACCCAGCGGGGCAATACGCTGACCTTGCGTCAGCATCCGGTGTCCCGTTGACTGGAATTAGGGTATGCGGAGTTTGTCAATACTGATTGCAGCGACTTGAATTTTGAGAATTAAACTATATTGTTAATAATAACTCTATTGCTAAAGGGTAAGTGCCATGGCCATACCGCTTTATGTCAATACTGCAGATATAGACTCCATTTCCAATGTTATTCGGGAAGCGGTCGACAAAGTTTCCCATGCGTTTGATCTTTCCACAGAAATGGCCGTACCCAACGCCATTTCCCCGCATCTTATCGGCAAAGCCCTGAAACAGTTTCTCGATACACTGCATCGCGCGGAATCTGACCAAAAAGCGCCAAGCAATGACAGCAGGACGGTTTCCGCTTACCAAACCTACATTGAAGCTATCTATTACCACCCCGTCTCCCGCGAGGAAATCTCCGAATTGGGCAACCATGGATTGCGGTTGCTGGGCACGCTGAGCGAATGGGCGCAAGCGCTGGAACTGCCTTTTCAAAAAAATCAAATCAACGCCATTATGGTGATGGTGGCATTGTGGATTGCCCGCCGTGGCGGTGAGCTGAGTTCGATTGAAAGTGTGGTCGATACCCTGGCCGAGATTGCTAATTCCACCACCGAACCGGACGCTTTGGCGGAGTTAAGTTATATGATGGGTGAATTGATCAGCGCGGTGTCCGCGGAAACCCGTTTTGATATTGAAAATTTCCAGCGCCAACATCCCTGGCGTATCTTGAATCTCAATCGGGGCATTATCGCCACGCGTTCCCATGATACCAGCCTGATGGAGCACGCGTTTGAAGAACTGATCCGCAATGTACCGGAAGACGCTGAGCAATTCTTCAAACAGGGAATGCAGCAAATGGACGAACTGGATTATCCTGATCATGTGCGCGCGGTAATGACCCGGTACTTTCAGCAATCCAAAACCCGCGTATTGCATTAAGGTGGCTGCGTTGCCGCCCAACATGTCATTGCTTTTTGTTTTGGAGTCTAGCTAATCGACTCGATATACGCATTCACCAATCCCGGTGAGAATTGCATGGTAATGTAGTTGTCATCCAGCGCGTAGGGATTATCGATCTTGCCCGAAGGGGAATAGGCCATCGCGGTTTTAATGTAGACGGTTTTGCCGTTGATTTTGATTTGATAGGCGCGATTCCATTCTTCAGTACCACGTATAAAACCAAAAGCGCGCCGTGCCGGCCAGGTGGGGCATATTTCAAAGTCATCGTATTTAGGCGCCGGCATGTACGAAGCCTGGATCCAGCTTTGCGGCTGAGCGTTAACGTTGTTGAGCTGATATAGCCGCAAGGCTTCCAGGAACAGCTTGGCGCCAAATTCGCCCAGCCGGGTTTCAATGGCGCGGCCGCGCAGGCCGGCGCGCAGCGGCACCTCGGTTTGCAATATGATGTCACCAGCGTCAATTTCGTCACTGAGTAAATGCAGGGTTACGCCGGTTTTTATTTCGCCATTCCTCAATTGCCAGAAGACCGGATAGGGGCCGCGGTACGCCGGTAACAGCGAAGGATGAAGATTAAGGGCGGCGATTCGCGCCGCCTGACATAGGGTGTGCGGCAGCTTATACGGGAAGCAGGCAACCAGAATATAGTCCGCTTTGAATTGCGCAATTTCGTTCTGAAATTTACTGGAAGCAAGGTCCTGGACGTAATTCAGCGGAATATGATGTTCCAACGCCAGTTTCTCTATGGTGCTGTGGTTGGGATTTTGCACGATGGGGATGCCGCCGATATTTTGCAGTTCCAGGTTGGGTTGCACGCCGGGCATGACGACACCCACGATATTCACGCCACGCGTTAACAGCGGACCCAATACCGCGTTGGAGAATATATCCGGCGTACCGAAAAACAGCACGCGTTGTTGAGGTGGCTTGGGTGAAGCGGCGGGAGTGGTCATTTGTTTGGCTTAAAATCCAGAACGGCGGAATTGATGCAATAGCGCAGGCCGCTCGGCGCGGGTCCATCGTCAAACACGTGGCCTAAGTGACCAGCGCATTTCGCACACCGGACTTCAACGCGGGCCATGCCATGCGAGAGATCGCGATGCGTGTTAACCGCATTTTCACTATAAGGCGCCCAATAACTGGGCCATCCGCTCCCGGAATCAAATTTTTCATTCGAACCAAACAGCGCCGCCCCGCAACCCACACAATGATAGATACCCGGCTCCTTGTGGGCATGGTATTGACCGGTGAATGCCGGTTCGGTGCCTTGCTGGCGCGCAATATAGTATTGTTCCGGCGAAAGTTGCGCGCGCCATTCTTTATCCGATTTAACAACTTTGTCGTTCATGTCATATTCCAAACTTTTGTTGGGCGGCCTTGCATAGCTCAATAAACTCTTGTGGCGATAAGCTCTGGCTGGTGCGGACCGGGACTACCTTTTCCCGGTTGATATCCGCCAGCAGAAAGACCGGATAGCCTTCCACGCCATAGTTATCGGCAATTTGCCGCTCTTTTAAACCGGATTCGGGGTTAATCTTTACCGGGATCACGTTTTTCAGATAGTGAGTAAATTCCGGGGTGGCCAGCACGGTTTCCCGTAATTTTTTACAACTGGCGCACCCGTCGGTATGAAAAAACAAAGCGATGGGTTGCCGGGTGGTGTTGTGCAACGCCAGCGCATTCTGATAACCCTCAGCGCCGCTATGCCAATGGCTTAAGGAGGCATCCAGGGCGAACCGGGAGAGTTGCAAGGCCATCAACGTAATCGCCGCCGTTATTACCGCCAGCGTTGTGATAATCCGGGATTTGTCTAAAACCATAGTAAACAGGGTAGTCAATGGGAAGTGTGCACATGGTAGTGGAGTTGATCCGGGATGTGAACAACCACTGGCATTGGCTTGGCTGCGGACCCAAATTCCCGCGCTCCCGGTGACTTTTAGCTCTTAACTGGCTGATAATACGCCATTAATGGCCGATCATTATTTGTTCAAGTTGCTACCGGGGTGGACGATAAAAAAATTGAGGCGCCCAACGCCTTGCAATAACGGTTAGGAGTTCTGTCAAAGGCAAGCTTACCGAAAGGTAAGACACGCAAAGTTACCGGTCTAAGGGGACATTCTCTATGACAGCGGGACCATCGGAACTCAACTCAAGCAAGAAGCGCAGTATGGATCTTGCTTTGACATGCCTCGATGTTTGTCTGCTAAACACTCTGAGGCTATGCTCCTGACTTGTTAAAACGGCAGTAGTGTTTTATCGAGTAGATTGTAAAGGAGCTGTCATGCTATTAGGTTCCTCCGAGTTATTAAACTTAAATTCCATCGCACCCGTGCGGCGTTCCCGTCTTTGTGTGGTTGAATGGTCTATCGCGGCGCTCTTTATTTTAACCTTGCTGCTCAGTTCCGGCGTATTTTTCAAAGCATCTAAAGTGGCTGATAAACGCGTGCAGGTCCAGGCTTCGAAGTCCGAAAAATCAAGATCGGCAGCACCAGGTACTTTGGGCGCCATCAGCAGTAACGCGCAACTGATAAAATCCGATACCTTATTACCAATAAAGAGCCTGGCAAAAAGCGTGGAGGGGATTTCATGCGAACTGATACCCTGATTCCACTGATTCCACTGATTCCACAAGCCGTGAACTAGCTGACAAACGCTGAATCAGCCTGTAAAATCTTCTCCGGATTTATGTTGAGGTGGAAAAAGAAAAGGGCCGCAGCGGCCCTTTTGCTTAGGGCATAAATACCCCACCACAAAAATGAATGGATTCCAAACTGATAGGAATTCATTAAATGTGTTGGAACGTGAAGATCAATAATCATGCTATCGAATCACCCTAAGGATTCTTCCGAATCGAACCTGCTTGCTCGGGGTGCGCGGTTTTAGGTTTCGAAGTTGTTCAGGAATCACTGGAATCGCAGGCGGTCTTAGGCAAAATCCACCGGATTTTTCCGCCAAAAACCTATACACTTCCTTTTCAGCTTGCTTATGGGTGTAAGCGGTATTTTTTCGAGGATTTTACTTTATGGTTTTTGCGCAACTTGTTTTTATGTTGCTGGTGATTCTGATCGCCGCGGAGGTTTTTACCAACGCCTTGGAGCACCTGGGCGAAAGACTAAAAATTTCCGAGGGGGTCACCGGTTCCTTGTTCGCCGCGGTCGGTACCGCGCTGCCGGAAACGATGGTGCCGTTGTTGGCAATCTTCGCCGGCACCGCCGATTCCCGGCTCAATGAGGAAATCGGCGTTGGCGCCATTCTTGGCGCGCCGCTGATGCTGTCCACGCTGTCATTGTGCCTCATGGCGATCGCCGTGCTGCGCAAGCGCGGCGTCCACGGTCATCTTTCCCCCGAACGCAGTGGTTTGGAACGCGATCTGAATTTCTTCCTGTTCGCCTTTTCACTGTCCGCCATAGCGCTGTTTATTCCGCGGGAGCTTCCCGCGGTGCGCGGCGCCCTCGCTGTGGGCATGGTGTTGATTTATTTTGTGTATATCATGTTGACGTTGCGGGCTTCGGCTCGCCTGGTCAAAGACGGTCATGGGACCGAAGCCAACGAAAAAATGTTTCTGGAACGCCTGGGTTTTTCGGTGAACATGCCGTTAATTATCACCCAATTGGTCCTGGGTCTGGTTTTATTGGTAGCGGGCGCGAAAGGCTTTATTCACGGCGTTGAGGAAGCCTCCGCCATTTTGGGAATTTCCGCGTTGTTACTGTCCTTGTTGATTATTCCTATCGCCACCGAATTGCCGGAAAAAGTCAACAGCATACTCTGGATCCGGCGTCATAAAGACACTCTGGCGTTTGGCAACATTACCGGTGCGATGGTGTTTCAAGGAACCCTGTTACCGGCTATCGGCATCATGCTTACGCCATGGGTTCCGCAACGAGAGGTGCTTGCCGGCGTGGTGATTACCCTGGCCGCCGCGTTGTGGCTGCGTATTCTGCATGGGCGAGGCCAGTTGCGAGTCTGGCATCTAGGTGTTAACGGCATGCTGTATGCGTCATACCTGGCCATCGCCTTGACGTAAATTCCTCTTATTACGGCTAAAAAGCATGGTAAAAGACCATAACACGGCGCCAATTCGAATTTAACAAGGGATATCACTATGGAGTGCGCCGGTTCGATCCCGGCTGCCTTTGGTTTTTATGCGATTGCTATTTACCAAAACCGGGGGCGGCCGGTATCGAGATGCACAAAATCGGATTTGGGATAGTAACCGACGCCGCCGAGGTGCAGATTCCGCGCGGCTTGGTGCAGTTGTTTCAACTCCACGCCAGGCAGGCGTACGTCAATGGCTTTGCCTTGCATGTGGTAACTGTGTTTAGCGACACCGTTGGACTGTTCGCGGAGCTTGGCATTGCTGCCGGGCGAGCGGTAGCCGGATATGATGTGATAGGCGCCCGCTTTGCCGACTTGTTGTTGCAGAACATAGAGTAAATCCAGAAGGCTGTTGTCGATGGGATAAATCTCGCCGCTGCGATGATCCCGTAACAAGTAATGCAGAGTTTGCAGTTCCTGGGCAATATACTCGCCGTCCGCCCAATAAATTGCGCGAAGTTTTTCACCGGTGTGCAAATGGTAGAACGCTAATTGCCGTTCGGCGGCTGTGCGGGCCTTGGCAAATACCGGCGGTGATGCGCTTAAAGCCGCGGCACCTAAGGTGCAGTGAGCGAAGGCAAATTTCAGAAAATCCCGGCGCTTGATCATAAGAGTACTAACTGAAATAAAACTGACTATAACAATTATGGTGCAATAACAATGAAGATCAAATCGATATTATATTCTCACTGGACTATTTATCGATCCTGTACTTATTGATTTAGTGTCACTTTAACTTATTTGCACTCCGATTGCGATTGATCCCATCCATAAATGTCTTTGCGGAAATAGACATGCTCGTCACTGCCTACCCAGGCGGTCCAATAGACGAGATAGAGCGGGATGGGCGTTTGCAGATCGACACTGACGGTTGCTCCGGAATCGATGACTTCCTGGATTTTTTGTTTCGTCCAGCCGTTATGGTTCTGAAGCAAATAGCCGGCCAAATCAATGGCGCTTTCAACCCGAATACATCCGGAACTGAAGGCCCGGGTTTCTTTGTTAAATAATCCTTTTTTCGGTGTATCGTGCAGGTACAACGCAAAATTATTGGAAAACTTAAACTTGATATTGCCTAAGCTGTTATTTGGTCCCGGGTTTTGGCGCAATTGGTATGGAAAATTATCCTGATTGAGGTCCGCCCAATTGATTTGATGGGGCTGAACCTCAGTTAACGCCGCCTGATTATTTTGAAAAACCCGAATTCCCAGGGTTGTTAAATAGTTCGGATCGCGTTGCTGCAGAGGCAATATATCGTTGAGCGCAATAGTCCGGGGAATATACCAATAGGGATTAAATTCGACACTCTGCAGTGGCCCGGTAACGGCCGGTGTGCGCCGTTCGGGCGTACCGGCGATGACCCGCATCAGGAAAAGCGGTTCGTTGTGCTCATAGGCGGCGAGTTCATAGCCCGCGGTGTTAACGAGTATATAGCGTTCTCCCAGATCGGATGGCAGCCAGCGCCAGCGTTCGAGATTGAACCGCATCTGTTGGATGCGTTCTGCAATGGGGATGTTCATGGCCGCCCGGGTTGCCGGTCCCAGTACACCATCGATATCGATGCCATGGCGTACTTGAAAATGTTCCAGGGCGTCTTTGACGGTTTCGTCAAACAGAAGTTCACCTCGTAACGGATCAATCAACAAATCGCCTTCGGCCTGCAAGCGCCGGCGCAACACGGCGAGTTGTTCATGAGAATCTCCTGTTTGCAATACCGGCCCGTCTGGAATGCTGGGCCAACCCCCGGCGGTTTGCAACGCCAGGTAGTTTAATAATGCGGTGCGCAATCGCTTGTAACCAAGGTGCGGCGGCTGCAGGGAATCCAGCGCTTGTTGAAAGTTATCGGCATCCAGGAGACGTTGCAACCACGCCAGTGTATTGACCGGTGGTTTTTCGATATGCCAATCCAAATTCATCTCTGTGGGTGTCAACCGCCCCACTTGCATGTGTTCGATGTAAAGCATTAACGCTTTGGTCATCAGCAATTCCGTCCACACGCGCAGCGAGGCTGGCTCATCCTCGTCATGATGCCTTTGAAAAAAACCCAATTGGTAATCGTTGGGATCCAGGCCATGGGTATCCGCCGCTTTAATAGTTTCCAGCCAGGTTTGCGCATGCGCATTTAAACCGGCTTCGTCAAACCACACTGGCTGATACCGGCGTTGTGAATAGAACTTGCGTAATTTCCGCCATAAAAGCGCCATTTCTTCGGGAAGCTCGGTATCTTTAACAGCCGCCAGTTGTTCCCGGATGGCTTGTTCCAGTGAGCCTTCACGGCCTTGGGCCCGTTCATTACTTTGGGCCAGCATAGAGGGAGGAGCCATGAAGGAGGCAACTGTGAGTACTGCGATGAGCGTTAGCAGGCGCGTGTTCATATTAACTCAAGTTTCGGAGTTCTGGGAAAATGGCGTCAGGCTCGAAATAAGACCAATGTTCTTGATCATTTATCCAAAAAACCCGGAAAGGCGAGAGTCGTAATGTTCCGGCTCGCACGGATTATAGCAAGGATCAACCGCTAAATAGGATTAATCAATGGGATGGTACCCATAATCCTAGATTCCGCAGTTAACCACTTTATAAAATAGCTACCCATAGGATGTCATTCTATTTTCATGCACGAACGAGGTTCACCGGTTGGGTGAGCAACGCTACGCAGTGGATTGCACGCTTGTCTTCACGATCGTCAAAGCGC
>DATCIR010000274.1:0-32196 GCA_036507695.1 Gammaproteobacteria bacterium
ATCTGCGCCACGTCTTCACAGAACTTCCCAAAGCCACATCGCTTAACGACATCGAGGCGTTGTTACCAATGAACATTGACAAAGAAAAATTAAAATCACTCTAACTGGGTGGTGTCAATACGGAGTTTATTTGACGCTTACCATTGAACTGCGGGTCAACGTCGATAAGAAGTACTCTTGCGCGATGCCGGGATGCCAAACAGTCAGCAATGTTAATTGCTAATGTAGTTTTCGCTACCCCTCCCTTCATATTTATAAGGCTTACTACTTTCAAATTTACTATCTCCAGTAATTCGAGCACAAAATACTAACGTTAAGTCAATTAGGTCTCTTAGCGACGTTAGCTTGTATTATCTAAGCAATCATGAACATCGCAGATGTTGCTAATTGCCACCAGTGTGCTACGAATATACATTCGGCCGGACCTCATTCCAATCATTGGGTAGATCAAAGTAGTTATCCAGGGCGGGTATCCAATAATCTGGCGGTCTCTGAAACGTTCCCAATGCCTTCAACAGATGCAATTTAAAAGCTGTGAACGGGTGCTGCGTAGTATAAAACACGTGGTGGTAGTCATCTTGGTCCGCAGTATTTGGTTCTATTGGAATGGTCGTGAAGTAGGATTGATCCAGGACGAGCACACCATGTAGGTGAGCACTATTTGACATATCTTGTGCAAGTCTCTGAGGATTCTTTGCAGCTTCACCATCTGCCTCGAACGCAAAAACAAAAGCTCTAACTGCGAGCCAATTGTTGATCGAGATCTGCGCGGTTTGAATTGGGCTACCACCATAACTCGTATCCCAGAATCGGCGCTCTCTAAGTTGTCGAAGCGCGTGATTCTGCTCCATGCATTTCTGGATGGAATTGTACGGGAGCTTCTTGGCATTGTCTCCAGCCAAGCAGAGAGACGCCTTAACTTCCACGTAGCCATAAACGATTTCGATCGGGTATACCTCGCACGCTGCAAGGCGTCCCAATGGGCCACCCCGTATGGAATCAAAGATAATGATATCGAGTTGCGATGAAAGCTGAGGACCGTTGGAACCATGGGACACAATGAAACCTGTACCAATTCCATACTCCGAAGGCAAGAGCTCACGCAAAACCGCGGAGACTTCACGCTCCAAGCTGCGCCCTTTTTCGGATGGGTGCGAAATCAATTCTCTTGCCGCCACAAGTTGATCGTGGAGAGCGCGCTCCTGCAATTGGCTTATTCTGCTGAATCCGGGTCTCATGTTCTGGTTCGCGGTAATGTTGGTCGTGGAGCCTTATTAGCTCTTTTCATGCATATAAGGCTCTGTATTTTGATATCTAACATCGACCAAGTCTTTAATTCGATCATAGGAAACGATTTCAATTCCGTGCTTAGATGTGTAAGTCGCCTTCCTCTTATGAGATGCACGGCTAATGTTCTCTCGTCTACCAATGACAATATGAAAGCTGTCCTTGAGATAGGATTCTGGATCTGACAAATAATCACCAGACATATTACTTATAACATTGTCAGTAGAGTACCCGAGAAGATCCTTGCTCTTTGCCCATCGAACTAATTCCGCTCTGACCTGATTTTTATGCATATCGAAATACTCAGACCAATCGTCGACTTGTTTAACAGCTCCTGCTAAACGTCTTGATGGTATCCCATTTTGAGTAAAAACATTGTCATCTACAGGCTCCATCTCGATGAACATGACTTCCCAAACACCAGAGTAAGAATTTAGGATGACAAAGTCCGCTTTATACTGACTCCCCAACGGAAACTCCTTGAACAAGAAACGACAATGACCGCCAGCTCTACAAAACGTCCAATATAAAATTTGAGGGCGAGCAGCAAAGAACTCTAATGCTCCACGCTCACCTGATTGTGAATCGAGCCATTCCTTAAATTCATTTGGATAGATATGTTCACTCACATGCTAATGCCTATTTGAGAGCTAACATCTTTGTTAAACGAGACATGACGCATCTTTTCTTTATAGACAGTTTACAAAGTTTAACATTATTTTAGTGATAAATTAAGTAGGATATAAATGTCCCCGTACAAAGGTACAAACAACCTAGACTGCACGACTACGCACTCACTGGTCCAAAGTCCGCTATCGAGAATTAATATAGGAATATAAAGGTTTCAAAGCCCTTTAACGTTCCTTAAAAATCGGCGCGCCCAGAAAGCAACTGATTTTTTCTCCCCAAGTTCCGTGACCTTGCGATATATTTATTCCACGGTTACCGATTTCGCTAAGTTGCGTGGTTGGTCGACGTCGGTGCCTTTGAGCACGGCCACGTGATACGCCAATAATTGCAATGGAATGGTATAGATGATGGGTGAGATGGAGTCGTCCACCGGGGCGACTTGCACGATTTGCACGCCGGGGGTGGAATGCATGTCGGTGCGCGCATCGGCGAACACCAGCAGTTCACCGCCGCGGGCGCGCACTTCCTGCAGGTTGGATTTGAGTTTTTCCAGCAGTTCGTTGTTGGGCGCAACGGCGATGACCGGCATTTCGGCGTCCACCAGGGCCAGCGGGCCGTGCTTTAACTCACCCGCGGGATAGGCTTCGGCATGAATATAGGATATTTCCTTTAACTTTAACGCACCCTCCATGGCCACGGGATAGTGCGCGCCGCGCCCCAGGAACAGCGCATGATGCTTGTCCGCGAATTGCTCGGCGATTTTGTTGATCTGCCCGTCCAGTTGCAGCACCTTGTCAATTTTGCCCGGCAGTTGTTCCAGTTCCCGCACCAGTTTTGCTTCTTCTTCCACGGATAAGCCAGTGCGGCGCGCCAGTGCAATCGTTAACAGCATCAAGGCCACCAGTTGGGTGGTGAATGCCTTGGTGGATGCCACGCCGATTTCAGGACCCGCGCGCGTCATTAATACCAGGTCCGATTCGCGCACCAGGGAGCTTTCCGGCACATTGCAAATCGCCAGCGAATAACCGAAACCCAAGCGCTTGGCTTCCTGCAACGCGGCGATAGTATCCGCGGTTTCCCCGGACTGGGAGATGGTGACGATCAGGGAATTCTTGCGCACCACCGGTTTGCGGTAACGGAATTCACTAGCCACTTCCACGTTGCAGGGTAACTTCGCGATGGTTTCCAGCCAGTGGCGCGCGATCATACCCGCATGGAAACTGGTGCCGCAGGCAATGATGTGCACGCCATGCACTTTATCAAAAATCTGCGCGGCGCTGGCGCCGAAACACTGCTCCAGCAGTTTATCGCCGTAGATCCGGCCTTCCAGGGTGTCGGCGACAGCGCGCGGCTGCTCGTGGATTTCCTTTAACATATAGTGCCGGTACGCGCCGCGTTCCGTGGCATCCGCGCTCAGGCTGCTTTCACGAATTTCACGCTCCACTTTGTTGCGCTTACTGTCGTATATCGCCAGCTGATCATTGGTGATATCGGCCACGTCGCCGTCCTGCAAAAAGATAAAGCGCTGGGTGACCGGCAACAAGGCGGCCACATCCGAGGCGATAAAATATTCCTTGATGCCAACACCGATCACCAGCGGGCTGCCTTTACGCGCCGCGATTATCCGCCCCGGCTCCTGCTTGCTGAGCACACCAAGCGCATACGCGCCTTTGAGTTGCGCCACGGTATCCTGCACCGCGCTTAACAGGTCCTGCCCTTCATTGATATGGTGTAAATAGACCTGGTGCACCACGACTTCGGTGTCGGTTTCGGAGGTAAACCGGTAGCCGAGTTTTAATTGTCGCTG
Source organism: Gammaproteobacteria bacterium (assembly GCA_036507695.1). GTDB lineage: Bacteria > Pseudomonadota > Gammaproteobacteria > SZUA-152 > SZUA-152 > JAKEGK01. The sequence goes on from DATCIR010000274.1 coordinate 3,725, forward strand.
CCTTAACTCTTCATGATTTTCGATAATGCCATTGTGAACCACGGCCACGGTTTCATTGCAGATATGCGGATGCGCGTTGGCTTCGCTGGGGGCGCCATGAGTGGCCCAACGGGTATGGGCGATACCGGTAAAGCCTACGAGACTATCGCCGATCTGTTGTTGCAGTTTGACGACCTTGCCCAGCGACCGTGCGCGGCTGAGATGCTTGCTACTATCAATGACGGCAATGCCCGCCGAGTCATAACCCCGGTATTCCAGGCGTTTCAAGCCCTCCATCAGGATGGGGACGACATCCCGGTTTGCTGTTGCACCTACGATTCCGCACATAGCATTCCCTCTTCAATACGGTTAACGACGGGTTATTTCTTCACCGGGCGTTTCCAGCCCTGGCGTGTCTTTTGCGGTGACCGGCTGAGGGTCAACTCCCCTTTGGGCGCGTCATGCGTAATGGTTGAACCCGCGCCGATGGTGGCGCCGGCGCCGACTTCCACCGGCGCGACCAGCTGGGTATCGGAGCCGATAAACACATGGTCGCCAATAATGGTTTTGTGTTTGTTGGCGCCATCATAGTTACAGGTGATGGTGCCCGCGCCCACATTCACATCCGCGCCCATTTCGGTATCACCAATGTAACTTAAGTGGTTGACCTTGGAATGCGCGCCAATGTTGGATTTTTTCACTTCGACGAAATTGCCGATTTTAACGTGATCCGCCAGCCGGGTTTCCGGCCGGATGCGCGCATAAGGCCCGATGGCGCAATGCGCGCCGATCACCGCCGAGTCGATCACGCAATTGGCGTGCACGATCGAGTGATCGGCGATGCTGGTATTTTTAATAATGTTATTGGGTTCGATGGTGACACCATTGCCCAGCTTTACTTTGCCTTCGATCACGACGTTAACGTCAATCACCACATCCGCGCCGGCTTCCAGCTCACCCCGTAAATCAAAGCGCGCGGGATCACGCAAGGTGACACCCAGATGCATGAGCTGTTCGGCTTGCTGGCGCTGGTAGGCCCGCTCGAGTTCCGCCAGTTGCAGCTTATTGTTCACGCCTTCAATCTCGTAAATCGCGTCCGGCTGTACGGTGTTAATGGCGATATTTTCCAGCGCCGCCATGCCGATCACGTCAGTGAGATAATATTCACCCTGGGCATTGTTATTTTCCAGTTGCTTCAGCCAGCCTTTGAGACGGGTGGAATTCAGCGCCAGCATGCCGGTGTTGATTTCACGGATTTTTTTCTGCGCGTCATCAGCATCCTTTTGCTCGATGATTTTCACCACTTCGCCCGCCGCGTTGCGGATAATGCGGCCATAGCCTGTTGGATCCGCCAGTGTCGCCGTTAACAAACCCAGTGCGTCACTGCCAGCCGCGGCGATTAATTTTTGCAGGGTTTGCTGTTTTATTAATGGCACATCGCCATACAAAATCAACACCGGTTGGTTGTCCGGAACGAATGGCGCTGCCTGTTCCACGGCATGACCGGTTCCCAATTGCTGGTCCTGCAACACCCAGTTAACGTTGTGGCGCGCCAGTTGTTGTTTCACCCGCTCGCCGCCATGACCGTAGACCACGTGTATCGATTGCGCGTTTAATCCGTTAGCCGTATCCAACACATGTTCCAGCAGGGATTTATGTCCCAGCGTGTGCAACACTTTCGGCAAGGCGGATTTCATGCGCGTGCCCTGTCCCGCGGCTAAGATCACAACATGTAATGGGGTTTGCATTTCTTTAAACCGTAGTGTGGAAACCTATGGATTGTAATTAAAGCGTTGTTACTACCTTTACGAACTCTATTGCCGCGTGCGAATAGCGTGCCGGTTAATATCAGCGGGCAGCTGCGAACCGGGCTATTTTACCTGAAAGCCAAGTGGTAAATCGATGTAATTTAAGCGGCGGGGCTTACGCCGTTATTACGCTCTTCATTAAAGCGCATACGTAACAGTATAGCGGCCACAAAAAAGGGCGGTTTAGGCCGCCCCTTTCTCAGCATTGATCAGGATTAACCGTCAGCCCGGATGCCTATTTACCCAGCTTTTTCCGGATCTTACGGATTGCTTCGATTTGCGCAATCGCCTGGGCCAGTTGGGCTTCCGCGGTGGCGTAATCAATGTCGTCCTTGCGGTCGTGCAATATTTTCTCGGCCTGATCCTTGGCTTCCAGCGCGGCGGCTTCATCAAGATCGTGCGCGCGCTGCGCGGTATCGGCAAGCACGGTGACACCGGAAGGAAGAATTTCCAGTATGCCGCCGGAAACGTAAAAAAACTCTTCTTCGCCGTTTTCGTTTATAACGCGCACTTCACCGGGCCGGATTTTGGTCAACAACGGCGCGTGTTTTGGCAGCACGCCCACTTCGCCCATGACCGCCGGGGCAAATAGCATTTTGGCGGTGCCGGACCAGATCTCCGCTTCGGCGCTCACGATATCAACGGTCATTGTTGCAGCCATTATTTATTCCTCAACTCGCTTAAACGGACTTCGCTTTTTCTAACACTTCTTCGATGGTGCCCACCATGTAGAACGCCTGTTCCGGGATGTGGTCGTATTCGCCGGCGACGATGCCTTTGAAACCGCGGATGGTTTCTTTCATGGGCACGTATTTGCCGGGTGAACCGGTAAACACTTCCGCCACGAAGAAAGGCTGCGACAGGAAGCGCTGAATCTTGCGCGCGCGGGACACGGTCAATTTGTCTTCTTCCGACAATTCGTCCATACCCAGAATCGCGATAATGTCTTTCAATTCCTTGTAACGTTGCAGCGTACCCTGTACGGCGCGGGCCACATCATAGTGTTCCTGCCCGATAACCAGCGGGTCCAACTGGCGGCTGGTGGAGTCCAGCGGATCCACCGCCGGGTAAATTCCGAGCTCGGCAATCTGGCGTGACAATACCACGGTGGCGTCCAGGTGCGCGAAGGTGGTGGCCGGTGATGGGTCCGTCAAGTCATCCGCCGGCACGTAGACCGCCTGGATCGAGGTGATGGAGCCGGTCTTGGTGGAGGTAATGCGTTCCTGCAGCGCGCCCATTTCTTCCGCCAGTGTCGGTTGGTAGCCTACCGCGGAGGGCATGCGGCCGAGCAGCGCCGATACTTCGGTGCCGGCCAGGGTGTAACGGTAAATATTATCGATAAACAATAGTACGTCACGGCCTTCGTCACGGAAGAATTCCGCCATGGTCAAGCCGGTCAGGGCCACGCGCAGGCGGTTACCGGGCGGTTCGTTCATCTGGCCGTACACCAGCGATACTTTATCCAATACGCTGGATTCTTTCATTTCATGGTAGAAGTCGTTGCCTTCGCGGGTCCGCTCGCCCACGCCGGCAAACACCGAATAACCGCTGTGCTCAATGGCGATGTTACGAATCAGCTCCATCATGTTAACGGTCTTGCCCACACCCGCGCCGCCGAACAAACCCACCTTACCGCCCTTGGCGAATGGACAAATCAGGTCGATAACCTTGATCCCCGTCTCCAGGATTTCCGTGGTAGCCAACAGTTCTTCATAGGTGGGCGCCTTGCGGTGAATGGCCCAGCGTTCCTCTTCACCGATGGGACCCGCTTCGTCCACGGGCTCGCCCAATACATCCATGATACGCCCCAGGGTTTTGGTGCCGACGGGAACGGAAATCGGCGCGCCGGTGTTGCTGACTGCAAGACCGCGCCGCAGACCTTCAGAGCTACCCATGGCAATGGTACGCACCACGCCATCGCCCAATTGTTGCTGCACTTCCAGGGTCAATCCCGCATCTTTCACTTTCAAGGCGTGATAAACCTTGGGCATTGCATTGCGCGGAAATTCGACGTCCACCACCGCGCCAATGATTTGTACAATTTCTCCAGAACTCATGTGTTGGTCCTCTCGTAATTTTCAGTAATTCGCTAATCTTGTTGATTCGCCGCTTAGACCGCCGCGGCGCCGCCGACGATTTCCGACAATTCCTGCGTGATCGCCGCTTGCCGCGCTTTGTTGTAAGCCAGTTCCAGGTCATCAATCATGCCGCCGGCATTGTCCGACGCCGCTTTCATGGCGACCATGCGGGCGGCCTGTTCGCACGCCACGTTTTCCACGGCCGCATGATAAACCAATGACTCAATGTAGCGCGTTAATAATTCCGTTAACACTTCCTTGGCTTCGGGTTCGTAGATGTAGTCCCACTGGTGTTCCAGTTCCTGATAACCGCCCTTCTGGATCGGCACCAGCTGATCAAAGGCGGGAGACTGGGTCATGGTGTTCACAAACCGGTTGTAAACCACGTAAAGCCGGTCGATGGCGCCGTTTTCAAACGCATCCAGCATCACCTTGACGGTGCCGATCAAATCCTCGATTTGCGGCGCATCGCCCAGATGACCGGCCTTGGCGACGATGCGGGCGCCCAGGCGCCGGAAAAACGCGGTCGCCTTGGTGCCGATGGTGCACATGTCAACCTCAACGCCCTTGGATTTCCACTCCCGCAAATCGCGCACCAGGGCGCGGAACATATTGTTGTTCAAACCGCCGCACAAACCCCGGTCGGTGGAAATAATAATGTATCCGGCGCGTTTGACTTCACGCTCTATCATGAAGCTGTGGCGGTATTCCGGATGGGCGTGGGCCAGATGGGAAATCACATTGCGGATTTTGTCCGCGTAAGGCCGCGACGCCGCCATGCGGTCCTGGGCTTTACGCATTTTGCTCGCCGCGACCATTTCCATGGCACGGGTAATCTTTTGCGTGTTTTTGACGCTCTTGATTTTGGTGCGTATTTCTTTGCCGACTGCCATGGTTTATTCCTTACCGGTTACCAGGTACTGCTGGACTTGAATTTCTCGATGGTCCGCTTGATACCCGCGGCGATTTCGTCATTGTAATCGCCGCTGTCATTGATCTTTTTCAGCAAATCAGCGGCATTGGCTTTGATATAGGCGTGCAAGGCGGCTTCGAAATCAACGACCTTATTCACCTTCACGTCATCCAGAAAACCTTCGTTGGCGGCGTATAACGAAAACGCCATTTCACCGATGGTCAGCGGCGAATATTGTTTTTGTTTCATGAGTTCGGTAACGCGCTGCCCGCGATCGATCTGGTTACGGGTCGCTTCATCCAGGTCCGAGGCAAACTGCGCGAACGCCGCCAGTTCACGGTATTGCGCCAGGTCAAGACGCACGCCGCCACCCAGTTTCTTGATAACCTTGGTTTGCGCCGCGCCGCCTACCCGCGATACCGACAGGCCGGCGTTGATCGCGGGACGGATACCGGCGTTAAAGAGGTCGGTTTCCAGGAAAATCTGGCCGTCGGTGATGGAAATAACATTGGTCGGCACGAAAGCGGATACATCGCCGGCCTGGGTTTCGATAATGGGTAACGCGGTCAAGGAACCGGTTTTGCCTTTCACTTTGCCATTGGTAATTTTTTCGACGTAGTCGGCATTAATACGCGCCGCGCGCTCCAGCAAGCGGGAGTGCAAATAAAATACATCGCCCGGATACGCTTCACGGCCCGGCGGACGGCGCAATAACAGGGAAACCTGGCGATAGGCCCAGGCCTGCTTGGTCAAATCATCATAAATAATCAGCGCGTCTTCGCCGCGGTCACGGAAGTATTCACCCATGGAACAGCCGGAGTATGGCGCGATGTATTGCAGCGCCGCGGAATCAGAGGCCGCCGCCGCGACCACAATGGTGTGGCCCATGGCGCCATGTTCTTCCAGCTTGTGCACCACGTTGGCGATACTCGACGCCTTCTGGCCAATCGCAACGTAGATACATTTAATACCGGTGCCTTTCTGGTTAATGATGGCGTCAACCGCAACGGCGGTTTTGCCGGTCTGGCGGTCACCGATGATCAATTCGCGCTGGCCACGCCCGATGGGCACCATGGAGTCGATGGCTTTTAACCCGGTTTGCACCGGCTGGCTGACGGATTGACGGGCGATAACACCGGGTGCCACTTTTTCAATCGGCGAAGTGAGTTGGGTCGCCACCGGACCTTTACCATCGATCGGCACGCCCAGCGAATTTACCACGCGGCCCAGCAAGGCTTCACCGACGGGCACTTCGAGAATGCGGCTGGTGCATTGCACCTTGTCGCCTTCGGTGATGTGCTCGTAGGAACCCAGCACCACGGCGCCCACGGAATCACGCTCCAGGTTCAACGCCATGCCGAAGGTGTTGCCCGGGAACTGGATCATTTCCCCCAGCATCACATCGGACAAGCCATGAATGCGCACGATACCGTCGGTAACGCTGACGACCGTGCCTTCATTACTGGCTTCGGTTTTTACCTCGAAGTTTTTAATACGTTCCTTGATTAGCTCGCTGATTTCGGATGGATTTAATTGCATTGCATATTCCCCTCGGGAGCCTGGCGTTAACGCGCCAGCTCTATGGAAAGTTTTTGAATCTGACTCTTCGTGGATCCGTCGATCACCAGGTCGCCGGCCTTGATAACGGCGCCACCCAGCAGCGTGGGATCCACCCGGCAGGACAGGGTAACCTCCCGCCCCAGGCGTGCTTTTAACTTTTCGGCAATTTGTTTTTGCTGCGCCGCGCTCACTTCAAACGCCGAAATCACTTCGGCGTCGATGGTTTTTTCCGCTTCGGCGCGCAGCGTTTCATATTGCGCGGCGATTTCATCCAGCAGGGACAAACGGCGGTTTTCCGCCAGCAGCTTGATCAGGTTTTTACCTTCGGCGGAGAACTTGCCAACGCATACATCTATAATCAGCTGCGCGCCCTGACTCTTGCTGACATTGGTGTTACTGATTATCGCCCGCATGTCGCCGTGCATGGCAACCGCCGCCGCGATTTGCAGCATATCCGACCAGGCTTTCAATTGTTTTTGTTCCCTGGCGAGCGCAAACACGGCTTCAGCATAAGGACGGGCGATGGTTGATTTCTCTGCCATGGTAGCCCCTTAAATCTCGGCCGCCAGCTGGCTTAATAATTTATCGTGAGCCTTGGCGTCGATTTGCTGCTTCAGCACTTTTTCCGCGCCGGCAATCGCGATCCTGCCCACCTGGATGCGCAAATGCTCCCGGGCCTGATTGACGCCGCGTTCAATTTCGGCTTCCGCCGCGGCCTTGATGCGCTCCGCTTCAGCCTTGGCGTTTACTTTTGCTTCTTCTTCTATTTCCTTGGCGCGCCGTTGTGCCTGCGCAATGATATCGGCCGCTTTATGCCTGGACTCATCCAGCAATTCCGCCGCGCGTTTTTCCGCGTTAGCCTGCTCCCGTTTGCCGCGTTCGCCGGCCGCAAGACCGTCAGCGATGCGCTTTTGGCGAGCCTCCAACAGCCCCGTCATCGGCTTCCACATCACTTTATTGACAAACCAAATCAACAGGATGAAGGCGAGCATTTGCGCGATAAGTGTTACGGTAATGTTCACTGTGTTCGCTCCTCTTCTTGGCTGCATCCGCATGGCGCGGAATGAAAACCGCTGAATGTTTTAGCCACCTAAAGCGGAAATTGCCGCCTGTGTCGCGCCGATGAACGGATTGGCGAACAGGAACCACATGGCGAATGCCAGAATGATGAACGGGAACGATTCCATCAAGCCCGCGAAGATAAACATGTTGGTCATTAACTGCGGACGCATTTCCGGCTGACGCGCAATACCTTCGAGGGTTTTGGCGCAAATCAAACCCCAGCCGATTGCTGAGCCCAAACCGGCGGCTGCCAGGATCACGCCAACACCCACCGCGGTATAAGCATAGATAGTTGCAATCAATTCTGCTGACATTGTTACTCTCCTTAACGATAAAAAATTATGAATTTAAAAACTGAGCCGGAATATTATGCCTAACTATTGTTATCTGTAATTGTTATCTGTAATTTTTGTCTGTGCTTTGTGTGCTTTGTGTGCTGTTGTTGTGTGCTGTTGTTGTGTGCTGTTGTTGTGTGCTGTTGTTGGCGGTTGTTTGTTGGCCGTTGCTTGTTAACCGCTGTTATCTGCATTCGTCCAACTTATCCATTATTGATGGTCAATGGTCCGCCGTGTGCGCCATGCTTAAATAAACAATAGTCAGCACCATGAAAATAAACGCCTGCAAGGTAATAACCAGAATATGAAATAACAACCAACCCAAATCCAGCACCACTTGCAGCGGGAACCAGATTAACAGGCCAACGCCCAGGGTCGCCCCCCCGGCCAGCAGCGCAATCAACAGGAACACCAGTTCACCGGCGAACATGTTGCCGAACAAACGCAGGCCCAGGCTTAAGGGTTTGGCCAGCTCTTCAATGGCGGTCATGGCGACATTGACGGGAACCAGGAATTTTCCGAATGGATGGAATAAAAACATTTTGAGATAACCGACCGGGCCTTTCACTTTTAAGTTGTAGAAGATGATCAGCAGGAAAACGCTAAAGGACATGGCGAACGTGGTATTCAAGTCGGTGGTCGGCACCACTTTTAAATAATGAATTCCGAACCAGCCGGCGATTATCGGCAGCAGATCCACCGGAATCAAATCCATGAAGTTCATCAGCCAGACCCAGACAAAAATGGTAAGCGCCATGGGGGCAATGACCGGCGGCGCGTGGGGAAAGCCGTCTTTGATTTGGCCTTGCACGAAATCCAGAATGGATTCGACAAAATTTTGAAAGCCGCCCGGTACGCCGTCCGTCATGCGTTTCACCAGCCACGCACTGCCGAGCAACATTAATAGACCGAGGAAAAGACTGAAGAATATCGTATCGACGTGAAACGCCCAGAAGCCGGCGGTTTGATGGGTGACAGGGTCGCAATCGGGGCCAACACACCAATTGGTAAGATGGTGTTGAATATATTCAACCGTGCCACCACCGGAGGAACTTTGTGCAGTTTCAGATGCTTGACTCAACGATTGACCCTCAACTTATTTTTTTTCAAAAGCGTCGTCTTATTGGCTCACTCACGTCTCTGGCTCAGGCGTTCTGGCTCAGGCATTGTTGAATCGGGAACCGATTACGTAACTTAACTGCGCTAATGCAAATCCGGTACACATGGCGATAGGATCCAGTTTGAATGCCGCGATTCCCGTCGCCAACAAGCCGAGTACTAACAAAAACCGTTGCGCGGCGCCCGCCAATAGCATCCGCATGCTTTTGCCTGGATTATTTTTGGCGGCCTCGCTCGCTCTTTTAATGCCCCACAATAAAAGCATTGAGATACAGAGGCTTGCCAATCCGCCGTACAAAGCGGCCACCGCTTCCCAGGCACCTTTCCAGAGAAAAACCGCGGCGGCGAGCACACTGATGACCAGTTGCGTACTGATTACCCCACGCGCCTTGGCGGTTAATTCGGGCTCAGCTATTTTCAATGCAACTCCGGGTCACTTAAAACTTTATAAGCTTTTAGAATGCCGCCGATAAAACCCAACAGGCCAAAACTCAATAAGAAAACAGGCTGCGTATCAAACAGGACGTCAACGCCATAGCCTAACAAAAATCCAGCCAGCACCATTGACGTTAACAATGAACCTACGCTGATTAACAGCAGGCCCGGACCCTTGGCCTTTTTCATTGCAGCCACATCCAAAAAATTAGGGGCGAAGTATACCTTTCACGCAATCTTTCAGCAAGGGACACGGATTTAAAAAAACAAGTCATTTTTTAATGACTTGTTGTTCATGGTTATAACCCGGCTTTAACCCGCATTTCTCACCAGGTGGCCGCTAAATTGTTATTTAATTGTAACTGCTCGCCCCCCCCCTTTGCACTTTGCGGTGTTCAGTTACACCCCGGCAAAGCAGCCCGTTGGGGTGCGCAAAGCGAACCCCAACCGAGTCTGGCAGGGTATGTTGCGCAGCAACGCACCATTCCGTGTTCGTGACGGCTGGTGCGTGCGCAGGGTGGGCACCGCCCACCAATAAAGCCTGTCAAAACGCACGAATGGTGGGCGATGCCCACCCTACGCACTGTTAAAGTAAGGTTGCAAAAACAGATTCTAAGCCGCTGATTTAGAGTCAGTGATCGTGCGGCAGTAGCACCGCGGTTATTTAATTGTTATTTAATTAACAACGCAGCTATAAGCAAAGCGCCCGGGATGTTGCATTACATTAGTTGCATTACATTAAATGTTGCGCTAAATGTTGCATTAAACAATGCAGTTAAAGGAAATGATTACTTGATATGGGCGAGTATGCCATCCAGTTCATCGAGACTGTTGTAATGCACAACCAGTTTGCCCTTACCATTATTGGCATGTTGCAATGCAACCTTGGCGCCCAGTTTTTCCCCCAGCTCATCCTGTAAACGTTGAATATTCGGATCAATGGCTTTGTGCATTGCGGTTTTCACCGCAGTGGAATCGCGCAAGTGGTTGACCAGCTGCTCGGTTTCCCGCACGGATAGACCCCGGGCCGCCACGTCGCGGCCCGCCTTGCTTTGCTTGTCGCCTTCGAGCGTCAATAAGGCGCGGGCGTGCCCCATTTCCAGATCACCGTTTTCCAATAGCACACGCACGTCCGGGTTCAAGGACAGCAGCCGCAGCAGATTGGTCACCGCCGCGCGGGACCGTCCCACCGCGTCGGCGGCCTGTTGATGGGTTAATTCAAATTCCTCGATGAGACGCTGCAGGGCGCTGGCTTCTTCGATGGGATTGAGATTTTCGCGCTGGATGTTCTCAATGAGGGCCATGGCGATGGCCGCTTCATCGGGTACGTCACGGATAACCGCCGGTACTTCATGCAGTTCGGCCAGTTGCGCGGCACGCCAGCGGCGCTCGCCGGCGATAATCTCGTAACGTCCGCCATCGATTCTGCGCACCACGATCGGTTGCAGCATGCCCTGCGCTTTGATCGAGTTGGCCAGATCCTGCAGGCTGTCCTGATGCATGTCGGTACGCGGCTGGTATTTGCCGGGTTGGAGCAGGTCAACGGGCAATTCTTTCAAATCACCGGTTTTGGGTATGGGATGAGAGTGTTCGGAAAATTCCTGCAGGCCGTTGGGGCTGATTGTTTGTGTTACATCGGATGTATTCCTGGCGCTTCCTCCTATTCCCCCTAACAGTGCGTCCAGTCCGCGCCCTAATCCACGCTTTTTTGCCACCATACGTTGTTACCTATTCCCGTTATTTTAATTATAAAATTATATCGATGAAGCTTGCGGCTGGCTTTGCGACACGCTTTGTTCACGCCGCACGATTTCCCCCGCCAGCGCCAGGTACGCTTGCGCGCCACGCGACGTCTTATCATAAATCAGTACCGGAACACCATGACTGGGCGCTTCCGCCAAACGGATATTCCTCGGAATCACCGTGCGATACAGCCGGTCACCAAAATATTGTTGTAACTGCTGGGTGACGTCGTAAGACAAGCGGTTGCGCGGATCGTACATCGTACGCAGTAAGCCTTCGATCTTGAGATAAGGATTCAGGTTACTGCGTATTTGTTCAATGGTATTAACCAAGGCGGTTAATCCTTCCAGGGCGTAGTACTCACACTGCATGGGTATCAACACCGATTGCGCCGCAACCAGGGCATTCAATGTCAACATGTTTAAAGACGGCGGGCAGTCGATAATAATGTAATCGTAACGGTCTTCGATGAGCTGGATAGCGGCTTTGAGCTGGCGCTCGCGGTGACTGATACTTAACAATTCCACTTCGGCGGCCGTCAGGTCCGAGTTTGCTGGCAGCAGGTCATAACCCGCTTCTTCAGCGCGGATAATCGCCGACTGAATTTCAGCCTGACCCATCAGCACATCGTAACTGGAATATTGCAGAACCGATTTATCGATGCCGCTGCCCATGGTCGCATTGCCCTGGGGATCCATATCCAATAGCAGCACCCGGCGCCGGGTTGCCGCTAATGACGCGGCCAGATTTACACTCGTTGTGGTTTTCCCAACTCCACCTTTTTGATTAGCGATTGCTATGATTTTTCCCATAGTGTCACGACCACCCAAAGTTGAGATTAATGAAGATATCATCGCACATTTTTTTGGTGATTACCTACTCTATTTAATTCGGATTTCAGGATTTGGCTAGCATGATTTCCACCAGATAACGCTCCGCTTCCAATCCCCAATAATCAATTTTGTGCACCGCTTTGATTTCAAATGATTTTGGTATTTCCGAGATTTCCGCCTCGGGATAGCTGCCTTTCATCGCGAGTATTACCGACTGGGCGCCGCATAATTGTGATGACCAGGACACAATTTGTGAAAGACTGGCCAGTGCTCGTGAAATAACCGAATCGAACGATTCAGCGGGATGATAGTCTTCGGCCCGCGCGCACACCACGTCCACATTACCGAGCTGCAGTTCCGCTTTGGCTTGCTGCAGAAAACGGGTTTTCTTGCGGTTGCTGTCCAGGAGCACAAATTGGCATTCCGGCCTGGCAATGGCCAGTGGTATGCCCGGCAAACCCGCGCCGGCGCCAACATCGATCAGGCGGGCGCCGCGCAGGTAGGGCAGGATCGATAAACTATCGATGATGTGCCGGGTCAGCATCTGCTGCGCATCGCGCACCGCGGTCAGGTTATAAACCCGGTTCCATTTAACCAGCAAGGCAATAAAGGCGAGCAATTGGGATTGTTGTTCCTGCGTTAGCCGCAGGTTAAGCGACTCCAGCCCGCGTTGTAATGGCGCTGCTAATGCTTGTGACCGGATCAAGCGGAATTAATTACCCGTTGCAGTAGCAGTCAGATTGTTCAGCACGTCCGACATTTTTTTCGCCACCTCATCGCGATCCTTGATGCCATGACGGCTGGCAATGTAAAAAGGATCATTGTAACTTAACCACACCTGGCCTTTTTCATCCTCCCAGGCCAACGCTTTCAGTGGCAGATCAATACCGGCGGTTTGCTGGCTGGTGAAAAACTGGGTGCCGAGTTTGGGATTACCAAATAACAATAGCTCGGTCGGGCGCAAGGGAATATTCACTTTGGCGCCTTGTGCGCTGTGATTCCAGCGCAATGCGACTGCAATTCCTTTTTCCTTAAGCGCGGCTTCGAGCCGGTCCAATGTTTCGGAAGTGCTGTATTTACTCTTTTTGGTAAGCAACCCATTATCTGCCGATGCAGCTGCCGATGCGGCCGTTGCGGCAATGAAAAATAAAAACATCACTATCATGGTAACGATTGAATTGAGACGCATGCGGACCTCCTGGAAGCGTTTTTGGTGTTATTCGATTTAATCCCGCGCCATGATCAGCCGGGCAATAGCCGTACGTGTTACAAGAGAGATTAAACAACCGCTGGTTCAACCGGCGCGTTTTTTCATATGCACCAATAGCAATGAGATGGCCGCCGGTGTGACGCCGGATATCCTGGAAGCCTGGCCGACGGTCGCGGGCCGGTGCTGCTGCAATTTTTGCCGCACCTCGTTGGATAAACCGCTGACCGCACTATAGTCCAGGTTGCCGGGTAATTTCAATGTTTCATTGCGCCGGTGACGATCGATTTCTTCCTGCTGGCGGCTGATATAACCCGCATACTTGGCCTGTATCTCGACCTGCTCCGCCACCACCGGATCCACCGCCGGTTGCCCGGTACCCGCCAGCGACATCAAACCGCCGTACGTTACACCGGGCCGTTTTAACAACTCCGACAAGCGCGCTTCACGCGCCAGGGAAACCCCCAACACCTTCGCCACGGCCTCGCCGTCACACTGTCCCGGCCGCAAAAAAGCGCCCTGCAAGCGCTGCTGTTCCATTGCGATGGCGTCGCGCTTGCGGTTGAAATAATCCCAGCGCGCATCGTCAACCAGCCCCAATCTGCGGCCGGTTTCCGTGAGACGCAAATCCGCGTTATCTTCGCGCAACAGCAAACGGTACTCGGCACGGCTGGTAAACATGCGGTACGGTTCCTGGGTGCCCCGGGTAATTAAATCATCGATCAGTACACCGATGTACGCTTCATCGCGTTTCGGCGACCAGGACTCCTGGTCATTCACAAAAAGCGCGGCATTCAATCCCGCGATCAAACCCTGCGCCGCCGCTTCTTCATAACCGGTGGTGCCATTGATTTGCCCGGCAAAAAACAAGGCATTGATGTGCTTGGTTTCCAGGGAAGGTTTCAATCCGCGCGGATCAAAGTAGTCATATTCAATGGCGTAGCCCGGGCGGGTGATGTGCGCATTTTCAAATCCCTTCATGGAGCGCACCAGGGCGTGCTGTACGTCAAAGGGCAGGCTGGTGGATATGCCATTGGGATACACTTCGTGCGTGGTCAGGCCTTCGGGTTCGATAAAAATCTGGTGCGAGGTCTTATCGGCGAAGCGCACCACCTTGTCTTCAATGGACGGGCAATAACGCGGACCCGTGCCTTCGATGACGCCGGTAAACAGCGGTGAGCGGTCCATGCCGCCGCGGATAATGTCATGCGTGCGCTCATTGGTATGGGTGATGTGGCAACTGACCTGGCGCGGATGTTCGCCGGCGTGTCCCAGGAAGGAAAACACCGGCACCGGATCATCGCCGGATTGTGCTTCCAGCTGGCTATAGTCAATCGTACGCGCATCGATGCGCGGCGGCGTGCCGGTTTTCAGCCGGTCGACGCGAAACGGCAGTTCGCGCAGGCGCGCCGCCAGGGTTTTGGACGGTGGATCGCCCGCGCGCCCGCCTTCATGATTGGACAGGCCGATGTGAATCCGGCCCGCCAGGAATGTGCCCACGGTCAGCACCACCGCCTGCGCTCTAAAGCATAAGCCCATCTGGGTGCGCACACCGGTTACCCGGTCGTTGTCGATAATCAGGTCGTCCACCGCCTGCTGGAAGATCTTGAGGTTGGGCTGGTTCTCCAGCAGGGCGCGAATGGCCTGTTTATATAAAACCCGGTCAGCCTGGGCGCGCGTCGCACGCACGGCAGGACCCTTGCTCGCATTGAGGCGGCGAAACTGGATGCCGGCCCGGTCAGCCGCGCGCGCCATGGCGCCACCCAAGGCATCAATTTCCTTGACCAAATGCCCTTTGCCAATACCGCCGATCGCGGGATTGCAGGACATCTGACCCAGGGTTTCAATGTTGTGGGTTAACAGCAAGGTGTTAGCGCCCAGCCGGGCCGCCGCCAGCGCGGCTTCGGTGCCGGCGTGGCCGCCACCGATCACAATGACCTGAAATTTCTCGTCGTAAAACATAAGCCTATGAATTTTACATCGAAATAAGCGCGCATTTTACGCCCCCGGCGGGCGTTCGCCAATCTATTTTCGCGGTGTTCAAATAGCGTGTAACACCGCGCCGTCCATTGGCTGTAACCATCGCAAGTTATACTAGGACAACACTCCGGCTTCGTAACCCTACAAGAAAAAGTGCACAAATTTGTAACATATACCATATACAGTGTATTTTTCGGTTAATGTATGCACTATAGCAGAGACAATGACAAGCAATGGATAAACTTGCCAAACCCAACGCCAATGCCAACGGGTCACCGGCTGACACGCCGCCGGTCAACAATCCCAATGTAGACTTTCACGGCGCTTCCATTGTGACCGAATCCGGTAAGGAAATTCCCATTACCGAACAAATGCTGCAGAAAACATTCATTGCGCTGATTAACGCCTGGGAAAAGTCCCGGCGCATGCGGCAGCCGTCGTAAAAACTCAGCGGGAATTACCGTGGTAGGCTTCCTGGTTGGCGCCGATTTGGGGCATTTAAGATTCGTTCTGAACGGAATAATTCCTTGCAGGAAACCTTGCCGCGATTTTACCGCGCCGCATACTAAAAAACGCGCTTGCATGCCGGACACCACTCTCCTTCATGCAACCGCGCGTTCTATGCACGGTAACCTCAACTGCCTGCTGGCTTCGTTAAACTTTTATATTAGGGTTATCTATATAGGATTATCCAGGTTGGTTTCGAAATCCTCACCCGGATGCTCGACTTCAATACCCAGATAGGCATTTTTGTTGTCCTCGTTTTCAAAATAAATTTTCAACGCGCTTTCCCCTTCTCCCTCCACCACAAACGGATGCGCATCAGGATTGGGGATGTCGACTAAGGTGATCGGGTCGGTTGTAGAGATAATCACGGTATCCTCCTGAAGATACGTCCCCTGGCACGCTTTCAGGCGTATACTTTCAGGCATATAAAAAGAGATTTACATCTGGTCCACTTTTAACCGTTACAGCTAACAGTTAATTCCCTCGCATTCCCCAACGCTTTGCACTCTTAATGGTGATTGTTATGGTGATGGTAACCCTTTCTATACGCCCTCCGGCAATTCACATTCATTGTTTAATTTCACCCCTTGTTTAATTCCACCGCGGCGGATGAAAGCCTGTCAGGGCTGGCGGCATAGTATCATATGACTGCAACGATCAGTTTTTCCTTCACCCTATAGCCAGATTATAGTAAAAGTCATTTGGAGCACCCGGCTGATTTACAAATTCGCACGGGGTTTTTTGACGTATATCAATTATTGTTATACAAAAACTGGCACACAAAAACGAGAGGATTGCCGGGATGTTCACCGCCCCGGGCACAGCCGGAGCAAGGCCTTAAAGGCTGTCAACCAAGGCTTGCGAAAAAGCCCTTACCCGGGATAACGACAAATTGGCGACCGCGATATAGCGCACGGAATCCTTCACCCAGGTGCACAAGCCGTCGGCGCCGGCAGGCACACGGCAGGCCAAAGCGGAATTCACAGCCGGCTCTAAGTCAGGCGCGATAAATAAGGTGATATTTTGCTGGTTTTTATTGGCGAAAATATTGGTGATCGCGTAGCTGAGCATGGTTGGCACGATGATCACCCGTTGATGCTCGAAACCTTCCACTTGCGCATCAGCAAGATTCATTTGCCGCCCCATTCTGGCTGAAAGCCATTGCATGGATTCGGCGATACTGACCGCCGGGGTTCCGGCAACGTTTTGGCTCTGTTGCGAATAAAGGATATGCGCGTCAATCGCCAACTGTTCGACCTTTTCCACCGAAATAACATTGGCTGGCCGTCCGGACAACGAAGAGATTGAGCCGCCAATTACTAAACCAACAACCAGCAAAATTGCGCCGCCGATGGTCATGCGGTTTTCAGGAGAGGCCTTCTCCAGCATGCCGGAAATTTTTTGCTGGTATCCGTTAAACCGGGATAGCGCGGCGCCATAGGGCACAATGCGCTGATCAACATGTCCTGCATCGCCAACCCGCTCAGCACCAGCAACGGCCGCTATTTGCGACAACTTCTGTTTGTAAAGCCTGAGTGTCTCGCCAATGGCGCGTGATAGCCCTTCCGGCCGGGCTTCCCGCTCAACGCCCGTACTTAATTTGGCGGGTATGGATCCCGCGTTTCTTTCGGCTGACGATTTGGGTTGTGATGATTTAAGAATGTTAATTTTAAACGCCGCCAATATCCGGGTGAAATCCGGAAATGGCAGTTTTCCATTTTGGGCCAGCGCATTTTTCACGCCGGCAATACCGTTTTTAACCGCGCTTAAAACCGTATCCGCCTGGTGCTTGATGCGCAGCACAGGGCTGCCAAAGAGTGTTTTATCCCGCGGATTAAACTTACCGGATACTTCCTCAAACTGCCTGACCACCTCGCTGACTTCAAAGTCCAATTCCGTTCTGTCTTCCGCAAAAAATTCCGCCACAACGTCCTGCGTCATTGGTTCCGGGCCGCTGGCAATTTCATCCAGTTGTTCCACGATTTCGTCAATGGGAAACTCCGGAGCGCCAGCCGCGCCGCCGGTTGGCTTCATTAACCGGCGTTCTGTTTTTGCTTTGTCTTTTAATTTAGCCTGCGCATTAGCTGCAATGGCCGCCGGGCCGCTTTTTGCCGCACGAACCCTGGCAAAATCCACCGCGTTTGGCTGGTTAAATCCGGAATGCCGGATAATCCCGGCAGCGGGCTGTTGCGCTTCCAGTGGTTGCAACGCCAGCGGCTCAGAGGATTCAAAAGCATCCAACACTCGTTGGCGCTTTTGCGCAACTGTTTGCTCCGCGAGTAGTTTTGCAATAATCTGCTTTGCCGTAACCGGCTTCGCCGGAACTGGCTCCACCGGTACGGGTTCCGCCGAAACAGTGGGTTCTTCTTCCAGCGTAAGCTCAAGCTCGTCGAACGCCGAAAACTGATCGGATTGTTCCAGCGGCACCGTTTCAATTTGCTGTGCCGCGGTTTCAGCACCGGCGCTGTCCGCTAGGGAATGTTCAGCACCGGCAGGCTCAACAAAGAATTGTTGCAAGCTTGTTGGGTGAGCGGCCGATGCTGAACCATGGCTGCCGGTCGCCGGGGATTCCAGTTCCGATGCGCCAAGCCCGCTTGGCGTCGTCAACTCATCAATGCTGCGCAATGGCTGCGATGCCGATCCATACGCTGAATGTTCTTCGTCGCCAGGAATTTCCGGCGGACTCCCGCTGATCGTGTTGGGCATGGCGGCGGAAGCATATTCCGCCGGGTTCTGCTCACTCTCCAGGCTGAGGGCGGCAAGTTCTGCAAATTCATTGGCATCCATCAGATTTTCGTCGCGAAGCTCCGGCGCCGAGGCGAACGGATCCAGCGGCAAACCAATCTCGGCGTTTAGTCCGGTACTTGCGCCGCTGTTGTCATCCTGTGCATGGTCAAACTGCGGGAAATCCTGCGTATCGTCATGGCATTCACCGTTGATGCCGTATAACGCCAGGTAATACAGGTCATCCGGCACATCCTCTTCAACGATGGGATCAAAAACCTCGCGCAACCGCTCATTGATAACCTGGCATTGCTGTATTTCCACCAGTTTCCGTGGAATACCGTCGAGCTGAGCTTCGACCTGGATATACTGATCCTCGCTCAGCTGCTCGTCGATAAAAGCATGCAAACTTTCAGTAGACAATTTGTCGGACAGCAGGATCATTGCACGGCCCTTAACTCAGCAAAATCATCCAGAAATAAGCGCTGGATGAGAAACTTTCTGGCGCTGTTCAGCCGTAGAATAAGGGTGCCGATGGGCACGCTTAAAATCTGGCTGGCTTCCTCATAAGTAAATCGTTCCAGGCTCACCAGTAAAAACGTTTCTTTTTGCTCGGCCGGCAATTGGGCGAGCGCGGTCACGATATCAATATCATCCGGATCAATATCTTCCAGTAGCGCCATGTCTATTGTGTCGATATTCAGCACCTCATTATCAGGATGGTTGTCCACTTGCTTGCGTGCTTCCAGCGCAATGTTATGCAAAATGGAGAATAGCCAAATCGCAATATCAGTGTCGTCTTGTAGAAAGTTTATCAGTCCATGCGCGCATTCAATCGTGTGTTGCACCAGCGCGTCACCACTCACCGCATCGCCGGTATAGGCGCTGGCGTAGCGTCTTAAATAAGGAATGGTGTCGGCAAAAGATTGCTGGTAGTTATCCATATTGATATCTGTCACAACGTTTGGTCAAAAAAATAAACCAGGCGCAGGCACTGGCTGCAACCACCGGCAATCAATACTACGCCAAGCCCCGATTGTCTTAGTATATGTTAGCAAATCAATTATTCAGAAAAATCCTAACATTGCGTAGGTAAAAGAATAGCATGCGCGCTACCTGGCTTGTCTATTAATTAATCCGCGGAATTTTGCTATTTTGACATCCGGTATTTCTTATCATCAAACTTAATACATCATATATATGTTATTTGTATTTCATATTAAAGCGGCTGATCACGCCGGGGATTACGTTAGTTTGTTGAGACACTTTTACCAAGCTATGCTGCTGACTTTGGTATTTCGTGAAAAAACAACGGAACAGAATCAACCGGGCTCAGGCACAGGTCAAACGGTGCAAGGTGACTTCCGGCAGGCAATTAAACCGCACATCCACGATCGACGTACCAGATCCCGCCGACGTGTAACCATGCATGTCCCGGTAACGCCACGCGCCTTTACCCATATAGCGCGGGCATTTGGAATCCAGCGTGACGGGTATCCCGCCAGGCAGGCAAATCTGGCCGCCATGGGTATGGCCACAGAGCATTAAATTAAATCCGGCATAGGCAACCTCGCGATAAATTTCCGGGGTATGGGACAACATCACTGAAACCGCATCCGGCGGAACGTTTTGCTCGGCTTTGGCAATGTTTTCCACCCGGAAATAATGCGCATCGTCGACGCCGCACAGGTGAATTATTTCTCCCTGGCATTCGATTGGCGCCGATTCATTCAGCAACATTTGAACCCCATAGGATTCGAGATCAGGAACCATGGTGATACTGTCGTGATTACCCAATACGCCATACATCGGCGTTTTGACGGCCTGCGTGACACGCTGCATACCGTCCATGGCGGCGGCTATTTCACCGTAGGTCTTGGCGCGGTAATCTCCCGTCAGCACGCAGAGATCATAGTTAAGGGACGCAATGGTTTTGATCAGCGCAGCCGTCGCCGCATCGTACATATCGACATGCAGGTCACTCAGGTGCAAGAGCGTAAAGCCCTCAAACTGTTCGGGCAATGCAGCGATACTCACGGTATTTTCGCGCACCTGAATATTGCAGGCGTTGCGCCGGCCACGGCGGTACATGCCGCTCAGGCGGATGATGTGCCTGATGAGGGAATGGGTGCTGTACCAGTTCTCGGGATGAAAAAAATTAAATCCCTTGCCGAACACCTGCTGCCCTTTTTCCGACTCGATACCGAGCCGTTGGCGGGCATGGGTAACGCCCAGGCGTTTTTCCAGTAAAGTCTGGATGTCTTGCGTCATAAGCAGCCGTAACCAGTATCGATAAAATCCATTGGGGAGCGCGCATTATCGGCCACCCACCCCAGCGCCGCAAGTTGCCGGGAACCATGGCGGTGAATTGGGTGTGCGCCTAACGGCAGTCATTGACGTTGATCAACGTTAATTCAATCTGGTTATGTTAAAAATTCAGCATGGTGTAAGCTGTAAAAAGGATGGGATTGGAAATCTTCAGACTGAATTATTATCGCTATTAATCAAATAGTTACGAAGTAATTGCAGGAAGAATCGTAGCAGTCAGAACTTAGGCACAGCAGCAAGCATGCCCCAACCCGCCGTTATCACATCAAGCAGGTACTGAATGACAAGCACAAACATCGAATTTAACCCGGCACTGATCCGGCGCTACGACAAGGCCGGCCCGCGCTATACCTCTTATCCCACCGCCGTCCAGTTTCAGGAAAACTTCGGCGAACCGGAATACCGGCAGGCCGCCGAGGCCAGTAATGTTGCGCACCGCCAGGGCCAAGCCCGGCCGCTATCGCTTTATTTCCACCTGCCGTTTTGCAGCAAGGTGTGTTTCTTTTGCGGTTGCAGCAAGGTAGTCACCAAATTCCGGGACCGGGCTGCTCCTTATTTAACGCGTTTGCATCAGGAGATCGCGCTGCAAGCCCGGCTGTTTGATAACGGCCGCCAGGTGGATCAATTGCACTGGGGCGGCGGCACTCCCACGTTTATCAGCCACGCGGAGATGCAGGCCTTGATGGCGCAAACGCGCCGGCATTTTACCTTGCACGATGACGACAGCGGGGAATATTCCATCGAAATCGATCCCCGGGAAATCGATGGCGAAACGCTTGGCGTTTTGCGCCAATTAGGTTTTAACCGCGTCAGCCTGGGCGTGCAGGATTTTGACCCCAGGGTGCAAGCGGCGGTGAACCGCATCCAACCGGAGGCGCAAACCATGGCGGCGATTAGCGGCGCGCGCGCGCTCGGTTATAAATCCATTAGTGTGGATTTGATTTATGGCCTGCCGTTGCAAAGCGTGGCCAGCTTCAACGCCACCCTGGACAAAATCATCGATCTGAGTCCCGACCGGCTATCGGTCTTTAATTACGCGCATTTGCCGCAGATGTTTAAGCCGCAGCGCCGCATTAACGCCGCAGACCTGCCCTCGCCCCAGGAAAAACTGGTAATACTTCAGCAAGCCATCGATAAGCTGACAAGCGCCGGTTATGTCTACATCGGCATGGATCACTTTGCCAAACCCGATGATGAACTCGCTGTCGCGCAACGCGAAGGCAAGCTGTACCGGAACTTCCAGGGTTATTCCACGCACGCTGATTGCGACCTGATCGCGATGGGCATTACCGCCATCGGTAAAGTAGGCAACACCTTCAGTCAAAATGTGAAAACACTCGACCAATATTATGCTTGCATTGATGCGGGGCACTTGCCTGTCTACCGCGGACTGGCCTTGTCGGATGATGACCTGCTGCGGCAACAGGTGATTTCCGAACTCATTTGCCATTTCGGGTTGCGCATACCCGCGATCGAACAGGCGTACGGAGTGGTGTTCGCAGACTATTTTGCCACGGAGCTGCGGGAACTCAGCGCCATGCAGGACGATGCTTTAGTGGAACTAAGCCCGGAACGGATTACGGTGTATCCCGCGGGACGCCTGCTGATCCGCAATATTTGCATGGTGTTTGATAAATATTTGCGCCAGCAAGCCCGGCAGGCTTATTCGAAAGTCATTTAAAACCGGTAACAAAAACTCGCGCTGTTCTCATTGCTTATACGTTACCGAGCATGATGGTTCGTGGCAGCGAAGGTATCCACAGCGCGCAAAAACACATTCAGGGATTCATGAAATGCGGCGCACCAAATAAAAAGGGGGCGAAACGCCCCCTTCATTCAATTGCTGTTAACTTAATCGTGGTTCTAGAAAAAGCCTGACATGGCGTACGCGGTCTTTTGAAACATGATCGGCTGTGCTTCCACTATATCCAGGTTGGCCTTGTTGGCCGTGGTGACGATCCGGGTGCGGTATTCCTTCTGGTTGCTAGCTTCGGAAACCCGCTGGGTGCTGGCGCCCGCATCCGACACCTTGGCGCTGATCTGGGTGTCCTTACGCACGATAACACCCGCTTTGGTTTTTTCCTTGATTTGCACATCGGCGATGAGCATGTAAGTTACGTCCTGCACAAACGCGTTGGCCGCGGTTACGCCTAGCGTTCCCAGTAAGGCGCCGCCCACGGTGCCGGTCGCGCTTCCCGTCCGGCTGGCTCCAACAACGCCGCCGGCCACCGCGCCCGCCGCCCGGTCACCCACATAACCTTGCGCCAGGGCTCTTTCCGCCGCTGTCGGGCTGGCTTTTTCCAGGGATATCACGAATATATTCATATGGTACTGCGCCGCATCGGGGTCATCAGTAACCTTGTAACCATTGATATTATTTCCAAATTCGTTCATGACATGCTGCCTGAATACCGCGCGGTCGAATTCCATGACACCGCTGCGGATATCCACGTATACCGTCCGCAATTCCCTTTTAACCGCGTCGACAAAAATTGCGGTGCTGGTTTTTGTTTGCACGTCAAGGTTACGCTTGGCGATCGAAGTTTCAACCGCGGCACAACCAATAAATAAACTCATCACTGCCGCTATCGCACTTAATTGAACTACATGTTTTAGACTGGACATTTTAAAACTATACATTGTGATTCCCCTTTGTATTTACGAATTAATAAAGACCATGCTACTAATTTCTTATTACTGCCAGGTTATGGATACGGGTAGTACCGGCCATGATAACGATGATAATAACTGCAATTACGGTACTCGTGCCAGGAATAACGCAACAAATCGTGGCACGTATAACCGGCGCGCCAGTGGGTGCCGGTATACTCGGGTGGCTTGAGGTTCTTTTTCATGGCATCTTGAATATAAGCCTCCACCTTTTCAGGTTGCTCCGCGAAAAACTCCTGCGACATCACTTCTTCGTTAAGCCGCTTTTGCATTTCCGCCATTTCCGCATCCTGGTCCGCCGCCAACACCGGCAAACTAAACACCAGCGCCAGCAGCGTTCCGATTAACAAGTTTAATAGGTTTTTCATGAGACCCTCACTTTTGAATAACTTCACGACGTTAATTAACAACAGTTGAACACATGGAACATACTATTTATTTCATCGTCTCTTTCCAAAAATTGCCGGCAGGTTTTTCGTTCTACCGTAACTACCGTATTCTAATTGAGTGTATTGAAATCAGCCAAGCCCCGTATAGTTAAGTGCAACAGTCGCACAAATTTTCAAAAAACACGCAAATACAAATAGTTATGCGGATTGCGCACGCTGATTGCTCATCTGTGACACATTCACAGCCTGATCAAATCCAGTTCTTAATTTTTTAGTGGGACAAACCGGGATTCCCGGCAAATTTTTTTCACACATTTTAGGTTCAAGCCGAACTCATTAACGTATTGCCTGCTCATAACGAGTTCGTCCTCTCTCCCCGTCCGGAACTCAACCAGCGTGCGCATTCTTGTTTGGGCCGGGCGGGGTTGTCACGATTAGCGGTATCGGGTGGCGCTCGCGATTTTGCCAAGCCAATCACCGTTCCGCTGGCGGGATCATGGTAGGAAATATGCATCGAATGAGTGATTTTGGATCAGGATAGCTCGCGGGCAGTCAGCTTCAACAACACCGGATACAATTATGAAAGCACAACAACATGTTACGGTCATAGATCTGGAAAACGATATCGATAACATCAAAGCCTCTATTGATAAAGTGGTCGAAAACGCCAGCCAGGTGATACTCGGCAAGCGGCACGAGATTCGGCTGGCATTGGCTTGCCTGTTAGCCCGCGGCCATTTGCTCATCGAGGACCTGCCCGGTGTCGGAAAAACCACACTGGCCCATGTGATGGCGGCCATACTGGGCCTGCACTCCAACCGGGTGCAATTCACCAGTGACCTGTTACCGGCGGATATTCTGGGTGTTTCGGTGTTTAACCGGGAAACCAACGGCTTCACCTTTCATCCGGGACCGATATTTTCCCAGGTAATCTTAGCGGACGAAGTCAACCGCGCCACCCCCAAGGCGCAAAGCGCGCTGCTGGAAGCGATGGAAGAACAGCAGGTCAGTATTGAGGGCGCCACCCGCCCCCTGCCCCAGCCATTTTTTGTCATCGCCACGCAAAATCCATTTCACCAGATTGGCACCTTCCCGCTGCCGGAATCACAATTGGATCGTTTTCTGATGAAAATCAATCTCGGCTACCCCAACCATGAAGCGGAACGCGCCTTGTTGACCGGCCGCGACCGGCGGGAAATGCTTGCGCATATCAAACCCAGCCTGACCACCGCGGAATTGCTCTCGATACAGTCCACGGTCAAAGAAATCCATGCCGCGAGTGATTTGCTCGATTACCTGCAAGCGATTATTGATTTCACGCGCCGCTCTACCGGTTATGCATTTGGCTTGTCACCGCGTGGCGGCCTGGCCTTGCTGAACAGCGCCAAGGCATGGGCCTTGATGGATGGCAGGGATCACGTGTTACCGGAAGATATTCAGGCCGTGCTGCCGCATGTTGTCACCCACCGCTTGCGGCTCTCCAAGGATGCCAGTGACACGGGCGCCGATTCCATCGCCGAGCAATTGCTCGCGATACCGATCCCCTGAGCAGTGGCTCGCAACGGTATAACGTATGTGGTCTAAACTGACTTTGCCACTGGAGCACTTCAACCTGGACCGGTTTTTCGGCGGCGAGGGGCCGTTTAACGCCCCGCTGATTTTGGCGCAACGGCGGATCTTCATCCTGCCCACGCGGCAAGGTGTGTTGTTTGCGATTGTATTGTTCGTGATGCTGATCGGTTCGATCAACTACAACAACAGCCTGGGTTACCTGCTGACATTTTTACTGGCCAGCGTGGCGGTGGTTTCGATACTGCATACCTACCGCAACCTGTTGTCACTCAAAGTCTCGACCGGCAACATCATCCCGGTGTTTTGCGGCGATAAAATCAAGATTCCGGTCGTCATCGACAACAGCGGCCTGCCGGAGCGGTTTGCCATTCAGGCGGAACTGACCGGCGAACGCATCAAATCCTGCGATGTCGCCCAGGACGGTTGGGCGTCGATCAGCCTGCCGCATAAAACGCAATCCCGCGGCATGCACCCGATACCCCGCATCACTATCAGTTCCGTATTTCCGCTTGGGCTGTTCCGCGCGTGGTCGCAGGTAAGATTAACCAGTACTTACCTGGTTTATCCCGCGCCCGCCGGTAAAACCGAACTCCCGTATCAGTTAAACGAAGAGCAACAACAATTGCGCGGTTACCACAAAGGCACGGACGATTTCGCCGGCTTGGATACCTATGCGCCGGGAGACCCGCTGGGACATATTCACTGGAAAGCCTACGCCAGGGAACAGGGACTCTACACCAAAAAATTCGGCGGTAATAATGAGCAGGAATTGTGGCTGGATTGGCGCGTACTCGATGGTTTGGACACGGAACAAAAACTCAGCCAGCTCGCTAAATGGGTGCTGGAAGCGGACCAAACCGAAATGAACTATGGCTTATGGCTGCCGGGAAACCGTATTATTCCCAGCCTGGGCCCCATGCACAAACAAAAATGCCTGAAAGCGCTGGCATTGTTCCACGATTCTGTTGCGTGAGACGGTGTAATGAATAGTCTCGCACAACGCTTCCAGCAAGCTGACCCGGCCATACTCTGGCTGTTATCAGGCATCGTGTTTATTCTTGCCCCTCACGTTATTTACCAGCATCACTTATTAATCTTATTCATCGGCTGCCTGCTGCTCTGGCGCCTGGGAATAGAGCTGCAATATATCCGGCAGCCTCCCGGCTGGCTTGCCACGGTACTGGCCATATCGACTTTTATCGGCATCACTTATGGATATCAAACGGTGTTTGGCCGTGACGCCGGCGTGGCATTACTGGTAACCATGCTGAGTTTAAAGTTGATGGAAATGGGCACGCCGCGGGATTTTCTGGTGGCGGTGTTTTTAGGTTATTTCGTGGTGATCACCGGCTTTCTGTTCAGCCAAAGCGTCTTTGTTGGCCTGTTAATGACTACAGCCGTATTTTTACTGACTACGTCCCTGGTTGCCTACCACCGCAGCGTGCGCAACTTCAATTCGCAATTCAAAAGCGCGAAACTGGGCATTAACCTGCTATTTCAGGCCATTCCGCTCGCCGTGCTGTTGTTTGTGCTGTTTCCCAGGGTGCCCGGGCCTTTATGGGGCCTGCCGGAACAAGGTTCTTCCGCGTCCACCGGTTTATCCAATTCAATGGCGCCCGGCCAGATCACCGAACTGGCGTTCGACAACTCCGTGGCGTTCCGGGTTGAATTCAAGGGCAAGGCGCCGGATGCGGCACAACTTTATTGGCGCGGACCGGTATTCACCTATTACGACGGATTTATGTGGCAGGAGCTGTCCAACAATTCCCGTAAATTTTTTGGCTCGGAGTGGGTTAGCGAATTACCTCCCGTGCCCCAGGTCAAGATGAGCGAAGGGATTAAATACAGCGTGATGCTGGAACCGCATAACGCCAGCTGGTTGTTGGCGCTGGACCTGCCAACACTTTACCCGAGCACGGGCTACCTGACGCAAAATTACGAACTGCTGTCCGATGAGCCGGTGAAAAAGCTGCTGCGTTATGAAGTGACTTCACATTTGAACTACAAACTCAGCCCGGAAGCACCGCCAAGCAACCGGGTTTATCGTCAAATCCCGCAGTTTGTCGGCCAGCAAGCCCGCCAACTGGTGCAGGAGTTACAGGAAAAAATTCACGCCGGCCAGCCCTATGACCGGCAAATAGTAGACCTGATACTTAATTACTTTCGCACCGAACCGTTCTACTATACGCGCACGCCACCGGCCATGCTGGACCGGCCGATTGACCAATTTTTATTTGAAGAACGCCGGGGTTTTTGCGAACACTACGCTTCCGCGTTTGTGGTGCTGATGCGGGCCGCCGGCCTTCCGGCGCGCGTTGTTACGGGCTATATGGGCGGCGAATTCAATACCATTGGCAATTACTTTATTGTCAGGCAGTCGGACGCCCATGCCTGGGCTGAAGTCTGGCTGGAAAACCAGGGCTGGGTGCGGTTTGATCCCACCGCGGTGATACCACCGCACCGCGTCGAACAAGCGCAGTATCGCGACCGGTTCCGGCGCTCCACGGGAGAAAATGCCGGAGAACAAAGCTGGTTTGCCGCTTCAATTAAACGTTTTAAATTTATGTGGGATAACGTCAATCACAACTGGAATGACTGGGTCGTCGGCTATACCCCGAAGAAACAACAAACTTTTCTGGATAAACTTGGGTTAAAAGATTTCTCCTGGAGCAGCCTGATCGTTATTTTATTTAGCGGGTTGGCCTTGCTTATCGCCGCCATCGCCTGGCACTTGTCCGGGCGTTCGATTCGTAAACCTAACCATGCGCATTTGATTTTCCGCCGCTTCTGCAGGAAGCTGGCGCGCAAGGGATTCCGTTACTCGCCATCGGAGACCGCGCATAAATTCGCGCAGCGCGTTGCGGAAAAACGCAGCGACATCGCCGCGCAGGTGGAGGAAATCGCCGGGCTGTATAATCAGGTGCGTTACGCCAAGGCGCCGTCCGCGCAATCCCTGCAGGTGCTGGAACAACGGGTCAAGCAATTCAAACCCTAGCCCGCATTTCTCACCAAGCGGCCGCTAACGATCAAGAATAGACGAAAAAACAAACGACTATGCACTATGCGCCAATAACACACAGTTCAGTCCACTGGCCTATCGCGGTTCAGACTGGTCTTCGCGTCCGTAGGCTTGCTCTTCACTCAAGCCATAGCTACGGCTATGACTTTCGCTCCAGAGCGGCGCCTACGAACACGAATCCTGCGTCTGCTCCCGCGATCCTGGTGAGAAA
>DATCIR010000275.1:0-7952 GCA_036507695.1 Gammaproteobacteria bacterium
CTACAGGGACGTACTTGTGGCGTCCCCCGGCAGGAGACACCGGCGCCGCCCACGGGTGAGTAGTTACTCCATTTCTTATTAATCGGTGAACTCAATAGCTTCCTGTATCGCATCGATGCCGGCCTGAGCACAAGCACCATCGATGCTGTCGCGTTCCGATTTTCCTGGCGGCGCGCCCGACACACCGATACCTCCCACGATCTCGCCGGCCGCCTGGATTACCAGGCCACCGCCAACCAGTAAGGCGCCCGGGTTGTTAGCGACCTGGGCGGGAATCCGTTTTTCCTCCAGCAGTCCGGCCAATTCCGAGGTTGACTGGCGAAAACTGTTCGCAGTCCACGCCTTACGGATAGCGGTTTCCGTTGTATGAGGCCCCGCAAAACGGTCCCGCAACAGCACTTGCACATTGCCGCCCCGGTCCACCACCGCTGTCGCTACTGAGTATCCCCGTTTTCGACATTCCTGCAGCGCTCCCCAAGCCGCGGTGTTTGCCGTATCGACGGTAAGAGAACGGGTGGTAAACATGCTTGTTGTTTCGGAGGCTTGGGCGGACAGTACGGATAACGTCAACACGATACATACCATGATTGCGGATTTGACTATAAACACGGAACACTCCCTTTTCGTTATGCTGTTTGAAAGTAACATTGGCGATTAGTCATGGACGGTCTTCAAAAATTCATCGATCGCATCCACCGCATCGTCCGTGTAAAGATCACGAAACAGGTGGTCTGCGCCGTCTACGACGTTCATTTGCACTCGCTTGCCATCGGCCAGCGGCGCAAGCTTTTTGTCCAAATCAACCACAACGCTATCGCCACCGGCAATTACCACCAGCACCGGTATTTTAAATTTTGGAATCAGGTATGGCGTATCAAGACGCGGGTCCTGCCCATAATAGGAAACAAAGGCGCCGGCGGTTGCCGAAGTATCGCGGCAGGTCATTAAGCCGATATGCTCCAGCACGGCGTCACCTTTACCTTGTTCGAGTAATTGTTGCGCTTGCCGCAGTAACGGCGCCAGCTCCCTTTGATAGCGTTGCTGGTAAGCGGCAGGATCGGTATTCTCCTTAACCGCCGGCGCCAACAATACCACGGCGTTCAACAGATCATCATCGCGCTCCGCCGCATAGAGCGCCGTCTGCGCGCCGCCGCGGGAATGCCCGAGCAGTGTAATATTCTTTGCGCCCTGCTTTTTCAGCCAGTCCACCCAGGCGCCGATTTCGTGAATGGCGTTGTCATTATGATGCCGATGAGTCAGTCTACAGTCATACATGCCATGACGATTGTTGAGTCCCAGGCTTAGGTTAATGGCCAGGGTATTATACCCCTTGTCCTTGAAAATTTTCCGCAGGTAAACGATGAATTCCATCTCCCGGTGCGCCAATGCACCGTGGGTGATGAGCACCATGCCGGCGTTGAACGTTTTGCCGGTGGCGAATTCAAGATCCGCGTTGAGTGTCAGCCCGCGGTGTTGAAGTGTGACTTCCTTCGCCGCTACGGCGGCGGCCGTGACGCAGAACGCCATAGTACATAAGTAACGGACAGCAGGTTGGCTTCGCATGGGTTTTCCTTCCAGAGTTGTTCTATAGTTGTTGACTAATACACACTATGCGGTGAAAACTTATGCTCTTAATCTGGTGTTTTTCTGATGAATGTATAATCCAAGTATGATCAATGAGTTATTTCGGAAGCGCGATCGGACGGTGGATGGGCTGCAAGCGTTTTATCTGGCTGATTGGCATGTGGATCCCGGCACCCTGCGGCTGCGGCGGGACGGTCAGGAAATCAAGCTTGAAAGCAAGATGATGGCCGTTCTGCATTACCTGGCGCGGCACCCGGGTGAACTGATAACACGGGAAGCGCTGGAACAAGCAATCTGGGGTAAAACAATCGTTGGCTATGACGCCCTGACCGGTTGCGTCGCCAAGTTGCGCAAAGTATTAGGTGATGATCCGCACCAGCCGCGGTATATAGAAACCATTGCGAAAAAGGGTTACCGCTTAATTGGTGATGTATCCACCGAGGCAATTGCATCGCAAATCCCGGCCACGGCACGCACCGACCGGTTTGTGCGGCAACGTTTGTTGTGGGGCGCCGGCTCCGGGTTTTTGATTGCAGCCATGATCGTTATTGCGGTATTTATACAGCCGGATACCCGCAAGCGCGCCGCCGCACAGGCGCAGACAAACGACCGCCCCTCCATCGCCGTGCTGCCCTTTGCCAATCTTGGCAATGAAGCGGGTTATGATTATTTCAGTAACGGGATCACGGCCGACGTCACCACGGCGCTGTCCAAGCTTTCCGGTTTGTTTGTGATTTCGCAATCATCCACCGGCAATTGGCGAACTACGCCTGTGGATATGAGGGAGGCCGCCACGGCCCTGGGTGTGCGTTATCTCGTGGAAGGTAATATTCGCAGCGAAGGAAACCGGTTACGGATTAATGCGCACCTGGTTGACGCCGACAGTAATATCTACTTGTGGTCAGCACAGTACGACCGGGAACTGCAAAATATTTTTGATGTTCAGGATGATATTACGGCAAACATCATCAACGCCTTGTCCGTCACACTAACCGAAGCGGAAACGCGGCGTACGGCGCAACGCTATACCACCAGCATTGCGGCCTATGATGACTTCCTGCGCGGCCAGGCGCTGTATATCCAACACACCCGGGAAGACAACCTGTTGGCGAGAAGTTATTTCCAGCAGGCTATCGATCGTGATGCGGCGTTTGCGCGTGCCTTTAGCGCCATGGCCCTCACTTATGTTGCCGATTACCGCTACGGTTGGGCGGAACCGCCGCCAGACCAACTTGATCTGGCGCTGCGCCTGGCTGAAAAAGGCATTGAACTGGATAATGAATTACCCCAGGCATACTGGGTACTGGGTTATGTCCGCCTGTTCCGGCAGGAGTATCAGAAAGCCGCTAAAGCCGCCGGCCGCGCCATTGATCTTGAACCCAACTTTGCCGATGGTTATCTCACCCTGGCGGTATGCAAACTGCATTTTGGGTCAGCGGCCGAAGCGTTGCAGCTGGTGCGAAAAGCCATGCTGCTCAATCCAAAATATCCGGCCGCCTATGCCTCCATACTCGGACAGGTCTATTATGTCATGGGAGAGTATGAACAAGCAGTGCCGGTGCTGCGCGAAGCAACCGAACGCAATATCAATCTGCTTACATCGCATGTTTTTCTGATCGCGGCTTTAAGCAAACTGGAACGGCCCGGCGAAGCCGCCTGGGCCGCTACACAGTTAAAAACGATTGCATCAGACTTTAACGTCAACACTATTGGCGGAATGCTGCCCGTGCAAAATGCCGCTATCATCACGGACATGCAGAAACATTTGCGTCAGGCCGGTTTATAGCTTATATGAATCCGCCTTGGGGATAGCGGCAGGGATCGGCTTGTGGATGCCTGCCACACTGGCGGTTTACCAGTCCAACACAATATAGCGTTGCCCGTCACCTGAACGAACCAGTAACAACACCCGTTTCTCTGCGCGGCTTTCTTCAACGGCGCGGCTAAATGCGGCGGCGTTATCCACGGTTTTGCGGTTGACTTGCAGGATCACATCGCCGGTTTTAATGCCGGCGAGCGCGGCGATGGAGCCGCGTTTGACCTCGGTGACCACCACACCTTCACCCGCCTTCGCGTTAAATTGCTGCGCCAGTTCCGGCGATATGGTCTGGACGGTTAAATCCAACTCTTCCGCGCTTTGGGCGGGGCCTTTGGCCACGGCTTCCGCCTTGCTGAGTTCCCCGATGGTCACATTGACATCGCGGCGCTTGCCGTCGCGCATGATAGACAGTGTTTCAGTTTTACCCGGCGCGGTGAGCGATACGCGATTGCGAAAATCGCCAACATCAGTAACCGGTTTGCCCTGGAAGCTGACAATAACATCTCCCTGTTTGAGACCCGCTTTGGCGGCGGGGGAACCTTCGTTAACCTGAGCAATGAGGATACCCCGGGATTTTTCCAGGCCAAAGGATTCGGCAAGCTCCGAAGTCAAGGGCTGGATCAGCACACCCAGGTATCCACGCACGACTTCCCCGGTTTCGATCAGCTGTTCAGCAATGCCCCGCGCGAGGTTACTTGGAATGGAAAACCCCACGCCCATGTAACCCCCACTACGGCTGAAAATGGCGGTGTTGACACCCGCCACTTCACCATCAAGATTAACCAACGGTCCTCCCGAGTTGCCGGGATTAATGGCGGCATCGGTTTGAATAAAATCTTCATAGTCACTGATACCCAGACTGGTGCGGCCCTTGGCGCTGACCACGCCAACCGTCAGCGTATGGCTTAAACCTAAGTACTTCCTGTACAAAAGTGAAGAGCAAGCCGCTCTCGCACATCCTTGTGCTTCGCGGCACCTGTGCATCCCTGCACAATGGCCTACGGACGCGAAGATCCGTCTGGACCGCGATAGGCCAGTGGACTGAACTGTGTGTTATTGGCGTATAGTGCATAGTCGTTTGTTTTTTCGTCTATTCCTGATAGTTAGCGGCCGCCTGGTGAGAAATGCGGGCTAGTTATCCGCTATTGAACCTCCAGCTTGATTCGCTGGTGTGGTTTGGTTTTTGGCAACTCGATCCGCAGTACGCCACGCTTATAATTCGCTTTTGCTTTTCCGGAATCCACGCCGTCCAGCAATGGAATCGCGCGCTCGAACCGGCCATAGGCGCATTCCGAAATATGATAACCGCCTGCATTGCTTTCCTGTGTCATGCGTTTTTCGCCGCTCACGGTCAAAAAGCCATTCACCACTTGCAAATCGAAGTCAGCCTTATCCATGCCGGGAGCCTCCAAGGAAGCAATAGGTGATCACGGCACCCATTGCTTTCCACGCATATACCAGCGCTAGTCAATCTTAATAGTGCGCCGTTTGGCTTTCTCCAGCTTGGGCAAGGTCAGCTCCAATACGCCGTCTTTGAACGTTGCCTTGCAGCCTTCGGTGTTCACGTAGTTCGGCAGCGCAACGGTGCGGGAAAAAGCACCGCGCGACGTCTCGCGGCGATAGTAGTTGCCCTTTTCCTCTTTTTCTTCGTGCTGTGTTTCTCCTTTGATGGTCACTGCATTGTCCGAAACAGACACGCCCAGCTTATCCTTTTCAACACCCGGTACTTCCGCACGCACCACCACTTCATCATCGCGGTCAATCACGTCCACTTTCGGCAGTTGCATTTCCAGAGGCGCGGTCAGTTCACCCCACGAAGGCCATTCCGTGCGAAACGGCTGCATCCAGCCACGGGGAATGAAGCTCTCAAGAATACGATCCACTTCCTCAAACGGGCTCAGGGCACGTGCCGGGCGGGCAGTTTGAATTTCCTTAGTTTTCTTAATTTCTTTCTTCTCTTCTTTGGTCATACATTTCGCCTCCGTTGTAACTCGGTTATTAGATGTCAAAAAACCACTTATTCGTTTTCTAAGCCGTATATAGGAATCGCTGCTACAGAATCAAGTGACCAGGCGCCACGATTTCTCAGGTAAAAATTTGAGCAATACTCCAAGCCCAGAAATTTCGATTAGCATTCTAGTCACAATTTTGTGGGAAGACT
The DNA here is from genome assembly GCA_036507695.1 of Gammaproteobacteria bacterium. Classification (GTDB taxonomy): domain Bacteria; phylum Pseudomonadota; class Gammaproteobacteria; order SZUA-152; family SZUA-152; genus JAKEGK01. The sequence goes on from DATCIR010000275.1 coordinate 5,565, forward strand.
TTTAGCTAGATCAAAGAATATAGATAAAAAAGCGAACGGCGGACCTAAAGTGTCGCTGACTGGCCAGGCTTGGGTAGACCAGCAGTCCCTACCGGGCGGCCTGAACCTGTCGACACTGGTTAATAATTCCCGGCATAGCCCTGGCGCGCGGACTGTGGGAAGATAAGCCCGGCATGGAAACACTCGGACACCAATTACAAACCCGCTTTGGTTTTAACCACTTCAAACCGGGGCAAAAAGAAGTCATCGAACAGTTGATGGCCGGGAGATCCACCGTGGCCTTGTTTCCCACCGGCGCCGGCAAGTCGCTGTGTTACCAGTTACCCGCGCTGTTGCTGCCGGGCCTGACGCTAGTCATCTCCCCCTTGATCGCCCTGATGAAGGACCAGATCGACGCCTTGACCGCGCGGGGCATCGCCGCCGCTCGGCTCGATTCCACCCTGGATGCACCAAGTTATCAGACAGTGCTCAACCGCGCGCGCTCGGGTGAAATACGGTTGCTTTATGTCGCGCCGGAACGCTTTAATAACGAACGCTTTCGGCAGGCCATCGAACGCATCCCCATCGCCGTGTTTGCCGTGGACGAAGCGCATTGCATCTCCGAGTGGGGCCATAACTTCAGGCCCGATTACCTGAAACTGGCCGAGTTCGCCCGGCGCTGCCAGGCGCAGCGCATACTGGCGCTGACCGCCACGGCAACGGTGAAAGTCCAGCAGGATATTTGCCTCGCCTTCGGTATCGATCCGGCCAATGCGGTGCGCACACCGTTCTACCGGCCCAACCTGACCCTGCTTTTCTCAACCGTGACGGAACATGTACGTGACAAATTGTTAGCGGACAAACTCCGGCAACGCCCGGCCGGACCGACCATTGTGTACGTTACCCTGCAACGCACCGCCGAAGAAGTGGCGAAACAATTGGCGGCTACTGGCTTCGAAGCCCGCGCCTACCACGCCGGCATGAAGGATGAACACCGCGCCGAAGTGCAGGACTGGTTCATGAATTCGGATCAGGCCATCGTCGTGGCCACCATCGCCTTCGGCATGGGAATCGACAAGGCCAACATCCGGTACGTCTACCACTACAACCTGCCCAAGAGCCTGGAAAACTACGCCCAGGAAATTGGCCGCGCCGGACGCGACGGCCAGCCTTCCAGCTGCGAAATGCTGGTGTGCGGCGATGACCGGAATACCCTGGAGAATTTCATCTATGGCGACACCCCGGCATTGCCGGCAGTGCAGAGTTTGGTGACAGAGTTGTTCTCCGAAGGCGAGCAGTTTGATATCAGCGTGCACGAACTCTCCGCCCAGCACGACATACGCCCGCTGGTGGTGCGCACCCTGCTGACTTATCTGGAACTGGACGGCTATCTCGAAGGGGGCACGCCCTACTATTCCAGTTATAAATTCAGACCCTTGCTGGACTCAAAACAAATCTTGGCCCGTTTTGACGGAGAACGGCGCGAATTCCTGGCTAACGTGTTACGTCAGTCCAAGAAAGCAAAAACCTGGTTTCAAATCGACCTGGACCAGGCCGCACGGCGCCTTAATTGCGCCCGCCAACGGGTGTTGGCAGCGCTGGACTATCTGGGCGAACAGGGCATGCTGGAATTGCAGACTTCACGGCTGCGCTTGCGTTACCGCCGCCTCAAGCCGGCGGCAAATCCACAACCACTGGCGGCAGAACTTCACCAGCGCATGCTCAAACGCGAGGCCGCCGATCTTGCCCGCCTGCGGCAAGTCCTGGCGCTGGCCGGTCATAACCGCTGCCAAACCAACGCCCTGGCGCAACATTTCGGTGACAACCTGGAACAAGCCTGCGGCCATTGCAGCCATTGCCTGCAACGCAGTAGCACCAATAACAGCAAACGTAACGCTAATTATCAGCGGCATGGAACCATCATTGATGAAGCCGTGTGAGCACAGACCACGACGCTCAGGCAGCAACTGGAGCAACAACAGAAAGCCACGCTTTCTGACCCGCTGATCCTGACGCGTTTGTCGCGCGGCATCACCTCGCCGCAATTAAACCATGCCCGGCTCTCATCCCACCCGCTGTTTGGCTCGCCGGCGCAAGTGCCTTTTCAAACCGTGCTGCAGCGCGCTAACCAATAACGGAAATGTCCTAGCGGTAGCTTTCATCACTACATTGGAATTAATTTAGTTTGCATACATCGAAAATGGTTGCGCGACGTATCGCGCAATAGACTATTCTGAGATGGGCTTTTTTATTGATCTAGCAGATGCTAAGGAATTTGTTTCGGGCCGTCACTGAGCCTTGCCACCGTGTAGTGGTCAAGTAAATTTGTACACATCAATGGGCGCCAATTAATTTCTCTGCTGCATCAGGCGACAAATAGTTGTTATAACTATGACCTCTTACAGAGTT
>DATCIR010000276.1:0-2913 GCA_036507695.1 Gammaproteobacteria bacterium
GCGTCATAGCGGGGACTATGGCAACGACGAGCAACGCGGCCATGCGGAAAAAGCTGCCGTTTTATGTTTCGATATTTCTGGTTCGCGACACTAGTACAATTCATGCAGCCGTATCGTCAGGATACGCTATTGGACCGCCCTATCTGGAACCCAAAAAACAGTGCACTACAGTTTTTTGAAAATAATCCGGTTTCCTTTGCGCCATGGCGTCTTTGCGTTGAATACCGGCGTTAAGTGACCCGCTGATTCTTCGGGAGACCCATAAAAATTAATTGCTCGTGCACACGGGAATGGAAATGCGCCGCCAAGCCTGGCGGGTATGCGAATAAAAAGTAAAGGCATAATACAGGACTGCTTATGCGCACATCCTGAGATTAAAGTTTGATGGCCTCCGCCAGCAATGAAGCCAAAGAAATGCAGTTACTGGGGTGACTGACACTGTCGGTGCTCCAGACTTCCTTGACGCCGGTGGCGAGAAGTTCCTGGTAGGATTCGCCAACAAACAGCGCATGGGTGATGGCGCAATAAATATTGTTCACACCCAGATTTTTGAGCTGCCGCGCCGTGTTAATCAGTGTATTTCCGGTACTCGCCATATCGTCCACCAGCACCACGCTGCGGTCTTTCACGTCAGACGGCGGCAACACAACATTCACTTCACGATCACCCATCCTGGTTTTGTCACCCACCAGATAATTGAATTGGTGTAATTGCGCAATCTGTTCCACCCATTGTTTGCTTTCTTCATCCGGCCCGATAATCAGAGGATCCGCAACCCGCAATGCGATCTGGTTACCGATCAAGGACGCCGCGCTCAGGCTGACAACGCGTTTGGTTTTGATGATGTCATCGAGTTTTTTGACGCGGTGCAGATGCGGATCAACCGTTATGACTTCATCAAAGAGTGAAGCCAGTAACCTGCCAACCCAGCGTTGGCTCACGGCCTCGCCCGGCTGAAACTCCTTATCCTGGCGCATATAACACAAATAAGGCGCGGCCAGAATAATGTGCTCGCAACCTTTTTGCCGCAGTTCCTTCACCGTGAAAAAGAGTTCGATCAGTTTATTGTTCGGTGAATCCAGGCTGCGGCAGATAACGACGGTCGATGGAATATCGACGGGTAAACGGATTTTACTTTCACCATCCGGGAAATGATGTAACTCGGCATCCGCGTATTCTATTTTTAAAAGGCGCGCCAGATTTTTTGCCTGTAATTGATAGTCAGGGAAACCAAGTAGCATTGGCTCATGAAACATGGATCAGATTTCCTGATAAGGTTTGATGATGTCTTGTTCGCTGCCGATCCGGTAGCCGGAAAATTTTTGCGCCATGTCAGTGGCAAACTTGAAATCCGCGTTGAATTCCGCGTAAATCCGGTACAGAGCTTCCCCTTTAGCGACAGGCTCGCCCACTTTCTTAAGCAGGTCAACCCCGGCGCCTTTATCCATGGGCGCGCCCGCCAGGCGCGCAATGCGTGACATTTGCAAATTGTCGATTTCCGTTACAAAGCCTGTTTCCGGCGCGTAGATTTCCACGCAGAGGTTGCCGAGACCATAATGTTTGGTCTGTTTGCCCTGGGCATTAATAATGGCTTCCATTTTTTCCAACGCCCGGCCGGATTCGAGAATATCGCGGGCGATGCCATAGCCATAACCGCCGCGCACGTCCGGGTCAAATTCCAGGATGCGGCCGGCCAGGCGCAGGGCTTTTTGTTTCAGGTCATTGGGCGCGTTCACTTCGTTCCTTAACACCTGCATGACATCGCGCGCCTCCAGCACCGGACCGATGCCGCGTCCCACGGGTTGCGAACCATCGGTGATGATCACTTCCAGATGGATGTTTAACCGGTCACCCACGTATTCAAACAGTTTGCGCAATTGCAGCGCATCCTGCATATGACGGACCTTGGCCGATGGTCCCACGGGAATATCAATCAGCAAGTGGGTTGAGCCGGCGGCCAGTTTCTTGGAAAGTATCGACGCCACCATTTGCCCCATGGAATCGATACCCAATGGCCGCTCCACGGATATCAGGATATCATCGACCGGCGCCAGTTTGGCGGTGCCGCCCCAGACAATGCAGGCCCGTTGTTTTGCCACAATGTCGTAAAGAACGGCTGGTTTCACCTTGACGTTCGCCAGGATTTCCATGGTGTCGGCGGTACCCGCCGGGGAGGTAATCGCCCGGCTGGAGGTTTTCGGCATCAAGGTGCCATGCGCCGCCACGATGGGCACAATTAGCATGGTCGTTCGGTTGCCGGGAATACCGCCGATGCAATGTTTGTCCACCACCAGGGATTCACGCCATGCCAGTTTCTCACCGGATTCGGTCATGGCGCGGGTTAAGTATAGTATTTCCTCGCGGTCCAGCCCGGTTTGGCCGGACGCAACCAGAAACGCCGCCATTTCCATGCGCGAATAACGATTGTTGCTGATATCGCGCGCAATGGCGTGGAAATCGTCCGGCGTCAGGCGTTCGCCGTTAATCTTTCTCCGTACCGCATCCATCGATGGCGGCGGTTCGGCATGAGCAACACGTACTTTACTGTCAATGGCGAAATCCAGCTGCTTAAATGCCTGCTCGGATAATCCCAGTTGACCGGGCGCGACAATATTGGCATCGTCGACTACGTTCAACACGGCATAAATCTGCTGGCCGTTGGCGGATACCGCGATTTTCGACAGCGCCTGAAATCCTTCCGCGCGGTAGACTTCGCACTCCCGGTGCATATAGGCGACGTTTTCATGATAGGTGTCTATGGCCACCTTGCGCAGGGCCAGGGTGCCAAGGGGTTTGGGTTCCTGCTGTTCGTTCATCGACTCTATTCAATCCTGAATGTGATTATAAAATATGAAAAACCGAATATAACAAAGAATAGCGGGTTTTAATGACCCAATCTTGACCTGGATTAAG
>DATCIR010000277.1:0-10082 GCA_036507695.1 Gammaproteobacteria bacterium
TATTGGATGGCGAGAAAACTGGTTAAAGTAAAGCATTTTTCACTCCCTAATTTATTACTGCCCGAGCCGTTAGTCCCGGAGTTTCTGCAGGAAAACGTAGCTCCGGCACAGGTCGGTAAAGTATTGCTGGAATATTTGAACGATGAAAAAAAAGTACAGGATTTGACGCGGCAATTTGCTAAAGTCCATGAGCAGTTGAAACGAAATGCCAATGTGATGGCCGCGACGGCGGTGCTGGAACTGCTCGATCAAGGGAGGTAATGATGGGGAAACATACGGTCAATTTGCGGCGCGCCGCCCAACTCATCGCGGGGGTTGATGAAGTCGGGCGGGGACCGCTGGCCGGTCCGGTGGTCACGGCAGCGGTCATACTCGACAACAACCATCCCATCGCGGGCTTGACGGATTCGAAAAAGCTAAGCGAAGCGCAACGGGAAGCCTTGGCAAAAGAAATCAAGCAAAAGGCCATCGCCTGGTCACTGGGCCGCGCGGAAGTGCACGAGATCGATGCGATTAATATTTTGCAGGCAAGCTTGTTGGCCATGCAACGGGCGGTCGCGGGCTTAACTCCCCAACCGGATTATGTGCTGGTCGATGGTAATCGTTGCCCCGGCTTTCATTGCCCGGCGGAGGCCATTATCAAAGGTGATTTGTTGGTGCCGCAAATCAGCGCCGCGTCGATTATCGCCAAGGTGGCGCGCGATCAGGAAATGCGGGAGCTGGACCAGCAATACCCCGGCTATGGACTTTATCGTCACAAAGGTTATCCGACCCGGGTACATATTGCCGCGCTGGAAAAGTTAGGGGTATCGGCCATTCATCGGCGGTCGTATGGACCGGTGAAAAAGCACTTGTGAGCGCTTGTTCCCGCTGCTAAAATCGGCAGCTGCGCGGTGTAAATGTGTTTATTTCAACGATAGCTTCCCGTTAAACCTGCCGCCAATCGTGCCATTCCATTCCGGCTGCGCATCGCAATCTTGTAATCCAACGAGTTAGATACCCAGTGTAACTCACTGAAAATCCGTAAAATAACAGCACCCTGGATGGGCCGCAAGCCGTTTGCCTTTGCGCGTGATGCGGAATTATCGAACTGTTGTTCCTTATTGCGCGGGGCAACTCCCGATCACTCAAACGGATGAAACGCGGCGGGGATTGGCGTCATGCAGAACGGGGAGCGGAGTTGGTGTAGAATGCTAAGCACTTTTTCTCGCGGCCGAATGATTTCAAGACATGGAACCACAATTCGTTCATTTGCAGGTACATACCGAATATTCCTTGGTAAACGGCATTGTCCGTGTCAAAGAACTGGTGAAAGCCGCGAAAAACGCCGCCATGCCGGCGGTGGCCGTGACCGACCAGTGCAACCTGTTTGCCATGGTGAAGTTTTACCGCGCCGCGATCAATGCCGGTGTTAAACCCATTATCGGTGTTGATGTCTGGATCGCCAACGGCAAACAAACCAACCAACCTTATCCCCTGGTGTTGTTGTGTCAAAATAATAAAGGTTACCAAAATCTTACCCGCCTTATTTCAAGAAGCTATATCGAAGGCCAGCATCACGGTATTCCGATTCTGGAAAGAGCGTGGTTAACCGGCAGTACTGACGGTTTGATCGCGCTGTCCGGTGGCGCCCAGGGCGAGATCGGGCAAGCGTTGTTGGCGAATGACGCGGCGGCGGCAGCGCAGTTGCTGGCGCAGTGGCGTGGTTTATTTCCGCAGCGTTTTTACCTGCAATTGCACCGGGTGGGCAGGCCCCAGGAAGAAGACTATATTCATGCCGCCGTCGCGCTGGCGCAGGCCAGCCAGGTTCCGGTTGTGGCAACCAACGCCGTGCACTTTTTGCGGCCCGGGGATTTTGAAGCGCACGAAGTCCGGGTTTGTATCCACGAAGGGCGCACCCTGGCCGATACCCGGCGGCCGCGCCATTTTACCGCGCAGCAATACCTGCGTTCGCCGGACGAAATGCGCGAGTTGTTCCAGGATATTCCGGAAGCGCTGCACAACAGCGTGGAAATAGCACGGCGTTGTAATGTCGAGTTATCGCTCGGTAAGAATTACCTGCCGGATTTTCCCATTCCCGAGGGTATGACCGAGGACGCTTATTTCCGGCGATTGGCGCAAGAAGGCCTGGAGCAGCGCCTGGCGGCGTTGTTCGACACCCGTGATCCCAATTTTTTGGCGCTGCGCCGACCCTATGATGAACGGCTGCAATCCGAACTCGATGTTATTATCAACATGGGTTTTCCGGGATACTTTCTTATCGTTGCGGACTTTATCCAATGGGCCAAACGCAACGGCGTGCCGGTGGGCCCGGGCCGGGGCTCCGGCGCGGGTTCGCTGGTCGCTTATGCGTTGACGATCACCGATCTTGATCCATTGAAATACGAACTGCTGTTCGAACGCTTTTTGAATCCGGAACGGGTATCCATGCCGGATTTTGACGTTGACTTTTGCATGGAAGGCCGCGACCGGGTAATCGACTATGTGGCCGATCATTACGGCCGGGAAAAAGTTTCGCAGATTATCACCTATGGTTCCATGGCCGCCAAGGCGGTGGTGCGCGACGTAGGCCGTGTGTTAGGTCATCCCTACGGGTTCGTGGACCAGATCGCCAAATTGATTCCCTTTGAACTGGGCATCACCCTGGAGAAGGCGCTGGAACAGGAGCAAGCCTTAAAGGAACGCTACGAACGGGAAGAGGATGTGCAGGCCTTGATTGATATGGCGCGCTCCCTGGAAGGCTTGGCGCGCAACGCCGGCAAACACGCCGGTGGCGTGGTAATCGCGCCGTCCATACTGACGGATTTCACGCCGCTCTATTGTGAACACGGCGGCGGCAGCCTGGTCACCCAGTTCGACAAGGATGATGTTGAAGCGGTCGGTCTGGTGAAGTTCGACTTTTTGGGTTTGCGCACCCTGACGATTATCAACTGGGCGCTGCAAACCATTAACCAGCGTAAACAGGCCAACCACGAAGCGCCTGTCGCCATAGACAAGATTCCCCTTGATGATCAACCCACCTATCGCTTACTAAAAGATTGCGCCACCACGGCGATTTTCCAGCTGGAATCGCGCGGCATGAAAGATTTGATCAAACGGCTGCAGCCGGATAATTTTGAAGAAATCGTGGCCTTGGTGGCGTTGTTCCGCCCCGGCCCCTTGCAGTCGGGTATGGTGGATGACTTTATCAACCGCAAACACGGCCGCGCCAAAGTGGAGTATCCGCACCCGGACCTTGCGCCGATTTTGAAACCGACTTACGGGGTTATTCTCTATCAGGAACAGGTTATGCAAATCGCCCAGGTGCTGGCGGGCTATACCTTGGGCGGTGCCGACTTATTGCGCCGCGCCATGGGCAAGAAAAAACCCGAGGAAATGGCCAAGCAGCGCGAAATATTCACCGCGGGTGCGGTAGCGCGCGGTGTGGCGCAAAAAACCGCGACCTATATCTTCGACCTGATGGAGAAGTTCGCCGGATACGGATTTAATAAGTCGCACTCGGCGGCCTATGCGCTGGTGTCTTACCAGACCGCCTGGTTAAAACGGCATTATCCCGCCGCGTTCATGGCGGCGGTGTTGTCCGCGGATATGGATAACACCGATAAAGTAGTGGGCTTGATTGAAGAATGCCGCGCGATGGGGCTCGAGGTCATACCGCCCAATGTGAATGTGTGCGAGTATCGCTTTACCATTACCATTACCGATGACCGAACGATATTGTACGGCCTGGGGGCGATCAAAGGGGTTGGTGAGGGCGCTATTGAAAGTATCCGCGCCAGTTTTCACGCACAGGGCAAGTTCGCCAACCTGTTCGAGTTTTGCCAGCGCATTGACTTGAAGAAAGCCAACCGGCGCACCTTGGAAGCCTTGATCCGTTCCGGCGCGCTGGATGAATTGGGGCCCAGCCGCGCGACCCTGATGGCGTCACTGACCACGGCCTCGCAACTGGCGGATCAGCAATCCCGTGATTCGGCCAGCGGGCAGGAAGATTTGTTCGGCGCAATGGCGCCCGCTGAAACCAAGCGGGAACAGGCGCGCTGCGAATTTATGGAAGCCCAGGACTGGGATGATGAAACCCGGCTCAACGGCGAGAAGGAGACACTGGGCCTGTATTTAACCGGGCATCCCATTGCGCGCTATGAAAAGGAATTAAAAGACATCATTACCTCCAGTATCGCCGATCTGCATCCCACCACTAATCAGGTCATGACGGTCGCCGGTCTTATTGTCGCCATGCGCACCATGTATACCAAACGCGGCGCTAAAATGGCGTTCATCACCCTGGATGACCGCAGCGGACGGGTGGAGCTGGCGGTTTTTGCGGAATCCTTCCAGCAGTACCGCGATCTGCTGGCCAAAGACCGGCTGGTGGTTGTGGAAGGTGATGTCAGCGTTGATGAGTATACCGGCGGCGTAAAAATGAGTGCGCAAAAAATCTATGATATCAGCCGCGCCCGGCAGGAATTCGCGTCACGTTTGTTAGTGACGATTGATCATCGCAAAGCAGGCAACGGCTTTGTCAATGCGCTGCTCCAGGTGTTAACACCGTTTAAAGAAGGTCATTGCCCGGTATATTTACAGTATCTTGGTTCCACCGCGAAAGCCAATATTCGCCTTGGCGAACGCTGGTCGGTGCATCCCACGGATGAATTGATACATCGTTTAAATGAGCTCGCCGGGGAAAATAATGTTAAGGTAGAATATAGGCCGCCAAAACCGGTGGCGCCGCAAGCCCTGGAGTCCGCGCTCTACTAGCGAGCGTGCAGCCCACGGGTGAGTAGTTACTAAATAACAATGTAAATAACAACGCAAATAACGGCATGAACAACGCAAAAGAATTGATGATATGAATTTAAACTTTTTGGATTTTGAGCAGCCCATCGCCGAGCTGGAAGCCAAGATAGAAGAACTGCGTTACGTGGGAAATGACGCCGAAATCAATATCTCGGAAGAAATTTCCCGGTTGCAGGATAAGAGCAAGGCGCTGACCGAATCCATATTCGCCAATTTGTCGCCCTGGCAAATTTCCCAGCTTGCCCGTCACCCGCAACGGCCCTACACCTTGGATTACGCACAGCGTATTTTCACGGACTTCGAGGAATTACACGGCGACCGCGTATTTGCCGATGACCCGGCCATCGTTGGCGGTATGGCAAGACTCGATGGAAGGCCTGTCATGATCATCGGTCAGCAAAAAGGCCGCGATACGAACGAAAAAATCCGGCGCAATTTCGGCATGCCGCGGCCGGAAGGTTACCGCAAGGCGCTGCGTTTGATGCAGCTGGCGGAACGCTTTAAGCTGCCGATCCTGACGTTTATCGATACGCCTGGCGCCTATCCGGGCATTGATGCGGAAGAGCGCGGGCAAAGCGAAGCGATCGCGCGTAATTTGTTTGTGATGGCGCAAATAAAAACGCCAATCATTTGCACGGTAATCGGTGAAGGAGGATCAGGCGGCGCTTTGGCCATCGGTGTGGGTGATCGCCTTGCCATGCTGCAATACAGCACCTACTCGGTGATTTCGCCGGAAGGCTGTTCGTCGATACTGTGGAAAAGCGCGCAGAATGCCGCCGACGCCGCCGAAGCCATGGGCATTACCTCCAAGCGGCTCAAAGAGCTGAATCTGGTTGACCATATTATCAACGAGCCATTGGGTGGCGCGCATCGTGATATCGATGCCACGGCAAAGAATATCAAGAATTTTCTGCTGGACAGCATCGAGTTGTTTGAACGTACACCATTGGATAAATTACTGAAACAGCGTTATGAACGGATAATGCAGTACGGCAATTTTGCCGGCGATTAATGCTTATCGCTTCACAACTGCGTTTATTTATTGGCAATTAATCACTAATCTTTCATGCAGTGTCAGGCCTATGGTCGTTGCCACACCACACAGCAAAGTCATCCAACCCGTCTTGTCGTGTTTAAACGAAATCCCCGGTATCACCCGCTATTGGCTGGCATACAGCGGTGGTATCGATTCGCATGTGTTGTTACACGTGCTGGCAAACCATCAGCACATTTTTGGCAGCGCACGGTTCCATGCGGTGCATATCAATCACGCGTTAAGCCCGCAGGCGGACCAGTGGGCGGAACATTGCCGGCTGGTCTGCGGGCGGCTGCAGATTCCGTTTGTGGACATTGATGTTGATGCAACGCCTCGGCCCGGTGAAAGCCCGGAAGCGCGGGCGCGCGAGGTGCGTTACCAGGCCATCCAACGCCTCATCAAAACCGGTGATTGCCTGTTAACGGCGCACCACCAGGACGATCAGGTTGAAACCTTGTTATTGCAGTTAATGAGAGGCAGCGGGCCAAAAGGTTTGGCGGCGATGGCGCAATGGACAAGGTTTCATGCCGGTCATCTTGCGCGGCCGTTGCTTCAGGTGCGCCGTGAGGATATCCACGCCTATGCGGTTGCCAATCAATTGAACTGGATCACGGATGACTCCAACCGGAATTTAAAATTTGACCGGAATTTTATCCGGCATGAAATAGCGCCCAGACTCAGTCAGCGCTGGCCGTCATTAGCGCAGACGGTCAGCCGCTCCGCGCGCTACTGCGCCGAAGCCGTGGAGATTCTCGATCATGACGCGCGGCAGGTGCTGCGGGAAATCAATCCCGATAATCTGCCTTTTTTGCCAATCGATAGTTTGCTGCGGTTTTCAACGGCGCGGCAACATAATGTTTTGCGTTACTGGATTCATCAACATGGCATGGATACGCCAAGTAGCGCGCATCTGGATCAGATCAGCAAACAGCTATTGCACGCCGCTCCGGATGCCTCACCGAGAGTCAGCTGGGAACGATGTGAACTGCGGCGTTACCGGAATCAATTGCATATCATGTCAAGCTTGCCGGTAATCGATGCCGATGCAGCGATCGCCTGGAATATTGCGGACCCGATTACCATCCGCGGCGCCGGTTGTCTCAGCGCCAGGCCAACCGTGGGTGCGGGTATCGCCAAAAAATATATTACCGGCGAAGCGGTGACGCTGCGGTTTCGCAAAGGCGGTGAAACCATTCAGCCCGCGGGAAGACCCCAGCATCATTCCCTGAAGAAATTATTTCAGGAACACGGCATCGCGCCCTGGATTCGCCATAGAACGCCGCTGGTCTATATCGACGACCAGTTGGCGGCGGTGGCTAATTTATTCATCAGTGCGCGGTTCAGCGCGGAGCCCGGCGAGGCTGGCTATTTGTTCCATTGGGAAAGCGCATGCGCCCCAGAAACTTAAACTCCGGCATTTCCATAGGCTGGGCTTGGTTGATTAAGCGTAATGCATAACGTGCAGGTTCGTGGGTCCATTTGGCGTCAATCCAATGAGGCTTGCCAGGCGCTGACGGTGTTGGTTCGATTTGGCTTGTTGATTTTGCTGTGGGGAATGCAAAGCGTAGCCGTTGCGGCGGCATTAATCGGCAAGCATGTCCATCCGGTTAACCCGCCGGATAACCGCTGCCGCTCCTGTCATACGCAAGACAACGATATTGTGGAAGCCGCCGCCGGTGACCCATCAAAGTGCGGTAGCTGTCACGAGTTTAAAGCGGCGGCAAAAAGCCAGACTTTGGCCCGGAAGGAGTCATCGCAACTTAAACAGGGAGCGGTTACGCCAAGCGTAAAATTGCCGGCCGATGCCGGTATGCGCTTTCCCCTGTACTACCACAACAATTACCACGACAATTACCAAAACAGCCGGTTGGGTGACGCCCCCAATGAAATGGTGTTAATTCCGGCGGGAGAATTCATTATGGGGAGTGACAAGCGGTTGCCTGACGAAGGACCGCAACACAGGGTGGTGTTGAACGCTTTTTATATTGATGTCCATGAAGTGACTAATTTGCAGTACCAGAAATTTAACGACCAAACCCGGCGGCGTTCGCCCGCCCATTTTCGCAATCGAGCCTTTCCGCAAGGCAAGGCGGATCATCCGGTCACCCAGGTTTCCTGGGAAGACGCCGATGCCTACTGTCAATGGGCCGGTAAACGCTTGCCCACCGATCAGGAATGGGAGAAAGCGGCGCGTGGCACCGACGGCAGAACTTTTCCCTGGGGCAATGATTTCGACGCAAGAAACGCCAATACACCATTACGCTGGCAACAGATCGGCGCAACGGGTGACACCACGCCGGTTGGCGCATTCGCGGGCGGTGTAAGCCCCTATGGTGTGTATGATATGAGTGGCAACGTGTGGGAGTGGACCGCGTCCTGGTATCAGGCCTATCCGAACAACCAGGCGCCTTCCGAGAGTTATGGCGAACGCTATAAAACCTTAAAAGGCGGGTCCTGGTTTGATTGTTCTTTTTATAACTGTGGAATTTCCGCGCCGGCATTTAACCGGGCGTTTTTTTCCATACACACGAAAAACGACAGTTTTGGATTTCGTTGTGCTAAGGATGTGTAAATCACAATGACCTTGAGTCTATAAATTATGGTGGATAACAATCTAACAACCACGTTTCGCCGGCATTGGCTGTGGGCGGTTATGATTTGTATTATTGTTGCCGCGGCAGTGTTCGCCGCCTACAAGTCCGGGTCAAAACCGGTAACGGCAACGTCCGGCTCCACCGCTCCGGCGGCGGATGTTGCGCTGGATGTTATGGTATTGATTCCCGCCGGCGCGTTTATTATGGGCAGTAATGATGTGGATGCCAGCGGAAAATCCCAGGAATCCGGATTTGATGAACCCTTGTATCTGAATGAACATCCGAAGCGTAAAGTCGTGGTTGACGCCTTTTATATCGACAAGTATGACGTGACTAGTGGGCAATTCAAAAAGTATTTACGCAAACTGCGCAAGTATACGGATGCGCAAATCGATATGCTGATCGAACGTTTACAGCTGCAGCAGGACAATTTGCCGGTGCGTAACATCACGTGGTTTAAGGCCGATGAATACTGCCGCGCTGCCGGCAAACGGTTGCCCAGCGAGGCGGAATGGGAGAAGGCCGCGCGGGGCACGGATGGCCGCGAATATCCGTGGGGGAATGAGTGGCATGCCGAGTATTTAAATGGCGGACAGGGAGAGTCCGATTTGACCCCGGTAGGCAGTTATGAAGATGGCAAGTCACCGTATGGGATTTATGACATGGCCGGCAATGTTATGGAGTGGACCGCGGATTGGTATGAAGCCTATCCAGGCGCGGAGTACCAAAGCTCAAACTATGGCAAGAAACACCGGGTTGCGCGGGGTGGCAGTTGGAGTACCGCAGGGCGATACACGTCTGCGCAATATTTCAGGGTTGCGTACCGGTTTAATTTTCCACCTAACCAGGCGTTCAACGATGTCGGATTCCGTTGCGCCAGGAAAGCATGATTTTTTACTCTTACGAAACGTAATCCTGGGATTCCTAAATTATGAGCGAACCAATCAGCAATAAGTGCGTTGTCACCTTTACCTACCAGATACTGGATGAGCAAGGCAATATCATGGAGCATTCCGATTTGCCCATGGAATATATTCATGGAGTCTCCGGAACCATGTATCCAAAAGTGGAACAGGCCTTGGAAGGCAAGTTAGCTGGAGAAATGGTCGAAGTTAAATTGCCGCCCAAAGACGGTTTTGGAGAACACGATCCGAGCCTGACTTTTACCGATCAGATTGATAATGTGCCCGAAGAATTTCGCTGGGTTGGCGCCAGGCCGGCATTTGAAGATGAAAATGGGGAAGTCATGGAGCTGGTGGTCAGCAAGATTGAAGGTGATCAGTTGACTGTTGACGCGAATCATCCCTTCGCCGGAAAAACCGTTACCTTTCGTGTCAAGGTTGTTAATGTGCGAAAAGCCTCGGACGCGGAACTGGCAGGTGGTGTGTTGCCCCAACCGGGGACTTTGCAGTAGCCGCTCAGCTTTTTTGGATTTATAAAACCCTAGCCCGCATTTCTCACCAGGATCGCGGGAGCAGGCCGCTCCCGCCCATCCATGGGCTCCGCGGCACTCGTACATCCTGTACATCGCGAAGGATTCGTGTTCGTAGGCGCCGCTCTGGAGCGACAAAATCGCCGGGAGCGATTTTGAACAGCTGCAAGCTGGCCCGCAGGGCGAAGCGCAGGGATGCGCTGAGTAAAGTCATAGCCGTAGCTAT
>DATCIR010000278.1:0-11403 GCA_036507695.1 Gammaproteobacteria bacterium
ACGCCCCCGGCAGGAAACACCGGCACCGCTTTAACCTATGCTGCACACGGGGTGAGTAGTTACTCCGCAATTTAAACTAAATTTTGCGGCCGGTTTCGTCTAGAATACCGGTTTTGAACCAAATGATTGTAGATGATCTGAATTCTCCACCCTATTTTATTTAAACTAAATCACCACTAATAACCGGCGGCTCGGCCCGCAATAGAGGCAGGCGAACCCTAAACGTGGTGCCGCTCCCCACTTGACTGGAAATGCTTATTTCTCCGTTCATGAGCCGGCAAAGATTGCTGCATATAGTCAGCCCCAACCCACTGCCATCAAATCGCCGGGTGTGTGAAGCATCCGCTTGAGTAAACGGTTCGAATATATTCTTAAGTTCATCTTCTCTTATTCCGACACCGGTATCGCGCACACAAAATTCCAGCTGCTCGCTATTCTCGGCATAAGTGCGATTGATCTTCAATTCAATCATACCGTCCTTGGTAAATTTAGCGGCATTACTTAACAAATTCAGCAATACGCGGTAAAGAAAAGCTCCGTCGATGTAAATATCCGGCGGCACCCCATCACTGATGTCAACCACCAGTTTATTGTTATTACGCCTGACTTCGAGGTTGAGAGTGTCCGTGATCGAATTGGTTAACTCGTGCAAATTCACTTCACAAGCCTTTGATGGCATCTTGCCCGCTTCAATCCGCGCAAGATCCAGAATATCGCCAATCATGTTGCGCAGATGCTCGCCGGAGCTTTTAATTTTTTCCAGATCCTGGATGGATTTTTTGTTACCTTCTTCTTGCGCCTGCTCCGCCAGCAGTTCACTGTAACCAATAATCGCGTTTAGAGGTGTTCGCAACTCATGACTCATGTTGGCAAGGAATTGACTTTTTGCGCGGTTGGCGGCCAACGCATCATCACGCGCCTGAGCCAACTCCACCGTTCTTTCCTTTACCCGCGCTTCCAGCGATTGATTAGTCTTTTTTACACGATCCAGCAACACCGCATAATATAAAGGCAGCGCAAAAAAACTGATTAACAAACCAATGGCAACATTTGGATGCTCTATCCAGAATGGGTTGTGTGTTGCAACATAAGAGAAGCCGATGATGGATGCGGCCATGGCGATGTATAAATACGTTTTACCAAACCGCAAACCATTACCGACAATTACCCATAGATAAACCGCATAAAAAACCGCGCCGAACTCCCCAACCTGCAACAACAAATAGGAACACGTACCCGTGTCAATGGCTATTCCTATCAACCTGCGTACCGGAGAAACAACAGGCTTCCAAATGATCATTGCAAATAACAATACGGCTACAGACATATACGCGATGCTGGTTACCGCAATGTTCAGGGGAATCGATTGTGTGGTCGAGTGAAAGCTGTAGAGCGTATATGAAATTACCAAACCACCGAGAACCAGCCGGATAACGGCCTGTTCCAGCTCACTATCCGGCCGGTTTCGCAATCGAAATTTTAATGCCTGTATGATTGACTTCATGGCGGGAAATACCGGCGTTAGATGGCCTTCAACATGTTTTTGTCCTTATCGCAAAACTAAGGGCTGCCGGTACGCACAACGTGGGCGGCTTTTATTTTAAGTCTATCTTTTTTATCGAACATATTGGCATGAAACTTTAACATATGAATTGGCCTCGCCGGCGATTTTTACCATGCTAAACAACAAGATTACGAGCATGGCTCGCCTTAACGCAGGCTTACAAATATACACGATCATATCGCGTTTAATAGTAAAAATGCGAATATCGATATCCACTTTTACTAAGAAATTTTTGATTAAGTCTCTATTTCGTCATCGATGAGAAAGATAGCTCTCCAAGGGACTATGCTGGCATGAGGAGGAGAGACGAAATCGTCAAATGTGACAGAACTACCGGCGAATGCCGGCATCCAGAAGATTTTGTATGGCGGGCTGATAAAAACCAGAAGGCCAGGTGGAACCCATCCAATGTATACCCCTGCGAAGGCATAGTTAACCATCGAACGATCCGGCGAAAAGGCAAGACCTTTTCACGCTTTCCGCGAGTACTGTAATTATTGTTTCAGCCGATACCCTGTTTTAAACATCCACCACACGATGACCAGGCAAATGCTCAGGAACACCAGCACCAAGGCAAAGCTCAATTCCACGCTGACATCGGCGACTTCAAAAAAGCTCCACCGGAATCCGCTGATCAGGTAAACCACCGGGTTAAATAAAGTGGCGGTCTGCCAGGCCGGTGGAAGCATGTCGACCGAATAAAAACTGCCGCCAAGAAACACCATGGGCGTAATCACCAACATCGGAATCAGCTGCAATTTTTCAAAATCGGTGGCCCATAAACCAATGATAAATCCAAACAGACTGAAAGAAATGCAGGTGAGTATCAAAAATCCAATCATCCACACCGGATGGGCAATGTCCAGGGGCACGAAAAATCCTGCCGTCGCCAGGATAATCAGGCCAATGATAAACGACTTGGTCGCCGCGGCGCCCACATAGCCAATCAGAATTTCAACAATAGAGATCGGCGCCGACATGACTTCATAAATAGTCCCGGTGAACTTCGGAAAAAATATGCCGAAGGACGCGTTGGCGATACTCTGTGTGAGCAGCGTCAGCATTATCAGGCCGGGAACGATAAACGTTCCGTAGGACACACCCGCGACGGTTTCAATACGCGTTCCAATGGCCGATCCGAACACCACGAAATAAAGCACAGTGGATATCACGGGTGATGCGAAACTCTGCGCCAGTGTCTCCCAGGCGCGCAACATTTCATATTTATAGATAACCCTGATGGCGTAGGTATTCATTTTTTTGTGTTCACCAGGTTGACAAATATTTCTTCCAATGATGTCTTTTTCGTGTGTACGTCCTTGATCAACATGCCGGCCTCCCTGATCGCCCGCAATAAACCATCGACACCCGTCCGCGTTTTAAGTGGGTCATAAGTATAAGTCAGCCGGCTGCCATCCGCAGACAAGTCCAGTGTCCATGCTGTCAATGCGCCGGGCAAATCCGAAATTCCCGCTTCGAGTTCTACGATTAATTGTCTTTTACCCAGCTTGTGCATTAACGCTTGTTTATCATCGACCAGCAACAACTCACCATGGTTGATAACACCGACACGGTCGGCAATCGCCTCGGCCTCTTCAATATAGTGCGTGGTCAGTATAATGGTAACCCCCGACTCGCGCAGGCGTTGAACCAGCGCCCACATATCCTTGCGCAGTTCCACATCGACGCCGGCGGTAGGTTCGTCCAGAAACAGCACCATAGGTTCGTGCGCCAGCGCCTTACCAATCAGTACCCGCCGTTTCATGCCGCCCGACAAGAACATCAGCAGGCTTTTTTTCTTATCCCAGAGCGTTAAATCTTTTAATAACTTCTCCAGGAAGGCAGGGTCCGGTTTTTTTCCGAACAGTCCGCGGCTGAAACACAAGGTATTCCACACCGTATCAAAGGCGCCGAGCGTGAGCTCCTGCGGAACCAGCCCGATCGTGCTGCGCGTGATGCGATAGTCCGATACGATGTCATGGCCGCCGACGGTTACCGAACCCCTGCTGGCATTGACAATTCCGCAGATAATTGAAATCAGCGTGGTCTTACCCGCCCCATTGGGACCAAGCAGCGCCAGAATTTCTCCGGTTTGAATATCCAGGTTTACATTTTTCAGCGCCTGGAAACCATTGGCATAGGTCTTTGACAAATTCGATATGGAAACGATTGGCTGCATTGTACGCCCGAATTCCCCCGTAAGAAAAAGCACACCGCCATTTACGCGTAGCGCCAGTTAACATTGGTTTCAGCGACCATAGGTTGCCGATCATAGGCGATTTTCGATGTCCTAACAACGGGCAGCCTATCAGCCACCTGCAAGCCAGGGCAATAAGCTAATGTTAAGGCCAGCTACTATCCTGATGACGAGTAGGGAAACTCTGAGTAATTACTCTGAGCTTTCCTAACATCTGCCAATAATATAAACAGATACGGTCAAATTCTCCATGAACTCTGTCAATTACCAACCGGTCAATGTCGACTTACATAATAACCGGTAAACCACCATTATCGTCCGCGTTATCGTCCCTGCTAAGCGCGCTGAATCAGCAATGGATTCTGATCTTGCCCCTTTATTTGTCAAAGAATTTGTTACCGGTCAGCTTTTGTAAAATCAATTGCATCTCGTCGACGCTCATATCCACGTACTCAAGCACTCTGCCGTAAAGCATCGCCGTCGGCACATTTCGGCCACCCAGCTCGTCTTGTGTTTTATGGATGCAATACAAGACTATTCGTTCGTTTCGAGTGAGCCCATCGCGAACGTCTGGCAGATCGTCGAATTTATCCATCGTCACACCATTCATCGATTAAACAACACAGCCAGATATATTTTTTTACTCTAGAAAAAAACCATTGTCATCTGACGGTGCTTAATATTCAAGCCCAGCAGGATGCAGGAAGGCACGAGCCGCATCGGTCGAGATAATGAATACAAGAGTTGAAACCCCGCAGCTCAAATCCTTTTCATTCCACACCGGAATATCACAATCCCATAGCTTGTTTCTTAATCGTCCCTTTTTAATACCAAAACGCACAATTTGAGCGCCAAATCAGCGCTTTATTTATGCTGTTTCCTTCCACTTTCAATAAAATGTGTGGGTCCGGCCGAGTTTTTTCCCGTATGTGTAAAAAGATCACCTGTGTAAAAATACCCAAGAGGATACAGCTGTAGTGTCCATTAAACTGGAGATGGTTCAAACTTTTATGTTATAAGCTAGCGCTAGTAACCTTTCACCCCTCTTAATTAAAGCAAAGGGACTCATGCTGATGCACAAACCCTATCGACGTGCCGCGTCAGTCGTCGTTTATCTTATTTGCATTCTCGTTATTCCGGTCGCCCTGACTTTAAACTCGGTAACCGTACCGGCGACTGTGATACAAAACTCAGACAACCCTACCCCCTTGGGATATACCATCAGTCTCAGCTTGTTCTTATTCCCCATGGTTGCGCTGCTTTTCTGGATGTGGCGATTTAACAAACTCACTTTTCAAAAAAAGGCGTTCTTCTACAGCATGGCGTTGCTTGCACCGACGGGCATTATTCTTGATGTACTGTTTGGCAATGCTTTTTTTGTCTTCGAAAACCACCATGCCGTGTTGGGAATCTACTTTCCGGCGGTCGGCGGTCCATTACCCATAGAGGAATTCATTTTTTACATTGCCGGTTTTACAACCGTATTGCTGATCTACGTCTGGTGTGATGAATACTGGTTTGAAAAATACAACGTACCGGATTATACAGCCGAATCCCTAAAGGTTGATAAAGTTCTTCAATTTCATTGGCCATCGATCATTATTGGATTGGGGTTAATTTTGCTGGCGATAACCTATAAAAAACTATTAGCGCAAAACACGAATGGATTTCCATGGTACTTCATTTACATCACAAT
Organism: Gammaproteobacteria bacterium; assembly: GCA_036507695.1. Lineage (GTDB taxonomy): Bacteria > Pseudomonadota > Gammaproteobacteria > SZUA-152 > SZUA-152 > JAKEGK01. The sequence goes on from DATCIR010000278.1 coordinate 5,458, forward strand.
AGTTGCTTTAGTACCCTCCATGGCTTTTTTCAAAAGCGCTACACATTTCATTAACTGGCGGGCATTCAGTTTTACATTTTTCATCATGGTGCTTATTAGTCTCATATGGGAAACGACACTTGCCCTGCCCTATCAATGGTGGGGATTTCAGGATCGCTCCATGATAGGTATTTTTATTGGCGCATGGCACAACCTGCCCATCGAGGAAATCGTCGTGTGGTTTTCCGTAAGCTATGCCTCCATTATAATTTACGAGACCATCAAGATATGGCTGGCCTCCAGGAAAACGCTAAAACAACTATTTTATCGTTAGGATAAATCTTAGGGAGTAAATGGCGTCCGTCCCTGCCGGCTCACGCCAGGTTTATACGGAGATTATCGCGCGCGGTAAAATCGCGATTCACAAAAGTAACGTGGCATTTTTTAAAAGCACGTGGTTAATACCCAAAAATGTATTCGAAGGCTTTATTCTTATAAATAGGTTGGCTGTGCTTTTTATTGCATAATTTTTATTGCATAAATAGCTTACGTGGATCCGTGCCGCTTGCCGAAAGTAAGTCCGAACCGGTTTTTCTATTTGACATGGTTGCATGATGGCCAGCTCGTATCAAGGCCAGCAAATGAATCACAACTTGCTGGCCTGACTGTGTTAAAGAACTTTACCTGGACAGCAATGAATCCAGCGGTACTTGTCCTATATCGCCGGGATTTTCTGCAATCTTTCCATCCAGCAGAAACCGCGGTGGCACATTGATGTTGGCGATACCTCCAGGTTGCACTATTTCACATTTTCCAGCACGCGTTAACGTGGCATTGGCAAATCCAATGGTGTTGCCATACGCGCCATCTTCACGCCATTCCTTCCAATGACCGGCAGCAAGATTTTCCCTGGATTGGGTGACTATTTCGAACTCCATGCCATCATGACCAACATCCTTAGCATAATCACCGTGCATAAAAAGTTTATCCCCTTCCTGGGCATAACGACCATTCCAATCCGGAAAGGTATCAGAATACCAAGCACCTCTGACCTGCGTGCCAACAACTGCGTAGGGCTGGAAACAAATGCCTTGGGATGCCCACTGGGTATGCGCAGGTGAAGAATCATCGTATGCAGTAATTTTCCAGTAGTTCCCGTCATCAAATACATTTGGTTGTGGCGGATGGGCGAAAGCTGTTGTTCCCGTTAAACAAAGAACCAGCGTAAGAGAAGATTTAAATTTCATGGTGTTTCCTCCTGATCATAGAAATGACCATTAACATGGATGTCAATTGAAAGATGGTATTGAGGAGAAACCGCGGCTCTCAATGGAGGCACTGTACATCAAGGCGAGTTACAGCAGGCTTACTTGACTTTAGCGATACCACAAGTCTGGTTCTTGCATTTCAAAGAGTTAAATAATTTACCTACACGAAATATGGCGTAATAATGAATATATTCTGGTAAATATGAAAAGGAAAATGCACGAGATAGGCTTCTAATAATAAGTCTTATAATGACTACAGGTCAGCACAGGTTTACACAATACACGATCTGGCGTTTAATCGGTCGTCACCCGTCTTTACAAGCCGGATTGTCACAGCCGTATGCCTTATTTCTCAAAAGCGCCTATTTGATAACAAAAAGTGTAATTTATAAGCTAAGTTAGCCACTTAATTAATCCGTTCCTTTACACGATTAGCAAGTTACGTAGGTCGGAGCCGACCTTCATCTTGGTTATCGTCACTGCCAAAGATTTACAGGATTTGGATTTTTATTTCGCGCCAGTTGTCGAGCGTGGATTTTTCTATTGCACTGCGCAGAGCTTTCGCCCGTTGTTCGAGTTTCTCAATCAGAAAAACCCGTTGCCGCGCCACCCAGCGCTCTTCAAGCGTGTTGCAATCCGCGATCAGTTCATCGATCGTTTTGATCAGCGCTTGCCTGGATTTTTCATAGCGCTGTTGTTTTTGTTGCGTCAGGCTGGCGGCTTGAGCCCCGGGGGATTGAATTGCCTCAGCGTCTTCGCCCAATTGCCGGGTTGCGGCGACGCTGCGCAGCCAGGTGAGATCAACATCGGGCCGGTCAAAAACATACGGTAGAAACCGGGCCGCCTGGCTGATCGCTTGATCCAAACCGGCGCGAAGTTCCCGCCGCTTCGTTTCGTCCCGCTCAATTTCGAGCAGCAGGGCCAGGAACTGCGCCCGCAAAAGTTGAGAGCTGCCGCTAAACTCCCGGTGCGTGATAGCGGTTTGGGCCTCGGCAAGACCCTGCTCGAGCATACCGTGGCTCGAGATGTCCAGGCCCGAGTTAGCCACCCGGCGCAGCAAGATGCCGGCGAGCAGTGCATGGCTGTAGTAATCGGCCGGGTTGGCCAGGATGGCCCGTTCGATATACTGCTCGGCGAAACTCAAGTACCTGGCGTCGCTGCGAGGTTCCGCATAGACCAGACCCAGGAATTGCAGCACGAGGTAGTGGTTAGGATGGGCCGCCTCCGCTTTGCGCAGTTTTTCGGCGGCGTTATCCAGGCGCGTTTTGTAGCTGGCGCCCAATACAAGCTGGCTTTCATCAGCCACGTGATCCTCCAGCTCCGCCATTCGGTATTGGGCGTACCCCGCCGCCAGGTTCAGCCGAGCCGTAAGTTCCGCCCGCCGGCGTTCCGGGTCTGACAACGCGCACCAATATTTCTCAAGCTGGTTCTGCTCCTGCTCTGCCGTGTGCAGCCAGTTCTCGTGTTGGTCCTTAATCTTGATCATTGTCTGGCGGACCAATGGTTTGGCCTTCTCTGCCGGACCTTCTCGAAGCGTTACCCGGTCGGCGGGATTAACGACCTGTAATTCAACAGGGCCATCCTCGTTGGCAAACATTTCATGCACCGTGTAGTGGCGAACATAGGACAAATAAAGCGCATACGTGTAAGCAAGTTGCGCGGAGGTCTGCGCCCGTAATTCGCGAAACGCCGCATAGTTCTCCCGGGTGTTGCGTTCTTCCTGGCTCAATCGTTCCTGGCTGGCGGAATCATTATTGCTGCCGCACGCCGTAATCTTCCCGGGCGCCATCCTGGCCAATTCTTCCGCCAATGCTTTGTCCAGTTCCAGCAATTCTCGAATGGCCTCGTGAGCCGATTGCCAGGTATAAAGTTTGGACGTCGCAGTAGCCTTTAACAGTATGATGGGCAGGTAGCGGCGTTTCTCCTGTGTCGTCAGTTGTGCGATCGATTTGCCGGCGGGGCGCAGCAGCAACTCAAGTTGCTCGTAGACATGGATAGCCTCGGCCTCATTGCGTTTTTCCGCAAGCGCCATGCCGAGCAGCTGCAGCCCAATGGCGTATTCCGGCATTTGACTGCGCAGCGTGCGCAGACGCTCGACCGCAAGATCGAGATCGCGCCACTCGCCGTATGCGAAGTACCGGCCCAGCGCACCCCGGCCTTCATAGTAAGCGGCAACCGCCGCGCGGCTCGGAAAGTCGGCCGGTGGCGGCAGCACATCCCGCCATTTCCGAAGATCCTCATCTTGTTCCGCTTTATTGCCAAAATCATAGGCAAGCTGGAAGATGGCATCGTCAATCAACTGCTCCAGCAGCATTGATCTCTCTTCAGCCGTGTTGCCCAAGCGCTCAAGATACCAGGTCCGGATCAGCCGCGGACCGCGCCGCATGCGCAACGCCAGCAGCGCCCGGTCAGACTTGAGCTGGAAGTCGCCCTCAATGACCCAACGGTCGGGTTGGGCGAGTTGATTGACCACGCGGAATAGAAGGCCGACATCCACGCCGCTGACTTCAACCGTCATATTCTTCAGGGGAGCATCAATGTCCTTCTGCTGAAACAGATCCGGCGTATCGAGTGTCAGCACTTCAAGGAAACCGGTCTCTTTCGCGATGGCAACCGGGCGGCGAAAATGGTGGTCAAAGCGGGCGCGCAGCAGTTCCGCATGGCTTTTGCTCTCGTTACCATCGATGGTCATCTGGCCAATCAGCATATTGTGCGGCCAGATGCGGTCGATAAGCCCTTCAAAGCGCAGCAACAGAATCCAGACGCCCAGACCCAGGAAGAGCAACCCAACCAGCCAAGCGACAATTGAAGCCATCAGTCGTTTAGTCCTCTTCAGAAAATCAAGGGGATGATTGCGCTGAGTCTTGTTCATTGACAAGCCCCGCTGCAGTATAAACGGCGTGTCCTTCCGGGTGCGCATCGTCATCCTCCCCACAAAAATACCCTGGCCTTGTCATTCCGCGGTCCTTAACATTTTTAGAGCTGCGTGCCTGGTACTCCCGAAAACTAGCAAGAATATACGCCCTCTTTTCCCAAGTCCACCGATAGTTCGCGGTTAACAGAGTAGCCCCACGCTCATCACCGCGAAACCGCGACGTCATGAAAACCGCCACCCATTTGCAGGGTACTCCGTTCGGGATGAATACTTTTACAGCGCGCAGGGTGGGCACAGCCCACCAATAATAAAGACTTACTACACATCATCAGTTCCAATCAGCATTGTCTCATCACCAAAATTCCTTCCATGCCTGATACTCAGCCGGCTGCAAACGACAGCGCGCAATATTCCCTTCGTGAAGACTCATCAATTCCGCTTCAACCACCTTAATAAAGCGCGCTTGATCATCTAACGGCACTTCTTTCACCGCACGCCGCCTGATAAACACTGTGGCACTTTTTTATCAATACGCCCCCTGACACTCGCGGCAACAAGCTCGGACACCAGTGCGCGATAGCGTAAACGAAATGGGTCCGGTTCTCCCAGTGACTGGCGCACGGCTGAATAACGCGCACAGGTGCGTTGATACGCCCAAATAAACACGTCGCGAAATCCGTTTTCGCGGCCTATAAACGCTTTATTTGTCGCTTAATTAATGTATTTGTCGCGAATGAAGGCTCTAACGTCGCAAAATTACTCAATTATTGTACATATCAATATTTTATTCCCTATCCCATGCCCGCTCCGCGTTTCGTCGAATACAGTCAGATACGAATGGCACTTACTTAAGCTCAGAACCGCCGTCTTCCCGGCGTCTTTTAAAGCATGCCCCGGCTTACAACATACCGGGGCATGCTTAAAAAAATGCCGGAATGACGAAAATCCAAAAAATTGCGTTAAGTAAGTGCCATTCGACTCATAGCGGTCTTGCCTCCCGCATTACCTTGTCACGAATCGCCGGGTGTAATGACTTTTCCGTCACAACATCCACTTTGCGATGAACGAGAGCGGATACATCCGTTAAAAACCCTCCCAATGCCAAGCCTGATTGGCCATTCTCGATATCGACTAATAAATCCAGATCGCTTTCCGGGCCGCCTTCGTTTTGCACCATCGAACCAAACACGCGCACATTGCACACACCGTTTGCGCGTGCCAACGCTAAAATCTGTGTACGATATCTTTTAGAGACTGAATCCATTTGCTTGTCGGCTGATTTGTTTTTTTCGCAACCTGACCCGATGTCTTCAAAAGAATGCTTCTCAACTCATCAAAAACCGGGCAGTCTTTGTCGGCTTGATACAATATTTGATTGCCTACCGCAGTCTTACGCAATACACCGGCATCCGCCTACCTGGCCAACTCCTTATGCAGAGTCCCCGCAACCGTTCCAGTTAAACGCGCGATCTCCCGCACGTGGTACTGTTGACCGGGATGTAACAGAAGCAATTCAAGAATGCGGCGGCGATAGACCTTAAATAACAATTCCGCTAAATTAGAAGACATACCCCACCTCGCATGTAGCAAAATCAGCTACTTTTGTAGCTGATTTTGCTACATTAATCAAGCTCGCCTTTCACTGGTTCCCACGGTCCTCCGTGGGAATCCATGTTTTTCTCACCATTTCGCACTAACCCGGCAGGCTATCCTGCACTGCACAATTCCTCGCTTAAACACACCCTTTAAAATGTCTTTTCACTGCAAAAACTACAATAGCCAAACTTTTTATTTTACTTTTTTCGTAACTGCTTGCCCCCTTTT